>NHDJ01000079.1 GCA_002167265.1 Verrucomicrobia bacterium TMED56 | reverse complement strand
TAGAGCAGGGATGGCAGCAAACTCAGGCGATAAGTCACGGTCAGAAAGAATTAAAATGTTAACTCCTTCAATGATTGCTTCATCTGCTTTTCTAAATAACTCTTCTAATGCAATTTCAAGATCTTCCCCATGGAGCCTTTTGTTATTAGGCTTAAAAAGCATTTGTAATGTTGAAGACATAAAGCCAGAAGGCAACTTTCCCCTAAGTTGGGTAGTCTGCATGTCGTCGATTAGAGGGGAGTCGTATTTAATCAAGCGGCAACTCTTAGGACCTGGATTCGTTAAATTGCCTTCTGAGCCAACAAAGCTTATCGAAGCAGTGACCAATTCTTCTCTAATCGGGTCAATAGGAGGGTTGGTTACTTGGGCAAATAATTGTTTAAAATAATTGTAAAGTGATTGTGATTTATCAGAAAGAACAGCAAGTGGAGAATCGTTACCCATTGATCCGAGTGGTTGTTTCCCGGATTGAGCACTTGGTCCGATCAAAAAACGTAGATCTTCAAAGGTGTAACCAAATGCTTTTTGTGTTTCTACAATGTTAGAAAAATCATCCACATTTTTGACTTGCGGTAAGGGCAGAGAATTCGAGTTAATCATCGATTCTTTCAACCACTCTCCATAGGGCTCTTTTTGTGCAATAGATTGTTTGAGTTCTGTATCATCGATAATTCTACCCTGATCCATATCAATTAAAAACATTCTTCCGGGTTCAAGTCTTCCTTTTTTAATAACTTTTTTAGGATCTATTGAAGAAAGAACTCCCACTTCTGAAGCTAAAATTACTTTATCATCGCTGGTAACATAATAACGGGATGGTCTAAGTCCATTTCGATCCAACACAGCACCAATTTGCGTTCCGTCAGAAAATGCGATGGATGCAGGCCCATCCCATGGTTCCATCACGCAGGCGTGGAATTCATAAAAGTCTCTCTTGAACTGGGGCATATCTTGATGTTTTTCCCATGGCTCTGGAATCATCATCATCATGGCATGTGACAGACTACGGCCTGAAAGAATCAAAAATTCTAAGCAATTATCAAATTTTTGTGAATCTGAACCGTCTTCACGAATGATAGGTAATAATTTTTTCACATCATCACCAAACACATCACTTGCGAGTTGCATTTGACGAGCGTATAACCAATTTTCATTTCCTCTGACGGTATTTATTTCTCCATTATGACACAAATACCTAAAAGGTTGTGCCCGATGCCAACTTGGAAAAGTATTTGTTGAAAACCTTGAGTGAGTTAGAGCTAGTGCAGACTCCATTAAAGGGTTGCTGAGGTCAGGAAAATAATCTGTCAGTTGCTCCGTTGTTAACATTCCCTTGTAAGTCATGGTCTTTGAAGAAAACGAACTGACATGAAAACTAACATCAGGGTCACCCGAACTGAAGCGTAGTCGGTGACTGATAATTCTTCGGACTAAGTAAAGCTTTCTTTCAAATGGAAGACCTTTCTCAATACTATTAGGTCTTTTAACAAATAATTGCTCCATTGTAGGTTCGCACTCAAAAGATGCTTTTCCAAGTATCCCACTTTTAACGGGGACTTTACGCCACCCTAATAATTCTAACCCCTCCTCCGATAAAACCTCAGCAATAATATTTTTTTCATGGGTATATAATTCAGGTTCTTTAGAAAGATAAATAAAAGCCGCACCATAATCTCCTTCGTCAGGCAGATGAAGAGAGACTTCCTCTGAACAAGCTTGCGACAAAAACTTATGTGGTAACTGAATAAATATGCCTGCACCATCTCCGGTAATCGGATCACAACCACAACCTCCGCGATGATCGAGATTAACACAAATTTCAAGTGCACCCTTAACAATGTCATGGGAACGCCTTCCCTTCATATCTACTATTAAACCGATACCACAATTTTCGTGTTCATTGTTTGGGTCATACAGACCTTGTTTGATTGGTAAACTCATGGGATAAAATTTATACAGATTAATAATACCTGCAAGTTGGAGAATTCTCTATTTTGAATTAGGAAAAAAATCGGTCAAGGTTATTAGCAGAGATATTAGGCCAGNTAGAGAAATTTTTATCATCCGATATTGAAAATGAAAGTNTAATATANGAATGATAGGACTATATCTCAAACTACAACAAACATATTTCTANAAGAATTAATTTCATAGAGAATTTTTAAATAAGAANAATAAGTTTTCAGAAACATTTGCCAAAAGTCATTTTTAGTAATTAAATAATAGTATGGAAATTAAAGCATATTTAAAACCACAGTGTGGCTGGAGCATGGGCGTAAGAGCAATCATGGATAAATACTCCTTGAAATACGAAGATTTAGACATCATTAATAACCGCCAAATATACGAAGAAATGGTTACAAAATCAGGGCAACCTCTTTCTCCCTGTGTTGAAGTAAACGGAGAAATGCTCGCAGATGTGAGCGGAGAGGAAGTAGAAAACTATCTTCTTTCAAATAACCTAGTCCAAAAAAATGATGTTTCAACCGAAGTTCCCATTGATGCACCGTGTTCAGATGAAGAACATGAAGCTATGCGACAAAAGGCTTCAGGCAGTTCTCCTGTAAGATTCTTTTAATAAAATGACATATGTTGTAACAGAAAAATGTGTTGATTGTAAGTTCACAAGTTGCGTTTCAGTTTGTCCAGTTGACGCCTTCCACGAACTGCCTGATCGACTTTACATCAACCCAGAAACTTGCATTGATTGCAATGCATGCATGGATGAATGCCCTGTTGAAGCCATTTATCCAGATATGGATGTTCCTGAGGAACTACAGGATTGGATCGAATTGAATGAAAAAGCCGAAGAACACCCCCAACTGATCGGTCAGATTGATGCCCTTAAAGGACCAAAGTGTTCGGACCCTGATGCGGACCAGTAATTTGTCGTAAGCGTATAAGGCATAAGTGATACTATAATTCACTTTTCGACAAATGTTGACCAATCCATTTTAAGTTCCATTAATTTATTGACTTATCGGGTAAAAGTTAACAATTTATTTCTATGAAAATTAGATTAGTTGATGTTTCATCATCAAACACACTGCCTCCTGAAAGAGAAATAAGCTCAGTTTCTCCAAACTTTACATTCCTTTTATTTAAGTCTGATGCATTAGTCAAAAATTCTGAGGGTTTATCTGAAGTCAATTATGGAGACTGTATCCTGTTTTCACCTGACCAATCCATTTCCGTTAAACCTATTAAAAACGAACTAATTTATGACAGTCTAATCTTTAAAAGTTCAGATTGTGCGAGGTTACTTACGTCGCTGGATTTTCAATCCAGCACTGTTTTAAGTCCTGTCCAAACTTACTTTCTAGACTCAATTTTTGAAAAGATTGCTAAAGAAAATTTAGCCAAAGATATTCACCATGAACGGATTATTTCAATCTTAATTCAAGAATTATTTACGAAAATTTCTAGATTCGTTAAGCAGGACTTTGTTCTCTCCCTCCCCGACCACGCACAGAAGCTACGCGAACTCAGAACAGATGTTCATGAAAATTTCCCAAAGCGTTGGACAATAGGAAATATGGCACAAATTATGGGTTTAAGCTCAAGTAGGTTCGCTTCACTTTACAAGCAAATATTCAACATCAGCCCCACAGAGGATTTGATCAGAACTCGAATAGATCAGTCCAAGAAAATGCTTTCAACAACTAAAGTCAGTATCAAGCGTGTTTCAGTAGCGTGCGGATTTGAAAGTGTACACTATTTTCACCGTGCGTTCAAAAAACGCATTGGAATGACTCCCAAGCATTTCCAAAATAAAATGCTCACTAAGCATGGTTCCATTCCCATGGACCAAAGCATGCAGTCCTTGGATTCAATGTCGCTCGTCTCTGACTTTTCTGGTACCTTGGAAATAATTGACGGAGAAATTGTTTTCCATGGTATCGACTCGGATTGGTCTGATTTCCTGGGCTACACAACAGATGAACTGAGAAACAAACCTTTTATGAATTTTATCAGTCCGGAAGACTTGACCTCAGCATCCGAAGCGGTCAATTCTATCGTCAATGGGAAAAATGTTTTTAATGTTGCTGTTTCTCTTGTAAGTAAAAGTGGGGAAAACATTCCCATTGATTTTTCTGCAATAACCAGAGGAAAGTCATCCTTTTGGTTTGTCAAAAAGCAACTCATAGAAGTAGCATAAAACCATCGGCATAGTCTTGTCTATTTGCCATTCATGCATTATCACGAATGCATGTTAAATCTAGTTCCTTTTAGATTCCTCTTTTATACACTGGCACTTATTTCTAGCTTTGCTCATGCTGACAAGGGAGTTCTGGCAAACATTGTTCAATTAACTTTCGAAGGTAATAGATCTGGTGAAGGATATTTTTCTTCAACGGGTTCTAAAATCTGCTACCAGTCTGAAAATGTTACTGGGAATCCATTTTACCAGATCTATTCTTTGGATTTAGTAAGTGGAGAAAACACATTAATCTCTTCTGGTGTTGGAAAAACTACTTGTGCTTGGTTCTACCCTACAGAAGAAAAAATCCTCTATGCATCTACTCACTTAGACCCTACCTCTCGGTCCAAGCAAAAGGAGGAACTTGAATTACGAAAATCGGGTAAGCAGAAGAAGTACAGTTGGGACTATGACCCAAATTACGATTTATTTTCAAAAAACCTTATAACAGGAAAGATATCACGTCTTACCAATTCTTATGGATATGATGCCGAATGTGCGTATTCACCTGATGGAAAGAAAATAGTTTTTACATCTAATCGACATGCTTATGACCAAAATAATGATCCCGCTACCTTAGAAAACCCATCTTTTCATAATGAGATCTACCTGATGCACAGCAATGGGGAACGAGTTACAAGACTCACAGACCATTTAGGTTATGATGGTGGACCTTTTTTTGATTCAACGGGAGAAAATATTTGCTGGAGAAGGTTTTCTCCCGATGGGCACAAGGCGGAGATTTATACCATGTCAATAAATGACCGAGTAGAAAGAAAAATTACGCAGTTAAACGCTATGTCATGGGCACCTTTTTTCCACCCCTCCAATGAATACATAATTTTTTCAACCAACCTACAAGGCTTTCATAATTTTGAACTCTACATTGTAGATTTTTTCGGAAAGAAGAAACCTGTGCGTATAACCGAACGGGAAGGCTTTGATGGTCTTCCAAGTTTTTCTCCAGATGGCAATACCATTTCATGGACAAGCAATGCTACTCCAGCTAAAAAATCACAGATTTTTTTGGCTAATTGGAACCATGAAGATGCCCTGCGTTTGCTCAATGAATCTCCGTCAGTAAAAGGATCCAAAACACTCGATACTGAAGTTGCAAAAAAGGATATTAAATCATCCCTATATCATGCTAAAAAGCATGTTGAATATTTGAGTTCTGAAAATCTTGAAGGAAGAAGTACTGGCTCTCCTGGTTTAAAGAAGGCAAATGAATATGTGGCAAGCCACTTTGAAAATAATAATCTCAAGGAGTATTTCGATGGCACATGGTATCAGGATTTTTCGTTTTTTAAGCATGCAGCATTCAGCCCAGAATCTTCCTTGGATTTCAGTTTTCATGATAAAAACTTAATTATTGGAAAGGATTGGAATCCTTTAGCTTTCAGTGACTCAGGTAAATCTCTTGCCAAAGAAATAACATTTGTCGGATACGGCATAAGGATTACCGATGAGAATACCAATTCAAATTATGATTCGTATACACATTTAGATGTAGAGAATAAATGGGTACTTTGTCTAAGAAAGCTTCCTCCTGGTTGGAGTGGTGAGAAAAAAGAAAAGCATTTTTATCATTCAACCCTGAGAAAGAAAGCGTCAACAGCCAGAGATTTAGGTGCTAAAGGGATAATCTTTATTTCTGATACTAATGATTCTACAGGGGAAGTTATTCCTTTTGCCAGCTCAACAAGAGAAAAAATCTCAATCCAAGCGATTTCCTTAAATAGAGAATTGACCTACCATCTTTTCACATCGAATGGCAAAGATTATAAAGAGGTAAGCAAACTATTTGAAAAAGGAAACCCCGCCATGGGGTTTGTTCTCAAGAACTTATCTTTTACTTCAAACTTAGAAATCTCCAGAATAAAGGGGACATGCCAGAATACTGTTGGCTACCTCGATTTAAATAAAAATAACAAACTTGATCATCCATTTATTTTGGTTGGTGCCCATATTGACCATATTGGTAAAGGAAAACACAGTTCAAGAGCCAAGAAGAGTCAAAAAGGTAAAATCCATCCGGGGGCGGATGACAACGGTTCAGGAATAAGTGCTCTGCTTGAGATTATAAGAATGCTCTTAAAAAATGAATTTAATCCTCAGAAACCTATGTTTGATGTTGTTTTTGCCGCATGGTCTGGAGAGGAGATTGGTCTTGTGGGCTCTTCTCATTTTGCAAATAAACTTCTTAATCAAAACCACTCGGGAGCAAACCCAATAGTCGCATATCTCAATATGGACATGGTTGGTAGGCTAAATGAGAAAATGACCATTCATGGAGTAGGTTCATCTACACAATGGCGTAAGATCATACAAATGGCAAATGTTCCTGTCAGACTTAACTTGAACCTGCAAAACGATAGTCACATTCCAACCGATACCACCTCTTTTTTCACAAAAGGCGTTCCTATAATTAGTGCTTTTACTGGTTTACATAATGATTATCATTCCCCAAGTGACACAGCAGACAAAATAAATTATGATGGAATCATTCAATGTTCGAAGCTTTTTACTCGCATTGTAAGCATTCTCAGCCAACGGGATAGAATTGATTATGTCAGCCAAGTAAGACCATCGACATCCAATCGGGCAAAATTAAGAGCATACTTAGGAACCATTCCTGACTACTCACAAACTGATGCAAAAGGAGTTCTACTTTCGGGCGTAAGTAAAAACGGACCTGCTGATTTAGCCGGCATTTTAGCGGGTGATCTTATTGTCGAACTTTCAAATCAAAAAGTTGAAAACATTTACGATTACACTGATGCAATCGGTAAGTTGATTCCCAAGCGTCAAGTTACTGTAAGGGTCATCCGTAGTGGGGAAAAAATACAATTAGATATCACTCCCAAAGCAAGATGAAGTGATGTTGAAAATTCTTAGTTAGCTTTCCAGCTAAAAGTACCAATACCTGAACGATCTACAATCGCACTTCTAGGTTCTTCCCCATCTACGGAAATGATTACTTTTTCTACTTCGGAAGAGTAACACCTAAACGATTCAATAAAAGAGATCTCTGTTTTCCAGCCTTCCTTTAAACTATCGAATTCATGAAAGACAGGAGGTGACTTACCTTCATCACAGATTATCAGCTTTTTCATGTCACCTGTAACGGAAATTTCTAGGATATGTCTACTCGTTGCTGAATCACTTGAAATCTGTTGATTCTGATCAACCACTTCATTGATTGTTGACTCGACTCCACTGTTTTCACCTGAGAATGCGTCTTCACCCTTATTAAGATAAATGGTAAATATAACAGCTAGAACTATAAAAACGCCAACAAAGGATAGAATGATTGGAAGCGTTAAGTTTAAGTTAGATCTAGAACTACTATTTTTATTAGGAGCAATTTGCTGGTTTTTTACTGATGTTCTGTCCTTGTTTTCTAAATTGTCTTGAGAAACTATTGATCCCAGAGATTTTTTTATTGTCCGTTCACTCGTCTTGCCAATTTCAACATTAAGATCAGCAACCATTGCATCTTGATCGAGGCCCAAAAATTTTGAATACAACCGAACAAAACCTCGTAAATAAACCTCGGGAAGATTAATTTCATAATTACCCGTCTCAATTGCAGAAAGATAATCTCCACGGATTTTAGTACTTTCTGAAACTTCTCGAAGTGAAACGCCTTTTCTCTTTCTTGCTTCTTCTAATTTTTGTCCAACTGGCATGTATAAAATTACAAAAATTTATGTTAAGACTTTTGGCAAGCTGAGATTCATAAATCCATCAGAATTTCGCGTCCTTGACCTGGTGTATCTGGACCGACTAAACCACGATCTTCTAACTCGTCCATAATTCTTGCTGCTCGATTATAACCTATACTGAGCTTCCTTTGTAAATTTGAGGTGGAAGCTCTCTTTGTTGAGCGAATTATCTCGATGGCTTTTCGAATCATTGGATCCTCATCACTATCATCACCTCCTTGACCTAGTACATCATCCTCCCCTGCAGAGTCTATCTGTTCTTTTACTTCTTCAATAATCTGGGGTGGTCCGTTGACTTTTAAATAATCTACGATCCCATTTATTTCATCATCACTGACAAATGCCCCCTGTGCTCTAACAAATGTAGAGCTGCCAGGTGGGATAAATAACATATCACCTTTTCCAATTAGAGCCTCTGCTCCTTTGCCGTCGAGAATAGTCTGGCTGTCACGATATGATGCAACACGAAAAGAAATTCTACTCGGTAAATTAGCTTTTATAACGCCGGTTATTACATTAACCGAAGGTCTTTGAGTTGCAATGATTAGATGAATACCGGCAGCTCGAGCAAGTTGGGCTAATCGTGCTATTCCCGTTTCCACATCTGCTTGAGCAACCATCATTAAATCTGCTAGTTCGTCTATTATACAAACAATGTAGGGTAATTTATTCTCAGGAATCTCAAGTGCATCGTCATCCCGCGGAACCTGAATTGAAGAAAGAGCTGCCCTCTCTTCAGCCGTCATCTCAGCATCCAAGAGCTGTGCTTTTTCCTTTTCTTCCTTATCCTTTAGTATTTTTGCGTTGAAACCAGCTATATTTCGGACTCCTACTTTTGAGAATATTTGATATCTGCGTTCCATTTCGATCAAAAGCCATTTCAAAGCCCCAGGAACTTTTTTAGGCTCGGTTACAACCGGAATAAGCATATGAGGTAGATCATTGTAAATCTTCATTTCTACAATTTTAGGGTCTACCATAATAAATCTTACATCTTCGGGACTCGAGTGGTAACAAAGAGATGCAATTATTGCATTGATGCAGACTGTTTTTCCTGAACCTGTAGATCCAGCAACCAGCAAATGCGGCATCTTTGTAAGATCTGCCACAAGTGCACGACCACTAGCTTCCTTTCCCAAAACTATCGGTATTTCAGCACCCGAATCAGCCCATGCTTTTGACTGAAGGATTTCTTTCAAGCAAACAGGTGCAGGTTTTTGGTTAGGAACTTCTATTCCGACGCAACCTTTCCCAGGTACTGGTGCTAAAATCCTCACGCTGTCAGCCTTTAGTGCCATGGCTAAGTTCTTATCAAGATTGGAAATTTTTTCTACTCGCACACCAGCTGCAGGGTGTACATCATATCTGGTGATAACTGGCCCTGTATGCACCTCGCCAAGCTCAATATCAACTTTAAATTGGGCGAGTGTTTCCTTCAGATTACGTGCCTTGATCATGTGATCTTCGTCTTCATTTGATTCTTCGTCAGGAGGTTCCATTAGAAGCTCAAGTGTGGGAAAATGGTAATCTCCTTTTCTTTCTGGAAATAGATCACTAGCTTTTTCAGTCTTTGCTGCTCTCACAACTTTAAAACCATCCATTTCAACTTCTTGATCTGTGGAGGAAGAGTCTGCATTGACATTTTCTGGTAGACTAACCTGCTCAACCTGAATTTCTGATTCAGTATTTTGGGACATCTCATCTGGTAGAGAAGCAGGTTTTTCCTGAGTAGCTTTTTCTACTTTATTTGATTCAGGTGTAGATTTTTTGGGAGTTTCTTTTTTAGGATTTTCGGATTGTTCAGAACTGGAATTTTTACCTAAAGAAACATCCTCAAACAAAAGATCTTCTTCCTTTGACCCAAACCATTTAAACCTCCATTTGCTAGGCTTGTTAGTGGAATTTTCTTTACTTGATACAGTATTGGAGCCGGTAATGTTTTTTTCTTCCTTTCTACTTTTTTCTGAGTTTTTCTTTTCTCGGGCTTTATTAGTTAGGTTCCTGAAGCGATTTATAGTTCCATCAACACTAAAATACCTTCGGATTTGGTAATAGAGACCAAAAACAAATAAAATAAAAGCCAGAAGCACAGTGCCAACACTTCCAAGCCAATGCTTTAGAATGCCTGGCTCATTAAAATTTACACTTATGCTTTCGCTAAACGGCAAACCTGAATAAAAAAATGCCCCAATTGATCCTCCTGCACCATGTTCCATATAATTTAAATCGAACATAGAAAACTGATCGTTCATAATTTCAGTATGATCTCGAACATTCGCCATTATGCTAATTGATAAACAACAGAGCAAAATTGAAAGGCTATTAATAATCTTAGCTTTAGTATGAGTTTTGCAGTATAAACCAAGGCTCAAATTGATAAAAAACCATGGAATCAACCAGGAAGAAACGCCAAACCAACCAAGTAATGTTCTTGCTGTAAAAACTCCTGCCTTTCCTAAAACAGGGTTTTCCACAGACTGTGGAGTAGCGTGGATGCTTTCTGGATTGTAATCCAACAATGCTAATAGGCACAGGATGCCAAAGGCAAAAGCAAATGTTGCAATAAGCCTGCTTCTACCAGGAGAAACCTCACTTAATTTTAAGTCTGATTTACTCATAATAAAAGCCTACATAGAAACCTCTAACAACAATCGTTTACACCGCCACACTTTTTCATTAAAGGATAAAGAGTGAGTGTTTTCAAGTTTGAACCTATTTACAAAAAAAGGATCTGGGGAGGTCAGCAATTTCATGCGTTGTTTGACCATGGATTGGATTGCAATGAGAGAATCGGAGAGTCTTGGAATATAGTGGACCGCGAAGATGAACAATCATTTTTTTTGCATCCAAACGGAAATCAACAAACCATTCGAAGCCTAATTGAAGGCAATTGCCATGAAATAATGGGTCCAAGCTGGAAGAAAGACAGAAGATTTCCAATTTTGGTAAAGTGGCTTGATTGTCATGCGAGACTCAGTCTCCAAGTTCATCCTCCAGCTGACATCGCTTCTAGCCTTAATGGAGAGCCCAAAACTGAAAATTGGTATATTGTAAACTGTACGGAAGAAGCAGGTATTATTTTGGGATTAAAAAAAGGAGTTACCAAGTTGCAATTCCAAGAAGCATTAAAGCAAAATTCTGCAGAGAATCTATGTCACAAGATTCCCTCCAAACCAAATGACTCAGTTTTAGTCGAGAGCGGGCGAATGCATGCAATTGATGCGGGTAATTTGATTCTTGAAATTCAACAAAACTCAGATACTACTTTTCGGGTTTACGATTGGGGGCGCAATGGAGAAGATGGAAAACCGCGTAACCTGCATATTGAAGAATCCATGAAATGCATCGACTTCAATGATTATGAACCTTGTACCATGACCACATGTACAGACCTTGGAGAATATACAATCGCTCAAAGCGAATTGTTTAGAATTAGGAAATTTAATTTAGCGAAAGGTTCAAAAACTGAAATTAAAAAACCTAAGCAAGATTGCGTAATTTTATGTCCGATAAGAGGTATTTTAAACTGTGAAAGCCAACCTTTAAACCTCGGGTATTCAAGTATTTCACCGTACTCGGATTCATGCGAGATTCATGCTCTCGAGGATTCAACAATATTAATTACTGATCGCTTTTGCGGTTTAAATTAAAAGTTGTATTTATATTTTAAAACTCATTTTTGAGTTATTCCGATAACTCATAAACTCTTACTAACCAATGAATAAAGATCAAAATACAGAGCGTGTAGATAATAATGAAACTGAATCAGATGAACCCGAAAATGTTCATGAAGATACCCCAGAAAAAAGTAGTGAGGTGGATCCTAATCAAACTGACGAGAAGCTGAGAAAAAAAGTAAGTTCCGCTTATTCGAAAGATGAAAACTTTAAGGATAAATATATTCGAGTCATGGCTGACATCGAAAACCTTAGAAAAAGGCAAATCCAAGAAAGGGAAGACGCTGTCATTCGTACCAGATCACAAATCATTGGGGATCTACTCCCTGTCTTAGATGCTTTTCAGATCGGGATGGTGGAAGCCGAAAAGGATGAAGCAACCAAAAATTTATTCATCGGGTTTTCAATGGCCTGTAAGCAGATGGAGAATATACTTGGAGAATACGGATTGGAAATTATTAATCCAAAAGGAGAAACTTTTGATCCGCAAATACATGAAGCATTAAGTTATCAAACCAGTGACCAAATAAAAGAGGGAGACATTCTGAAAGCTGTTCGGGTTGGGTATAAAATTAGAGATAAGCTATTAAGGCCAGCTTCAGTAATAATTTCTCAAGGGGATGTTAAAGAAAACGCTTAACCTAAAGAACGCAAACCATGTCACAAAAAGATTTTTACGAAGTACTTGGCGTAGATCGCAATGCATCAGCAGAAGAGATTAAAAAAGCGTACAGAAAGCTAGCCGTCAAATATCACCCGGACAAAAATCCTGGAGACGAACAAGCAGAAGAAAGATTTAAGGAAATTTCCGCAGCTTTTGAAATCCTTAAAGACGAAGATAAGAGGCAAAAATACGACCAATTTGGACATGAGGCTTTCCAGGGCGGTGGTGGTTTTTCCCGGGGCGTTGATCCATTTGACCTTTTTAAGGATGTCTTTGGCGGCGGCGGTGGAGGTGGCGGTGGCGGTGGATTTGGAAGTATCTTTGATGACTTTTTTGGTGGTAGTTCAAGTGGAAATGCCGCCAGCGAAGGAAGTAGAGGTTCTGACCTCCGAGTAAGTGTATCAATAACCCTTGCACAAGCTGCAAAAGGAGTTGAGAAGGAAATCAAATATCATCATCATGGTGAATGTGTAACCTGCAATGGTAGTGGAGCATCTTCAGGTTCAGGGAAGATTATGTGTTCAACTTGCGGGGGAATCGGACAAGTCGCATCTAACCAAGGTTTTATAAGCATCAGAAGAACTTGTCCCACTTGCAGTGGTACTGGAGTCATGATCGAGAATCCTTGCCAAAAATGTAATGGAGATGGAAGAATTAGAAAACAGGGTAAGGTTAAGGTTAAGGTTCCACCTGGAGTCAGTCACGGCAATAGACTCTGCTCAAGAGGAAGAGGCGATGCTGGGTCGAGAGGGGGGCCCTCTGGCGATTTATATGTTGATGTTCATATTGAAGATCATTCACTCTTTGAAAGAGATGAGGATGACCTTTTCCACGATGTGCAAATTCCCTTTGCCTTGGCCGCATTGGGAGGAACCATTGAGGTTCCAACTCTGGAAGGCAAAGTATCACTTAAAATTCCATCAGGTACGCAATCAAACAAAACTTTCAGGCTAAAAAATCATGGTATGCCAAATCTACGCTACTCTTCTAGAAAAGGAGACCTATATGTTAAGATATCAATTCTTGTCCCTACAAAATTATCCAATGATCAAAAAGATGCCTTAGTAGAATTTGCTAGAACTTGCGGAGAAAAGGATTTCTCTGAGGAGGAAGGTTTTTTGGATAAGGCAAAAAAGTTTTTTGACAACGACTGATCATCTATTGAGACTAAACTTTTGATTGATGACATCTCAGTTTATTCTATAAATAAAGCACTTGAAGCAAGAAGGCTTGCTCAAAAGAAAGACAAAACATTTGTTTTAACAAATGGTTGTTTCGATATTCTGCATGCTGGGCATGTTGTGAGTCTCAAGCATGCCGCTGCATTAGGAGATTTCCTATGGGTTGGTATGAATTCAGATACAAGCGTTAAAAATAACAAAGGTAATAATCGACCGATTATCTCGGAAACTCACAGGGCTTATCTACTCTCCTCACTACAATTTGTAAGCGGTGTTTTCATTTTCAACAATAGTAACCTTGCAAATGAAATTAAAATCTTAAAACCTGATATCTATGCAAAAGCTGAGGATTATTCCATAGATTCAATTAATTCAGAAGAAAGAGAGGCACTCGAAAAAACCAAGGCTAAAATCAAATTCGTTCCTATTCTGGAAGGCGTTTCTACCACTTCTATTATCAATAAAATTCGAAATGATCTATAGATAAAAAAATGAAAATAGCAATAATTGGTTCAGGGAAAGGTTCAAACGCCAAGGCAATAATTGAAGCAGAGAAAAACGGTCTTCTTGGAATGGCGCAGATAGTCGGTATTTTTTCAGATATCGAAAAGTCAGGAATTCTCGATATTGCAAACGAATATTCAGTTAATTGCAAATGGTTGGAATGTAATTCTGATTCAGCGAGATTAAATAACGAGGATGCATTAAAATGGATTAAGATTCTTGATGATTATTCGCCTGACCTAATAGTTTTAGCAGGTCTTATGAAAATAGTGCCTAAAGTATTTATTGATCATTATGATGGCAGAATAATCAATCTGCATCCAAGCCTTCTGCCCAGCTTTAAAGGAATAAATGCCATACAGCAAGCCCATGAGTATGGAGTCAAAATTTCAGGTTGTACTATCCATTGGGTATCTGAAGATTTAGATGCCGGCAAAATTATTGCCCAAGCACCTGTCCGCTTGATGCCATCGGATTCTCTTGATGCATGCGTTCAAAAAATTCGTGGAGCAGAACACACTCTATTGCCCATGACAGTTGCTAATCTTTCCTTTGAATTTAAAGATATGCAGCATTGAATTGCTCCAACAATGATAAAACTTGTTGTAGAAATAAATAGGCATGAATCCCGAATCATTGAAGAAACCTTATTTGAATTGGCACCCCATAATTGGACAATTCACTTTAATAGAAGGAATAAGTCCCATAGGATTGAGGGAGTTTTTAGAAGCGAGAGTTTTGCAACAAAAGCTGCAAATGAACTAAACAATTTTTTAGACTTTAAAAATGATCTTAACTTTAAGTTTGAAGCGCTTTGTCCAACTGACTGGAAAAACTCTTATAAGCACCATTTTAAAGTTTGGAATTTAACAAACTATTTTTTCATACCAGCTTGGGAAAAAGAACTTTTCAAAGTACCACCTCAGAGTACTTCTATCTTTATTGATCCAGGCATGGCTTTTGGAACAGGTACTCATGAGACTACCAGACTATGTTTAGAATTAATGCACGAAGCATTTACTTTTCAGAAACTTTTAGACTTTAATCTAGTTGATATCGGGTGTGGATCTGGAATATTGAGTATTTTTGCAAGAAAACTAGGCTTTCAAAAAGTTCTTGGAATTGATCACGACCAAGACTCCATCTCTAATGCTCAATCGAACCAAGTATTGAACGAAATCGACAGCGGGTTAGATTTTATGCTTATGGATTTGCAACGGTTGGACGATATGAAATTTAACTGCGTGATTGTAAACATACAAGCAGATGTACTGCTTGAAAACTCCCATAGAATTATCAATCTACTCTCTGAAGAATCTACTCTAATTTTGTCAGGCATCTTAAGTTTTGAAGCGAAAGATGTGGAACAACACTACGAAAACATAATGAAAACCGCTGGAATCAATAGTACAATTGAACTAACTGAAAAAGGTCAATGGAGTGCCATAAAAATTAATTGCTATTCAAGAATAAAGAATCAACCTCAAAGAAAAACAATATAAAATTTGTATTCAAAGTTTTAACCGCCCAAGTATGTCAATGCTCGCGGGATGGGCAAAGTGTAAAATGCAAATCTATCAATACCTAATTCCTCTATCTTCTTCTGAACAGATTCTCTTACTGAATCCACATTATTTGGACCCACTGAAGTATAAACCAATGCCCATTCTTCATTCTGTTTTGCAGCTCCTTCTCCTTCATCTGCGTCAGTCATCACTCCAAAATTTGTACTTACTCCTGGGGCTCCGGCTTCAAGAATCGCATCATAAACATCTGAGTATTGATCTCGTGGTATGATACAATAAAGACCGACCAAGTTTTCTAGGAATGTTGTTTTCAGTGCCTTGGATTTGGATTCATCAACAAGTGCTCTCCAATCTTTTCCCCCTTTGATTTCATCAATGGCAGAAATAATCTGCTCCATGTTCGCTCCATGTGCAGAGGAAGAAATTGTGCTGCTCACATTAATCAATCCTGTGGAAACAGGTATAGAATACATAAAGCCTCGTCCAGGTTCTGTAATTCTTCCTGCACGGGCCATTTCTGCAAACACATCATCAGCTTCAGACTTTTCAACCACACACCAAACAAACTCCTTTTCAGGACCCTTAGTAATTCTGAGCATTGGAATCTTGTCACGAACTCCCCCACCCTCACCAAAAGTTACAGTGGGTCCTGGTGCTCCATTTTCTAAGGCAGCGTTAGCAATGTCATCCGCAATTCCTTTTTCGCAGATACAGCAAATTGCCTCCATCTCGCTTGCAGTCCTCGATGGAATTTCGTGGCCATCTTTTCCCAAAATATCAGCCGGAAAATTTTCTGAAGTAAGGGCTTGATTACATTCGATTGTAAAAACCGCACCAGCTCCAACTTTCGTTAAATTTCCAGCTTTTACAGACGCATCAACGACTTGCTCGATTGCATCATCCCTTACCAGAGCTTGTAACAAATGTTGTTCTGGCGCTGGAGGAGGGAACATTTTTTGCAAAAACCCGCCTTCATTCAGTACGGATCCTCTCGCCGAAATTTGGAAAACTCCTTTAGCACCTGCCTTTGTAATAGCCTCGGATACTGAAACTACCGATTCCTTCGGAAGAATTAAATTCAACAAGGAAACACTTTCTGATTTTGTTAAGTCGTTCATATTATGCAGCCTCCCTAGTAGCTAGATTATCGTCTTCGTCCGTTTTCGGTTTTTTTCTAACAATCAGACCAACTGTAAGAACAGTAATAATTGGACCGATGGAAGCCAAGGCTAAGACCCCGAAACCATCAATTGCACCGGTTTTGGAACCAATGCCCAAACCCATAGCAAGAACTAAAGGTACGGTAATAGGACCCGTAGTAACACCGGCACTGTCCCAACCAAAGTTTACAAAATCCTCGCTGGACAGAAATGTAATTAATATCAGGATTGTGTATGGTGGAACCAGTAAGTACCAAAGGTCCAGGTTGAAGGCGATTTTGGCTACACCCGTTGCAATACCAATCGCAACTCCAGTGGCAACTGTCTGCATAAGCAGATTTTTCTTAAATGCTCCTACAGTTATTTTTTCTACAGTAGCACCGAGTGCGTTTAGAGCAGGTTCAGCAAGTGTCGCTCCATATCCCAGAATAAAGCCAAATAAAATTGCCAAGCACTTACCTGCTGTTGACGATGCAAACATTGGGTCTACAAATCCCTCCGACGCCCACGGCTCGATCGGCGCAAAACTGGAAACAACATTTCCACCCAACTGTTCCCCTAAGGGAGTTAAGCCCAGAGATATGCCAAGATTAAAGAGGCCCATACCAATAACCGCACATGAAATACCGATGACTAACTCGTCAAGGTGCTTGGGCCGCTGCTGCAAACCAACCCTGAGAACAATTAACAATATCAAACAAAGTGGAACAATCGCCCAAAGGGCACCTTCGATCGCTCCTCGATCCTGATCAGGACCATCAAGTACAGCATCCGGGTAATTTTCACCAGGCTTGTTGTAGACCGTAACCCCCTCTTCATTAACTGAATAAATGTCTTCACCGGGATCAAGGATACCATTTCCATTTGCATCTTCTTCAGGCTTGAAAAGATTGGGGAAGAAATCGAAATTATTAGTCATTGCAGATAAAATCTCAGTGTTTGGATCCCAAACTTCGTCAGGAGAGGAAATACCTTCCTTAACAATTATTGATTGAGTCATAGCAGGCTCTACGATTGCACGAGAGCTCTCATCGTTGCTATCAAGAGGTTTTGTATTGAGGGAGTTTCCTGAGATTTGAGTCTTGAGGGAATAGCCAGTAGGTAATTTTCCTGTTTCATCTAAGGATGTTTTAACCTTGCTTAAGTCGTCAGGCGATAGTGTCCGGGCAATTTCACTGCCTGTGGCACTGCCTGCTGATTCCAATCGTCTTTTTGCAACAATATCTCCAAATCGTTGAAGATCCGGATCATATTTCTTCCCATATTCACCAGCATTTTTATGCCATTCAGCTTCTGAATAAGTAGCACTGTAATAGTTATCAGATGTGAAAAGGAAAAGTGCATAACACTTAACTGCCAGTATCGGAAAGAGTGAAGCTAAAGTAACAACCCCAAAACCAGTATTGCTCGAGCCGCCCGTCGAAACGATGCGGCAAACCCCAATTCCAAGGGCAAGGACAAGAGGAACCGTTACTGGACCAGTAGTGACGGCGCCGCAATCCCATGCCAAGCCAAGTACATGTTGAAGCCTGGCATCAGAAAATTGGAAATACAGAGTGCCCATGGATAAAACAACAACTCCTATATAAATAAATGGCTTAAGTGACCAACCCTTGTAGAACCTGAGAACTCCAAGAAGAACCGCAATTCCAACTCCAACTCCAACAGAGTAGACAAGAGTTTCAGCACCTGTATTGAGGATCGTCCAAAGAAGCGGTGCAAGGGTTGGATCAACCCCTGAACCTGCTGCTCTTAATACACCAATTGCTGGCTCAGCAAATGTTGCGAAAGCACCCAGTATGAAACCGAATGCTAAACTTGTTGGTAAGCAGGGTATCCCAAGAATTTTTTTCCGCGGGAGAGTAGAGCCAAGGGTTTCTCCAAGCGGCATAAGTCCCAACCGCAATCCCTCCATGAAAAACGCTAGACCAACAATGACAATCATAATACCTACAGCAATCATGAGAGAATATACAATGGGCAAGCCAAGGACAAGCACCTGAAAAACAATGAGATACAAAATTATGAACCAAACGCATTGTATTTGTTCGAGTACTTTTGCTTTCGCAAAAGACGCAAGGATGGAGATTTTCTGATTGGTCGTCAGCTTCAGTTTTGAATCATCTGTATTTTGTTGTGCACTCATATGTTTTTAAAAAGTTTAAAAGTTTTTTATTCGCTCCAACTTGCATTGGATAAGGTCAAAGATACTTTGTTGGATTCCGCGTCCAATTCAACTGGAAGATTCCATGTCACCCCAACTTTGCCAAGTGAAGCGGAGCCTATAATAAAGTAGGTGCTCGGTTGCAAGTTACTTACTGATGCAGAGCCGTTAATGTCAGTTCGTACCCGTATACCTCTATTATTGCTTACTTCTTCCAATAGAGCAGCCCTGATTTTTTTTAAAACCTCAGGATAACTAAAGGGGGTTTTACGGGCTCGAGCGAAAAGCTCGGAAAAAGAACTGATTTTAGGAAAATCACTTAAATTAAGTTTTTTTGATAAGAGAAGTTGTTCTAGATCTTTTTCAAGAATAAAAAATTCTGTGTAAAAAGCCTCTTTACTTTTGCCATTTAGAGAAGTTACAACCGCATCAAATTGTAAACTGCTTTCGGAAGATGTTTTCTGAGAAATATCACTGGGATCAACAAATTTTATGAAATCTTCAGTGAATTCAGGAGAGGATTGTTCTCTAGAATTATCGAGTTTCACGCTAAGTGATTTACTTTGTTCATCGAGAGCAGATATATAATCTGCTTTTTCCGAAAATTTACCCTTTAACCCATCAACTTTAATATTGATTAATTCCTTTTCCTCTTTGAAACGATCAAATTCAGATTGAAGCTTCAGTTTTTCAATTTGATCCTGCAAAGAATTAACCCGTTTTTCAAGGCTTGCATTTTGCTGTTTCAAAGAGAGAACTTTTTCATCTTTAATAAAAATTATTTTTCTTAATTTATCAATATTTTTTTGGTGATAGGCTGCCGTGTCCTCTAAATCGCGAAGTGCATCTTCAGCATCAATCTCTGTGAGAACAGAAGTTGCAGCAGTGTAAGTTGAATCCTTAGAGTTAATGTTATCAGTAGGAATCGAACCATCAAAAAAACCTGCAGGAGTTGCTGTATTTGGCGTTCCTGAAATAACATCAGAGACAGATTGCGTGGTCGTTTTTTGCGTAAGTTTCTGCACCAGATGATCTTCTGACAATAATGTGGCATTGGAATCTTGAGCCGGGAGGCTTGCATTTTTTTCACAGGAAGAACAATATAAAAACATCAATAAAGCAAACATTGTGCGTAATGAATGACATTTCATAGTATACTTAATCATGGAAATTATGTAATTATTCTTTGGCAAGCATATAGTAATGCTTAAAAGTCAGTATTTACATTTTTTTGCATTTCATCAATATTTTAATGTACATGCCCCAACAACTACCCAACAAGTTGGATTTACTGGAGACAGAAAACCAATTCCTTAAGCATACCATCTCTGCTTTGCGGGAAGAGTTGGAAAGAATTGGAGATGACCACCAAGATGAGTGCCAAATCATTAGGAAAAAAAGTGAGGATGAAAAAACTCAGTTAAGATCATCTATCAATGAACTTAGAGAAGCTCTCGAATCCAAAAGTAATGAATTTATTGAAGAGAAGCAGAAAATTGAAAGTTCAAGTTCTCGAGCAGAAAAGCAATACAAATTGATCATCAGTCAACTTCGGATTAAACTGGATGAGCAAAAGCTTAAGAACCAAGAAGTTGCTCAAAGGGAAAGGCGGGCTGCTCAAATGGAGGTGCAAGAACTCAAAAAAAACCTTAGCAGTCTCAGGGAAAATTTAGATGATGCACAACAGGAAAAAGCAAATATTGCTCAAGTCGTTCGGAAGGAAACCTATCAAGAAATTTTACAACTTCGTAAATCGTCAACTCGTCTACGGGAAAAAATCGATCACCTCACAGCTCAGCAGCAAGATCAGATTCAAAAAGTCAATGCCCTCAATCAAAATGAACTGAATGCCCTTCATGGGACTATTGCTGAATTAAGACTGGAACTTGAGGGTGCGGAAAATCAAAAAAGTATGGCTGTTCAGCACGCTGTTTCTGCGAGTTCTACTGAAATCAAGAATTTACAAACTGCTTTAACTAAAGCACGAGAAAAAATTGAATTTGAAAAAGCTAAAGAAGAAGAGAGTCTTCAAAAAGCAAATCGACTAAATCGCGTTGAGGTTGAAGGACTTAAAAAATCGATTGAAACCCTCCGGGAAGAGTTGGAAAAGGCAGAAACGGTTAAACAAGAAGCCGTTCAAGAAACCCAAAGAAGTACAAGCAATGAAATCAAGCATCTTAAAAACTCTCTTTTGCAAACTAGAGGTAAGCTTGAATTAGAAAAAGAAAAGCTAACGGACGCCGTTCAAAAAGCTATTGCTTCATCAATGACTGAGGTGCAAAGCTTAAAAAATACTGCAGGTGAATTAAGAGAACAGCTTGAAAAAGCAAAGATCGAAAAAGAGGAGGCGGTACAATCTTCCGTTTCATCCTCACAGACTGAAATTTCGCAGCTCAAAGAGACAATTGGTTCACTCAGGAGGAATTTAGAGGATATAAGAGCTAGAAATGACGACTCTCTTCAGAAAATGAAAGCTGGATATCAAGTGGAGATTCAATCCTTAAAAAATACTATATCTGAAATTCGCGAAGAACTCGAACAATCAAAGGCAGAAAAGGAAGATGCAGTACAAAGAGCTTCTGCAAAATCTCAAAATGAGATCAATCAACTTAAAAAGTCTTTGGGAATGCTTCGTGAAAAACTGGAGACAAGTCAAACTAGAGCTGAAGATAAATTGCAAAAGGCGATCTCAGATGGCAACCAAAGATTGGAACAGCTTAAAAAAACTATTTCTGACTTGCGAACACAGCTTGAAACTAAGGACATAGAAAAGGAACAGGCAGTTGAAAAAGTTGCATCTCGTTCGAATCAAGAAATAGTCCAACTTAAGAACACACTCTCAAATGTCAGAGAGCGTTTTGACATCGAACGCGTTAAGGTCGAAGAAAAAATACAATCTGTAGAGGCAAAGTTCCAGAGCGAAACAAAAAGCCTAAAGGAAACTATCTCACAATTAAGGGAAGAAATTGAAAATACTAAGAATGAGCAGGAGATAAAGGTGCAGCAAGCGTTATCAACATCTCATATTGAGATCACGCAATTAAGAAATTCATTAGGTTCCCTTCGTGAAAAATTAGATATTGAACAGAGCCGCTCCGAGGAAAGAATTCAAAAGGTATCGGCAGTTCGCGAATTAGAAATCAAATCCTTAAAATCTACTATTGAAAATCTTCGGGAGGACTTGGAGCAAGCTGAACTTGACAAAGGAGATATTCAGAACAAGGTTGCCCGTCAGTATGTTCAGGAAATAAAAACCCTACAAGAATCACTGGTACAATCTAGAGAGAAATGTGAGCGACTTGCCGCAGATAAGGAAGACATAAGTCAATCCATCAAATCAAAACATCAGCGTGAAATCAATTCATTGAAAGCTAACATTACGGAAATTCGAGAAAGTCTGGATCGTTCAGTGAATGAAAAATCAGATGAGATCCAAAAAGCAGTAGCGAAAGGAAATTCTGAAAATGACAGTTTGAAAAAAACTATCTCTGAATTGCGAGAAAAAATTGAGAGTCTTCAACATAAAACTGTAGAGGAAGTTCAGCGATCAAAATCACAGTCCACTCTCGAACTGAATTCCTTAAGAAAAACCGTTTCTTCACTTAGAGAAGAACTTGAAAGACTAGAAGTTGAAAAACAGGATGCCATACAACATGCGATGGCATCACAAACTCACGAAATTTCCCACTTTAAGACCATGGTGAGAGCCCTTAGAAGTGAACTGGATGAAAAAGGGAGTTTACATCAGCAAAAAATTCAGAAAGAGAAGCAACTAAAGACAATGGAATTCAAGCAGTTGCAAGAAACCATAATTGAACTTCGTTCAAAAATTGAAAATGACAACGGAAGATAAAAGAAACAAAACCTTTAAGAACGCTAAATCCAAAAGGACGGAAAGATTTTCCGACATGCTCTTGCAGGTCACTACAGACCTTGCCAAAACCAAGAGCTTAGATGAGGCCCTAGAAACTCTGGTTAAAATCACTACAAGCACGATCGGTGCAGAAAGAGGCACGATTTTCCTCAATGATGCATCTACTGGAGAATTGTACTCAAGAATTGCCCAAGGTAACTTTAGGCGGGAGATAAGAATCTTGAACTCAAAAGGGGTTGCGGGATGGGTATTTACCAAAAACCAAGGCGTCATTATTCACGACGCCTACAAAGATGAAAGATTCAACAAGGCAGTTGATGTTCGAACTGGATTCAGAACGAAAAGTATACTATGTGCACCACTAAGAACAATCGCAGGAGAGGAAATTGGAGTTTCTCAAATATTAAACAAGATCGACGGAGAATTTGAGCAGGAGGACTTAGATCTTCTTGAAGCGATGACCGAGCAAGCGGCTATTGCTATTCAGGGAAATATCATTGTCGAACAAATTGAAGCTGCCAGAAAACAAGAACTCGAATTCCTTGATGTTGTTTCCCAAGTTTCTTCAGAGCTAGAACTCACTCCCCTTTTACAAAAAATCATTACCACAATCTCAACGATGCTGGATTGTGAAAGAGCCACCCTCTTTATTAATGATGAAAAGACTAATGAACTCTACACCGAGGTTGGTGAAGGATTAGATGAAAAATCTGTGATCAAGTTCCCTAACCACTTAGGGATTGCAGGAACCGTTTTCACCTCTGGGAAACCGGTTAATATCCCTCACGCCTATGCGGACTTACGCTTCAATCCGAGCTTCGATAAGCAAACTGGTTTCTTTACCCGTTCCATACTTTGCATGCCTGTTCTAAACAAAGAGGGCAAAACCATCGGCGTTAGCCAAGTTCTGAACAAACGAGGTGGATCTTTTAACGCTGAAGATGAAAAACGTCTGGCAGCGTTTACTTCTCAGATTTCCATGGGCATCGAAAACGCAAAGCTTTTTGACGATGTTCAGAATCAAAAGAATTATTCAGAAAGCATACTCTCCAGTATGCACGATGCCGTCTTGACAATTGATGAGAATGGTATTGTTAAAACATGTAATATTGCTGGACTAAGAATTCTGAAAGTCCCCATTATTTCGGAAGTACTTGAGCACCCAATTAAAGATATTCTAGGTGAAAAAAATGATTGGCTTCTGAGCAAATTGGAAAATCCTGAAGAAGATGAAGAGTTTCTTGATGCAGAACTCTTTCTTGATGGTGAAAAGCTTTCGGTCAATGTTTCATTGTTGGCATTGCTTGGTCAAAAGAAGGAAAGCCTGGGAACTATGCTTATGATTGAGGATATCAGTTCTGAAAAAAGGATGAAATCAACAATGTCACGGTACATGGATCCTGAATTAGCTGATCAGTTAATGAATGCTGGAGAAAGCGACGACATAATGGGAGGTAAGCAGAGTGTTGGAACTGTATTGTTTTCTGATGTTAGAAGTTTTACAACAATTACAGAAGAATTGGGAGCACAAGGTACCGTAAAGCTGTTGAATGAATATTTTACAATTATGGTCGACTGCATTACAGATGAGGGTGGCATGCTCGACAAGTTTATCGGAGATGCGATGATGTGTATTTTTGGTACACCTGTCCCCCATGATGATGATCCGGACCGTGCTGTGCGTGCAGCAATTCGTATGATGACAGACCTCAATGCGTTCAATGACAAAAGAGCAACTGAAGGTAAGATGCCTATCGATCATGGAATGGGTATTAACACAGACTCAATTGTTTCGGGAAACATCGGTTCTCCCAAGAGGATGGACTACACTGTTATCGGAGATGGCGTGAACTTGGCTGCTCGAATAGAAAGTGCATGTAAACAATATGGTGCTCATATTTTAATAAGTGAATTCACCTACAAAGCCGTCAAGGCAACTTACAGAACCAGACAGGTCGACTATGTAATCGTTAAAGGAAAAACAGAACCTGTTGGAGTATACGAAGTCCTAGACTTTCATGACGACAAAAGCTACCCAAACTTAGTCGAGGCATTAGGAATATTTAATGACGGATATAGGTCTTGGAATGAAGCTAAATGGGACCAAGCTGTGAAACTTTTCAAGGAAGTTAAGAAAATAAACCCAAATGACAAATCTGCTCAACTCTACTTGGACAGATGTGATCATATGAAAAAGAATCCTCCTAAGGGTGAGTGGGATGGAGTTTGGGTAATGACTACCAAATAAATTCGAATATGGATGCTAAAAAACATCTTCAAAAGGCTATTCAGCTTAATCCCCATTATTCGGAAGCTTATTATGAACTTGGCCTTTTACTTAAGCAAGATGGCGAGTCAGATAAAGCCTTAGAGCATTTCCAGAAAGCTGTTGCACTGAAAAGCGATTTTGCCGAAGCCGAATGCGAACTGGCAATCATGCTTCAGGGTAATAACGATCTAGAGTCTTCAAGGAACCATTTCCTTAACTCTCTGGAAATCAACCCAAACTACGCTAATGCCTATTTTCACTACGGTTTGCTTCTCATCGAACTTGAAGATATCGAAGAATCAAAGAACAATTTTGATAAAGTTACTGAAATAAACCAGAATTTTGCACCCGCTTATTACAACAAGGCCAAGCTACTTACCAACCCTGATGATTTTGATGAGGCAAAGAAAAATTATGTGACCGCATTGGATATTGATGAGGATTATGTTGAAGCGCATTACTATCTCGGAAAATTATTTCACGGTGGGGTTGCGACCGACAAAGAGGGTACAATTGTTGATTTAAAGGAGACTGCCAAAGCTGAATTTCACTTTCAAAAGGTCATCGAAATAGATGCATCAAATCACAAAGCTCATTACAACATAGCCAAGATTCATTCTGAAAACGGTAACACCAAAAAAGCAGAAGGCATGTTGAGAAAATCAATTGCCCTTTGCCCGGAATATTCAAAGGCTCATTATCTGCTTGCCCATGTACTTGAGCAGTCGAACAAGAAATCTGAAGCTAAAAAGCATTTTTTACTCTCCATAGACTATTACAAAGAGAACGCGATCGCTCATTATCGGTTGGGAGTAATGATGTATCATGACGAAAATTATGAATCGTCCTTGGAGCATCTTAAAAAATCAGTGGCAATAGATGCCAATCATGCAGAATCTCACTTTTATATCGCTATGATTCTAAGAACTGATGAAGATCCAGCACTTGCCAAAAAACATTTTTATAAAGCTCTTGAATTAAACCCAGAGTATTCAGAAGCCTATTTTGAATTAGGTAATCATTCAGTCGTCAATGGAGACTTTAATGAGGCAAAACTGCATTTTCAAAAGGCAACAGATTTGGATCAGAATTATGTTTTAGCTTATTTCCATCTTGGGAAAATTTTAACAAATCCATCAGAATTTGATCAAGCTTATCGTAACTATGAAACTGCACTGGAAATAAATCCTGACCTCGCTGAATGCCATTATTGGTTTGCAAAGCTACTTTCCAAAGGGGAAAAATTAAAAACGGATGGATCATTGATTAAGGAACCAGAGACAAATAAAGCTAAAGAACACCTGCACAAAGCTCTGGGAATAAACTCAGAATACTCAAAAGCTTACTATAAATTAGGCCTCATTTTAGTTGAAGACCATCAATTTGCAGAAGCCTTCAAAAACTTTGAATTGGCCATCAAGCACAATAAAAATTTTGCAGAGGCTCACTTCCAAGTTGCCTTGCTATTGATGGATAAAGCTGCTCAAACAGCACTAAAATCACTTCAAACAACTTCAAATCAAAAAAAGAAAAAACAGTAATTTTGTAGTGATTTGACGAAATTCGCCCAGAAAGCACTCAAGCATCTTCAAAAATGCGTGGAACTCCAACCAAGTTTCATTGCAGCTCAGATTACTTTATCTGAATTTTTCATCAAAGAAGGTCGTATGTCTGAAGGACTCGATCAAGTTGCAAAAGCGCTAAAGGATTCACCATCAAACCCAACTCTTTGGTATCTCAAGTCTAAGATTGAATATAAANACAATCTTATTGAGGAAGCCGCATCATCCATCAAGCAGGCATTAAAGGAATTACCTGATGACATAGAAATTTTAGATCATGCTCTCAAGATTTCGACTATCCAAGGCAATCAGCAGTTACGATTAAATCTTTTGGAAAAACTACTTGTCCTCGTTGATGAAAAATCCATCTACTGTCTAGAATTAGCTAAGGCTAAGTTTAGTAGTGGATTGATTTTGGACGCACAAAAATTTTTCGATTTGGCAATTGAGTTTATTCCTAATGACGAAATTTGCTTATTTGAAGCAGCCAAGTTTTACTTTGTGTGTGGCAAAGACCTAGATCCGCAGGGCTTGGAAAAAAGTACTTCTAAAGTGAAAGCATTGCTTTCAAAAATTATTTTCATAAACCCATCTAATCATGATGCAAAGATCATGCTTTCTGATATCCACTTTACTAAATTTGAGTACAGAGACGCATACATCTTACTCCAGGAAAGTTACGGCCAAGATATACGCAAAGAAAAATACTTAATTAGACTTTATAGAACCAGTAATGCACTAGATGATTTTAAGAGTGCAAAAAACTTTCTTAATCAAGCCTATGAAAACAGAAATACTAGAGGGTTGGCATCCTTTTACTTGTCAGAAATAGCTTTAAAGAAAAAGAAGGACTCATGTGCTGAACTTTCGTTAAGATCTATTTTTCACTTAAGAAAGAATTTAAGAAGGGAAGTCAAAGAGTTTAATTCTTTAAATCTTAAAAACGATTTTTATAACGCCGGTCAAGTCTTGTTGAATATAGATGAACTTTCTGAATTTTTATCTAAAGCGTACCTGATCTACTACCTGTACAGTTTGCATAAATTGCGCAAAATTAAACCCAAGGCATTGAGCCAACATAAATCATATAAAAGAAATGCTGAATTATAAATTATCATCCTCTAATTTTGCGCATTATTCCAAAAACTGGAATGGTAATTAAATAAAGTATTTGAACAGCAAAAATTGTTATCCAAAACTCTTTGAGTAAAGTTGTAATCAAAAGCATTATAGATATCAGAATCAATGTTGCCCCCTTTTTATGAATTTTAAACCTGAATTTCTTGAAGGAAATAGTAGCTATGTTTGAAATCATTAGTAAGGAAATGATTACTATCCAAATAGTTATAGTTATTACAAAAAAAATATCTTCTGTAATAAATTCGATCGCGAATCTTTCACCGAGTAATTTTGCCACGATAGGAAGTAGTAAAAGCCCTGCTCCTGCTGGGGTAGGAACTCCAACAAAGTAATCGCTTGCCAGATTCTCATTAATCGATTTGTCCATTATATTAAACCTCGCGAGTCTTAAGATGCAGCATGATGTAAACAATGTGCAAGCGACCCAAGTCCAACCCAGATAATACGAATCAAAGCTACTTGAAGTGGTTTCCTTCAGCCAAATATATATTATGAGTGATGGAATTATACCAAAATTAACGGAATCAGCCAGACTATCTAACTCTGCCCCAAACCGAGAAGTTGCCTTGAGCAACCTTGCAGTTGCCCCGTCTAGTGCGTCAAAACATGCAGAAAAAATGATCGCCATAACCGCATTCCCCCAATGAAATTCCAAGGCATATTTTATTGCAGTCATCCCGCAACATAAGCTAATGATCGTCAGTATGTTTGGAAGTAATTTGATGAATGACAAACGATTCGGATCGCCTAAGTTCTGCTTGCTAGAATCAGCTTTCATATGCGTTAAATTTAGAGGTTTGGGTCTACTTTTCTTTTTATGCTTAGCTGGATGTAATAATAGTTGGAATCCAGATCAACAATTTGAAAGTGAAATATCTCACCTAAAAAAGAAATCAGAAATTCGTCAATCGGAAGTTGATGAAAAAGCTTTTANAAATCTCATAAATTTAAAATCCGATCTTTTCAAGAATCTGCATAACGACAATGCTCTTCANAAATGGATTTTACAGAATNGATACCGNTTTGCCCTTCTCGCAAGCACCCAGCACAATAATTTATCNTGGGAAAAAAGAGTTTTNATGTTNTCTGACATCGCAGAATTTTATCATGGCAACAACTCTGCTGAACACATTTTAGCCAAGGAAAAAGATTACAAGGTTTTCTTTGTATGCAATCTTAATGAGTTAATTTCGTTTGAAGAATTCTAAACTCGCTTTTCAAAACACAATATTAATTTGCGAATCGCTCCTTCAGTCAAAAGACTTGGTGTGATGGAAAATAGTCTCCACCCCTTTTCACTCATNTTATTGAGTTCAGTTTCTAAAGCTTCAGCAATGACCGAGGAAATGTCTTCTCCTTTTAACTTTATTTTATTGGTCTCGATTACTTTAGTTTGATACTGGAAATTTTCCTGATTATTCATTNTGGAATTTATGCTAATTTGCTAAATAGGAACTTATTACTTTGTTCACTCTGTCGTTTGCGGGGNAATCAATAGATGCGAAGGTAAATTTCTTACCTGTAATCTTCTCATACAATTGAATGTATCTTAGAGAAAGTTCCACAATTAAATCTTCAGGTGCTTGTGGAAGCTTATTATCGTTGTATGGATCGCAGTTCTTTTTAAACCACAGTCTAAGAAATTCCTTATCTATGTTTTCAGGCTCTTTTTGCTCATTGAATCTTGAGATATAAGAAGATTTTAACCAGTATCGGCTCGAGTCTGGACTATGAATTTCATCAATTAATAAAATCTTACCATTCTCAGAGACTCCCATTTCATATTTTGTATCTACTAATATAAAACCTCTTTTTTCAGCTTCAATCTGTCCAAATTTAAATAATGAAATCGCNTTTTCAGAACAGAACTCCCATTGATCTTGAGTCATCAACCCACGGNTCACTATCTCAATTGGTGAGATCGGAACATCTCCTTCGTCTTCTTTAGTTGTAGGGGTTATAATTACATCTTCAAGNTTCTGATTCTTGATCAANCCATCACTTAAACTAATGCCACAATAGTTTCTCACACCTTTTGAATAATTTGTCCAAATTGAGGTATTGGAGGATCCTGTCAAATACCCCCGAACTACAAATTCAACCGGGAAAGGNTTGCATTTCTTTACGATCGAAATNTTNGGATCAGGCACTTCCACCAAGTGATTATTTAAAATTTGAGAGGTCTTTCTAAACCACCAAGCACTTAGCTCATTCAAAACTTGTCCCTTAAATGGTACATTAGCNAGAACTCGATCAAAAGCAGATTGTCTATCAGTGGTAATGATCGCATAATGTGTATCCAGATCGAAACACTCCCTGACTTTACCACTGTAAATTGGTTTTAATTCAGCAGAAGTGNCATTAAGNCAGTTTTNGAGATTTTCTCTTATGACATCTTTGTAATCTTCCAAATTATCTATCTTCACTTTTTTTATAATTTAAAGGATAAAATTTTTGATGCGATGCCCAATTAANGCAAGGTCGTTCGTTTCATTGACGATAAAAGATTGTCCTGTTAGAAATAACACATATTTATGAAATATTTCTTAAAATGAGTGAAAATACTTACGATCTAGTCGTTCTGGGTGGAGGACCCGCCGGATACGCCGCTGGTATTCGAGCCGGGCAACTTGGCAAAAAAGCCGTTGTAATTGAAATGGAACGGGCCGGAGGGACTTGTCTAAATTGGGGTTGTATTCCATCTAAGGCTCTACTTAAAAGTGCGGAGACTTTTCAAAGTCTTCAACATGCACAGGAATTGGGATTATCATGCGGAGAGGTTACCTATNATTTTGAAAAAATTATCCAAAGATCTAGGGGAGTCGCCGATCAAATGGGTGGAGGTATCGAATTCTTGTTCAAGAAAAACAAGGTGGATTATATCGTAGGCAAAGGAATGGTCCTCTCAGCTGGTAAAGTGGAAATAACCGAAGGTGCAGATACCGGAAAAGTTATTTCCGGAAGTCAGATTATGGTCGCCACAGGCTGTAAAGCTAGAACCTTAGATGAAGTAAAGGTGGATGGTGTAAGGGTAATGACATCGAGGGATGCCTTGGTGATGAAAAAACAGCCTAAATCCATTGCCATAATGGGGGCGGGTGCAATTGGAGCTGAATTTGCTTATTTTCTAAATGCTTTTGGTACCAAGGTTACCCTGGTGGAGATGTTGCCAAATGTTTTGCCTGTGGAGGATCAGGATGTTTCTGATGCTTTACACAAATCCTTTAAAAAACAGGGTATTGACTGTAGGATCGAAACGAGAATCGACAAAATTGAGATAAAAGAGAATTCAGTCCTTTTAACAATGGCAAAGGGCGAAGAGCATGAACAATTGGAGGTCGAATCCCTGCTTCTTGCAATAGGCGTAGTTCCAAATCTCGCAGGTGCTATTTCAGAAGATTTAAATTTGGAACTGAATAAAGGGTATCTTCAGGTGGATGAAAATTATCAAACCTCTGTGCCAGGCATTTATGCAGCAGGAGATATAGTTGGACCTCCTTGGTTGGCCCATGTTGCCACCTATCGAGCAATACAAGCTGTTAACGGCATGTTTGAACACTCAAAACCTATTCCATTCGATGCCTTTCCTGGTTGTACTTACTGCCAACCTCAAGTCGCAAGTATTGGAATGACTGAGCAGAAAGCAAAAGATGATGGAGTTGATTATAAAATTGGTAAATTTCCTTTTGCAGCTTCAGGTAAAGCCGTTGCGGTAAATCATTCTGAAGGATTTGTTAAAGTAATTGTTGGAAAAAAATATGGAGAGATTTTAGGAGCTCATATTATTGGATCGGATGCCACTGAGTTGATCACTGAGTATGGCCTTGCTATGAATTTGGAAGCCACTGTGGATGAGATTCATGGCACTATACACGCTCACCCTACTATGAGTGAAGCCTTGGCTGAAGCAGCTGCTGCGGCAAATGGCGAAGCTATTCATATTTAATTAAATTTAGCTCTGAAGCAACTTGTTTGGTTACTCGTTTTTGTCTCGCTTTTAGTAGTAAAAAGTACACCCGAACCAAAAGATAATATAAGGCGGGTAATGGTTTGGGTACCACCGTATAATACAGATTTATGCATGTCACGCTTGGACCAATCATTCGGGGAAATGCGGATGAAAGATGGTCTTTCCCACTTAGGTCTTCAATTCTGGCGCCCTGTTCAGGAGGGCCAAATTGAATTGGTTGATGATTTTAAAACGATCAATGATTCAACCATNATCAACTTTCGGAATTGGGGTAATGTTAACAATGTTCGAGTGTTACTTTGCATATACAATGGCACTCGTGAGGGTTGGAACTGGAATTTAGCAAAAAATGCATTTGATACGAACCGCAAACAATTCATTAAAGCCTTGGTTGCTGAAACCGNTCGTCTTCAACTTGATGGGGTNGATATTGATTTTGAAGGGAAAGGAAATCGANATAGNGAGAAAAAGGCTTTTTTNGAGTTTATNAAGGAACTTTCTATTGCCCTTAAANNTAAAGGGAANGAGCTAACNGTTGACAGTTTTGCANACAAATGGAATGCACCGAACCAAGGCTGGTGGAAAATGATGCTTCCACATGTTGATGCCCTTCATGTGATGGGTTATACTGAAACTGGATCAAGATCAACGGGTTGGAAATCTTATGATTTTCTNAAAGCCACCGCAGGAAAGTATTCCTCTAAACTTCTAATTGGAGTTCCAAGTAATGCCAGTCATTGGGAGAAGGCTTCAGTTAAGGAGCACTTAAAATGGGTGGCCAAAGATCCCTCCGTTGGTCTTGCGATTTGGGATGCACANCTGAAAGATTCCAAATGGAGAACTGAAGAGGTTTGGAAAATGATCNCNGGAATTCGGAAAGGGGTAGACTTTAATNATACTGATTTAGCTCCGATTGTCACCGAACAGAAGCAAGAGATTAAATTTAAAAACCAGCAAAATCTCATTAATGAACCATAAAGTAAATAAGTTTGTAAATTTTATTTAAATTTAAATAAATAAAAGTACATTTCGATTGTTGTTATCAATAGCCTGATTTGAATCTAATTTTTAAAAGGGTTTTTCAGAGATGATCTAATGGGCTTATGATTTTAAAATGTTTTTTCATCACATGAGTCTNGAATTCGGGCAGTCCCTACGAAAGTATGCCCAGAGAGTTCCTGACNACNCCCGAATATNCGTCCCAGTCTCCAATATGTTANTTCTAAAACTATGGTGGAGTACAATGCTNNGTCACCCGNTTTTATTCACNCGCTTTCTTCNNGGTAATGCGGACTNCANTTNGGNGTTAATTCTCCAAATCATGNTATCGAAACTCNTCCTCANNTCGAGGGTTCTNACCAATCGACTTTGNGAAANNTAAACTGGCCAGTTAGGTCTCNCCGAGTTTCGCAGAACTTACGAACAAGTGCGTCGATCATACTTGTCGCCGCAAGAAACAATGAATCCGTATTGTTTTAGATTGTATAAAGTTAAAGGTGAGTAATAGAGTTTGCATTTTATTGGGAGTCCTATCGATTTCTAAACTTAAACATTACACCAAATAAACTATGGAGTATGAAGTATTTTACTTGAACTACAAAAACAATGAGGAAATCTCCTCTAGTTCNCCCAAAAAAATGACGAANGAAAATATTTTANATAAAATAGAAATTCTAAATGAACATAATGATAATTTTTTGGGAATTATTGANTCTAACAATGTTACTCTTCAATTCCGAGTAGATACAGAATCTAGGATTTGGGCTGAAATTCCNATTCCAGAAAAAAAGGGTAGTTATGGTGCCAAAATTGAATATCANGAAGTTGTAACTATTCTTAAAGACTTAGATGGTTNTATTGATAAAAATAGTTACTCAAATTTTGAATTTACTTCATGGATCAAGTCTAAAAATTCAGTAGAAAATGAAACATCGTCCGAAATAGCTAAAGAAAAAAAATGGTGGCAATTCTGGAAATAAGCAGAGGTATAGCATGTAAGTATAATTGATTCCCAGAAAAGCTTGGATTGAATTACTCTTTATTCGCCATCAAGTGTTTTTATTTAAATTTAAGTAAAGCTAGGAATTCGTTTCGAATCCTTTTCTTTGTTCGCGTGCTTGCCATTGATTTGCATCGTCGTCACCCACAATTTGCTCCTTTTTCGGGTTCCATTTTAACTTTCTGCCAAGTCGAATCGAAATGTTAGCCAAGTGACAAGTGGTCATGGCGTTGTGATGAGTGTAGACATCGGAGATCGGATCGGAACGGTCTTTCATACACTCAAAGAAATTTTCCATATGATTGGTGGTCTTCTTGCCCTTGTAGACATCTAGAACTGTTTGTGCTGAAAGTGGTTTTTCCTTGAGTTCGACAACCGCTGGTCCGGTAAGTTTTCCACGAGATACAAATAAATTTCCTTTACTTCCTTCAAAAAGAATACCGTTTCCTTCCTTGGACTTGCTGACTATATTCATCTCCACCTTCTTTGGGAACATACACTTGATATGAAAGTTGTGAGAGGTGTTGTAATGGTCGTCCTTGGTGGGCATACCATTTTTAAGAGGAATGGGATGATCTCCAACAATGGGTTCCAGTGAAAGAACTCCCTGCCCTACTCCGTCCTGTTCCATAGCCCACTGGGCAATATCCACATGATGTGCTCCCCAGTCGGTCATTTTTCCACCGGAGTACTCATACCACCAACGGAATTGGTAGTGGCAGCGTTCCTTGATGTAATCGACTAGAGGTGCTTGTCCTAGCCACATATTCCAATCGATGTTAGAAGGCGGATCTGATTTTTTGAAAGGTCCCCCTTGTGGACCGCCACCAATATTACAGGTTACTTTTTTGATTTTCCCGATTCTGCCTTCGCGGATAATCCCAATAGCGGTAAGAAATTTTTGGCCCATTTCACTCCTTTGCTGAGTACCTACCTGAAAAACCCGACCTGTTTCTTTAGTTACCTTACAAATCTGTTTCCCCTCCTCAATGGTCAGCGTTAATGGTTTTTCACAGTAAACATCTTTCCCTGCCTGCATCGCGTGAATGGCAATTCTGCTATGCCAATGATCGGTTGTTCCAATCGTAACGAAATCAATATCTTTGCGGTCAAGAATCTTTCGATAATCCTGATAACCAGTAGCTTTGCCTTGTGCCAATGATTTGTTGACCCGGTCAATGCGTTGTGTGTCAAGGTCGCACACAGCTACAATTTCAGAAAGCCTCCGTGCACTATTGGCAATACCTGCCCCTCTTCCCCCTACTCCAATGGCAGCGAACCGTAATCGTTCGTTTGGAGATTTATCTTGTGCAGATGCGATAAATGGAAATGTAGAGGATGCAAGAAATCCAGCAGTTGTCCCTAATGCTGAATTGCTGATGAATTGACGACGGTTAAGATTATTTTGACTCATGAGCTAATGATTTCATAAATGTACCTCTAAAATCAAATTTAAATATAGCAAAACTTTCTTTTTTACAGAGGAACCCTTTATCGTAAGACTTGAATTTATTGAAATTTTGAAGTCATGATTTTAGTCCCTAAATTGTTTGGTTTTTGTCTCCTATGCCTTTTTTTTAGAGTCGAAGCGAAAAGTCCAGATANTGGTGTTGAATTTTTCGAAAAGAAAATCCGCCCTATATTAATACAAAACTGTTATGAGTGTCATTCAACGAAATCCAAAACGCTAAAGGCTGGTTTATTTCTGGATCGTAAAGCTGGGTGGAAGAGAGGCGGGGAAAAAGGTCCTGCGATTGTCATAGGCAAGCCAGATAAGAGTTTATTACTTTCTGCNATAAGCTATAAAAACCATGATTTGCAAATGCCACCTTCTAAAAAATTGGCCGATAATGTGGTNAGGGATTTTGAAAAATGGATTTCAATGGGAGCACCCGACCCNCGGNATGCTCCGATGAGTGAAGTTTCTGATCTTGGGGGACTGAAATCTAAGAGCGTTGTAGAAGGAAGAAAGTTTTGGGTATTTAAGCCAGTCCGAATGCCATCCTTAGGGTCCTCCATAGTAATGAATTGGGGAAATGGTGAGATTGACAAATTGATTTCAGAAAAGATTTATAAAGCCGGTTTTAAGCCTGCGGTGAAGGCTGAAAGACAGGTTCTTCTTCGAAGAATCTTCTTTGATCTGGTCGGGATCCCTCCATCTCCTGAACAAATTGAGGAGTTTTTGAAAGATTCCTCTCCGAATGCATTCGAAGAAATCGTAGACACTTTACTCGCCTCCCCTCGTTTCGGGGAACGTTGGGGTAGGCATTGGCTCGATGTAGCACGCTATGCAGATACCACTGGAGGTGGGCGCAACAACCCATTTCCTAATGCGAGTCGTTATCGCGACTATGTTGTCCAAAGTTTTAATAAGGACAAACCATTCAATCGTTTTATATTAGAGCAGATTGCCGGTGATTTACTGCCGACCTCCTCCGATCCGGAATATAATGAAAACCTTACTGGTACGGGATTCTTAGCTCTTGGACCACATAATTACGAATTACAGGATAAAGAACTCTTACGCATGGAGGTTGTGGACGAACAAATTAGTTCAGTTGGGAAGGCATTTCTGGGAATTACCATGGGATGTGCCCGCTGTCACGATCATCCTTTTGATCCAATCCATACCAAAGATTATTATTCTATGGCTGGTATTTTTCGAAGTACGAACAGTTTGGTTCCCGGAAATGTGGCCAGTTTCCATGAAAGAGAACTCAAAGATGGGTACAGTCAGAAAAGAAAAGATCATGCTAAAGAGGAAGCTTCTCTTGAGAAAAAATTAAA
>NHDJ01000078.1 GCA_002167265.1 Verrucomicrobia bacterium TMED56 | reverse complement strand
TAAAGGTTAGCAACTTGGAGTGGCCAAGGGTTTTGGTATGGGCGAAAGCGTTCGCGAACGAATCGAATCCAAAATTGAACCAACATCAAACCATAAAGTTGGCAAAACAAATGAAGGAGGAAGGTCAGCTTTTTGTTTTGAAAAACATCCATGGTCAAACCCAAGCTATGGGTGGTTTTGGCAGATTTACACCACAAAGATCAGTGATTAATATGGTCTATGTTCCAAGTGAGCTAAGGAGCAATGGCTTTGCATCCACTATTACTTATCACATTGCGATAACTGCAGCAAAATTAGGCTATGCGAAGTCCATCCTCTTTAGCGACTATTTAGGGCGTGGAAATCTCTACAAAAAAATGGGTTGGTTGAGAGCTGGAGATTTTACGGAAATCACATTTAACTAATTTTACTTTATTGTGTTTTCATCTCCTGCTTTCCATCTCTGAAAAAAACTGAGACAACTTGTTTTCTGCTTAATTTACCTGCATCAGAGATTACATTGCCATCGCCATCCTTTACGTAGGAGAATCCCTTTTTTAGAATATTTTTCAAATTTGAACCTTCAATTCTTTTGGACAAGAAACTAAGCAATTCCTTGTGGTTTCTGAGGATATGGGAAGAAGAAATCTGTAATCGTTCTTTTAACTCATCCAAAGTTTGGTGTGCATGGTCAATTTTTGATCTTGGAGACAGCACCTTTAGTTCCAGTGCCAAGATTTTTATTTCTTCAGTAAGTTTTTCCAGTAAGGTTAAATTGCTTTGCTTAAAGGCTGAAGCCAGACCATCCAAAGTTTGAACTTCATTTATAAAAAGTGAACTTATTAATTCTGCTGCTGCGGATGGAGTTTCTGCTCTGAAGTCAGCAGCAAAATCAGTAAGTACAAAGTCTGTTTGATGACCTATTGCTGAAATAACTGGAACTGGAAAATCAGCCACTAAACGGACCAACGATTCATCATTAAAAGACCATAAATCTTCGATGGAACCACCTCCCCTCGTTAAAACTACCAGATCCAGATGGAGTTTTGATTCATTAATTTTTTTGAAAGCATTTATGAGCTGCCCGGGGGCTAGTTGACCTTGGACAAGAGAAGGGAAAAAAAAGATTTCACCTTTCCACTTCCTTCTTTTGAGAATACTGATGAAATCCTCCTTGGCCGCACCTTCAGGAGATGTAATCAAGCCTATTTTCAAGGGAAGTGTAGGTAATGCTTTCTTATTTTCAGCTTCAAATAATCCTTCTTCACGAAGAGCTTTATTCAATTTTTGAAACTCGATTTGTAGGTTCCCCAACCCCTCCTTCATCAGATGCCTTGCTCGTATTTGATAGTCTCCTCTTGGTTCATAGACAGTTATATCCCCAAATACCAAGTAACTGGAGCCATCTTCTATTGGTGAAATTAGGTTTCCTGCATCCCCCTTGAATAAAACTGCTTTTAATTGAGAGTTCGAATCTTTTAGCTGGAAATAGTAGTGACCGCTTGAGTGAGCTCTTAAATTTGAGACTTCACCACGAACCCAAACATGATGGTATTTTGTTTCCAGAGATTTACGAATGGATGAATTGATTTCCGAAACATTCCAAACTTTGGAATCAGACTGATGAGAGTGAAAAAGCTCAGTTTGCATATTTGCTTTTGTTTAAAATGTACTTACCAAACAAAATAATCCCGACTAAAAATGCAATTCCACCACCTAGAGTACTAAGATCACCACTAATTATACCGGATGTCGTGAGTATGTAACCGCTGGCTGTGGCTGTGAGAATTGGAACAGATACTGCAAGGTATGAAATGAATGGCATTTTGATTGCACCAAGGATGTAATTACTGAAAATAAATGGTATCCCAGGAGTGAGTCTAAGAATTAAGGCCCACCCCAAAATATTTTTTGAAGTTTGCTTGGGAATCTTTGAAGCTATTTTTTTGGTGAAAAAATTGAATTTTTCATTAAACTTCACTCCAAGAATTCTTGCCAACCAATAAGTCCAGCAACAATTAATGGTTAAGGCTATGGTCCCATAGATAGCAGAATTTAGTGCTCCATGCACTTCTCCCCAAATTCCTGCTAGGGCCAAAAGAGGAGAGACAGGTAAAATGAATGCAGGTAAGACAATAATCGCTAAAAATAAGAGGAACCCATTTTGAGTTAGAACTTCTGAGAAGTGATTCCAAAAATTAATTAAGGAGGTCGTGACTTCTGAAATTTGTAATAAATTTTCTGACGAAAGAACTGCAAGTATGATTACAGACAAGAACACAACTGACACAAAAATGAGCAAGCGCCCCATTTTCATCTAAGGATTTGATCACCCCACATTTAGTTTTCGGTTAGGTTATTTTCGTCAAAATTGATTTCGTCTTCTTGGTTCCACGATTCAAAGTGGAAGCTTGTGTTAGATTCCTGATGAATATTTGCTTCAAGTGAATCCTTTTTTAGCGAGTTGTAGAAAGGGATGATTTGAAACGCAAGCACCGGTAGAATAAGTAGCCAAACAAGAAGTTCAACTCTTGAAAACCCTCGTTTCTTGCCTTGATTTGAATCAATAGTATTTTTCATTGCTTAATTTGTTAACGAAACTTTATCCAATATAAAATTCCTGGAAGAAGAATGCCAACTAGGGAAACTAAACCTAGAATAATTTGTGCTTTGACAGCCTTCTTTCTATTTTCAGGAGTATCAGGCGAAGGAGGAATACCCCAATCATCTTCATCTTTTGGTTCTTGCTCTTCGAAATGCTTTTGCATCAATGGATAAATTCCTGTTAAACAAAATTATCAAAGTTAGCAACTACATCTGTATTTAAATATGTTTAATCAAATTACTGTCATTGGTCCGGGTTTGCTCGGTGCTTCTATATGCTTAGCGGTAAGGGAACGATGTTTGGCGAGAAGAATTGTAGTTTGGACCAGAAAGGAGAGTTCAAATAAAAAATCTAAACAAAATTTAGATATTGATCATGTGGTAAACGATCTTGAGGAATCGGTTGTGGGTAGTGATATGGTAATCCTTTGCACACCTGTGGAAACAATCCCTCAAATTTTAGAGTTGATCGTACAAAAACTGAAAAACGACTCCATGGTAACGGATGTAGGAAGTGTAAAACTGTCAATATGTAGGACCGCAAAAGATTTATTTAAATCAAGTAGTGCAAACTTTATTGGTTCGCATCCTATGGCTGGATCAGAAAAATCAGGTATGGATTATGCCACAGCTAGCCTTTTTGAAGACCGCCCTTGTATTCTAACCCCAGCGGTTGACTTCAAAAATCAAGAGAAATTCAACCTGTTAAAAATATTCTGGGAGAATCTGGGCATGGTAGTTCATAAAAAAACTCCATTTGAGCATGATCGAATCATTTCACAATTAAGTCATTTACCTCACCTGATTTCCTCGGTGCTTTCTTACTCACTCAGCGATAGTGGGGAAGATGAACGTGAACTTGCTGGTCAGGGTTTGAAAGATATGATCCGGATTTCCGAGGGTGAGCCAAATTTATGGTCGGGTATCTTAATGGAAAATAAGGAAAATCTGCTTCTCTGCTTAGATCAATTTCAACTGTCTTTAGCTGAGTCAAAAAATTTTATTGAGAAGGAAGATTTTGAAGGTCTAAAAGATTTTTTGCAAAAAGGAGTGTTATTTAAAAAGTCCATAATGTAATGGAAAGCTACCTTGATGTAATACCCTTTTCAAAAGAATGTAAGGGGACAGCTAAAATACCTGGATCAAAGAGTATTTCAAATAGGGCTTTATTACTTGCTTGTTTTTTAAAAGGTAAAACAGAATTAAGTGGTGTTTTAAAAAGTCAAGATGTGGAGGTAATGGTTTCAAGTTTAAAGAAAGCGGGAGTAAGAATTATTGAAGACTGGAATAATTCAAGAATTGAAATCACTGGATGTAGAGGAATTGCACCCATAAAAAACCAGCATTTTATGGTTCAAAACGCAGGTACGGTCGCTAGGTTTTTGCCTGCCTGGCTTGCCATTCAAAAAAACGCGGTTTATTTCATGGATGGTTCAGAAGAGATGAGGAAAAGACCCGTCGGAGAATTGCTTGAATGTTTCAAGGCAAAAGGGGTGCAGGTAGTTTATGAAAATAAAGAAGGCTTTTTCCCGTTCAGTATAAAAACTACCGAATACAAGCATACGGATTGGTGTGTGGATGCATCCAAAAGTAGTCAAATGTTGTCTGCCCTGATGATGATAGCCCCCCTAATTTCAAAGTCCGAGAAAATCACTTTCCCATCCGGGACTGTTTCTAAGCCATTTTTGAGTATAACCGGTAATATGATTAAAGAGTTTAGCGGAGATGATAATTTTAAACTGGATATTTTGGAAGATGAAATAAGACTGGAGGGACAATATCTACGTAGTGAAAAATTTTTATATTCCATCGAACCTGATGCTACGGCAGCAAGCTANTTTTTGACTTTGCCATTGGTTGTAGGAGGAAGCTGTGAGGTTTTGGGTGTATGGAATGAAATGTTGCAAGGCGATGCAAATTACTGTCAGGTACTAAGAAAATTGGGTGCTGGAATTAAGGANGGCACAAGTGGATTAATATCGAACAGGAATGGATCTCTCATNGGAGGTGAATTTAATTTNAATGATATTTCAGACACTTTTTTAACTTTANCTGCAATTAGTCCCCTGCTGTCTGATGCTATTACTATAAAAGGAATTGCCCATACTCGGATGCAGGANACTGACAGGATTTTAGCGATGACAAATGAANTAAGAAAATTAGGTCAGNAGGTAAATGAAACAACAGATTCCATTCATATAATCCCAGATTTCATTAAACTAAAGAAAGCNGCACAAGNTATCGTAGAGATTGATACNTATNAGGATCATCGCGTTGCGATGAGTTTTGCAATTTTGGGGTCCTTTGACCTTTTCAACAATGGCAAACCTTGGATGAGAATCAAAAATCCAAATTGTTGTTCTAAAACATTTCCAAATTTCTTTGAGACTTTATCAAGTATACGGACTCAATCGATTGGCATTTAGAATGGGTAATTTTTTTGTTATAGCAGTGGACGGAGGTGCAGGAACGGGCAAATCCACGCTGTCTAATTTATTATCGGAAAGAAAGAATTTTTTGTATGTAGAAACAGGTGCTCATTATCGTGCTTTAACATGTCTTTTTTTGGAAAATTCGATAGCACCAAACGAGGTGGTTGCATTTTTAAAAAAAACACCGCCATCAATTAAGGCCAAAATCCATAATCGAAAATCTCATATTCTGGTTAATAATAAGGAGTTTGAATTGGAGGACTTAAGGGCAGCGGATGTGAATGCAAATGTTTCCCATTTCGCTGCAATTTCTGAAGTACGGAAATGCTTATTTCAATACCAAAGGTCTCAGGTTGAATATGCTAGGCAAGAAAAGTACGGTGGCATTGTTTTGGAGGGGCGGGATATAGGAACTAAAATATTTCCTGAATCTGACTTAAAGGTATTTTTATATTCTGATGCAAAAATCCGTATTGCAAGGAGGATTCAGGATGGTGAGCAAGACTTGATTAAGCAAAGGGATAAAATGGATGCCAACAGGCAGGAAGCCCCTTTGGCATGTGCAGATGATGCATTGAAACTGGACACCGGGAAGATGTGCCCTGAAGAGGTATATGAAAAAGTTATCTCTGCTTTAGTTTGTGCAAAATGAAAATAATCTATCGTTTAGCACAGATCATATCGTACCAATATTTCAAGATTTTTCACCGAATTGAGATAAGCGGACTCGAAAATATTCCAGCTCAAGGCTCTTTCATATTAGCATGCAATCACGCCAGTTTTTTTGATCCTCCGGCGATTGGTTGTAAGATTCCTAGAAATCTTCATTATTTTGCTAGAAGCTCACTTTTTAGAGGTCCACTTGGGTTTTTAATTAAAAACCTTAATTCTATTCCAGTTAATCGTGATCAACTTGATTTAGGCACTTTAAGAACTATTTTAAGGATATTGAAGAATGGGGATCCGATCCTTGTTTTTCCAGAAGGGACTCGGTCTCAAAAGGGAAAGCTGCAAGAAGCTCAAAAAGGCTTAGGTCTATTAGTCGTCAAAAGTGGTGCTTCTGTGATTCCAGCAAGGATTTCTGGAACAAATGAAGTTCTGGGTAAGGGAATGATTTTTCCAAGGTTAGGGAGAAAGGTTGAATTAAGATTAGGAAAAGAAATCCACAAAAATCAACTTATAGATACTGATGTAATAAAAGAAAGGTACCAAAATATTTCTGACAAAGTTATGTCTGAAATATCACTATTGTAATTTTTTCAGGAATGAAGTGACTAAAAATTTTCTTTGAAGTTAATTTCTAGGTAGATTCGCTATTTCCATAATATTTGTTGTAGTACTTATATCTGTAGTAACCGTATCCATAGTACCCTGAGTAGTAATAACCAGTTGATTTCTTTTGTGGAAGGTCATTTAAAACGACTCCTAGAATATTCGTGCCGGATTCTTCTATACTTGCTAAAAGTCCCTTAGCTACTCTTCTGGCGACTTTACCATATCTTGTTACGAAAATTACATCATCTGCAATTTTTGAGAATGCAAGTGCGTCTGGAAACAATCCTATGGGTGGACTATCGACGATTATTATGTCAGAAGTGGATTTTAGATGTGTGATCAATTTTGAGAATTCATTTTTTTCAATTAATTCAGTCACGCTTCTAGTTTTTCCCCCAGAGGTAAGCATGTTTAAGTTAGGGTGTATTTCTCTCAGGTGTTTGGGTAATTTTTCCTTTAAATATTGGGGACTAGAGGACATTTCATTTATGATTGTGATAAGCCCTTCTTCATTTTCTAATCCAACGAATTTATGGAGTCCAGGCCGCCTCAAATCGAAGTCAATCAGAGTGGTCTTTTTTCCATGATTGGCACAAGTGTATGCAAGGTTGGCGGAAATTAAACTTTTCCCTTCACTGGGAATGGCGGAAGTAACTAAAATGATCTTAGGGTAATCAGTTTTTGAATGCATTTGAATCTTACTGAACATCGACCGAAATGATTCTCCCAAGCTATCGTCTAGATCATTCCCTACAATAAGTGGTCTTTCAGTTTCAACAACATTTGAAATTTTGGGAATGCCTGAAATTAATTCTCTACCTAGAAAAACCTCAATATCCCAAGGAGATTTTATTCGATTATCGATGAATTCAAGAAGAAAGGGGACAACTAGGAAAATTCCTAAAAAAATTCCCAGGGCTTTTTTATGGATTCCGGCCTTGTCTGGAGAAAATGGTGCACCTGGAACAGTAGCAAATTGATCTTTTTGCAACGGGTCATCCTGATCTTGCGGAAAAGCCTGTTCGATTCGTACATCATTGAGTCTCCTTTGCATTTGGGAAGTACTAGCTTGAACAATTTGAAGTTCTCTTTGCAAAGTTGATATTTGATCTTCAATTAAGCTAATCTCACCTGCCTCATTTTGTACANCATTCATTGCTTTAGTAAAATCCTTAGATAANGCAGAAAGCTCGGTTTGCCTATCCTCCATATCCTTAATGGCTTCTTTAACCTGTCTTGCAAGTTGTCCATAGGTATCTTGTATCTGTCTTGTATTAGTCAACATCTTGGGATGGTTGTCAAGGTACCCGGTTCCTAATTCCTGATAGTCCCTTCTTGTCTTGTAGAGATCGAAAATACTTTTTCTAAGGGTAGGAATATCTCCATAAATTTCAATTCCGCTAATTTGAAAAAATAGTTTGAATGATTCAAATTTTTCTTCAATGGACAGTGATGGGTCTGCANTAATTTTATTTTGGATTGATTTTATTTGATCTAGGGTTGATTGAATTNTCAAATTTTCAATATTGCATTTAGTAATTTCTGCCTGGTATTGGCTNTTACGGGTTGCATTATCCTTCTTTATATCATCAAGGAATGGCGAATTATTCTCTATTTTGTAATTTGCCATCTTATCTTTAATGCTTGTCTCCTTATCAAGTTCTTGCCGAAGAAGAGTTTCTAAGGTTTGTTTTGCCGATTCTATTTTTAAATTNGATTTACTTTTATGGAGAAGCTCGTATTCAGACTGGACTTCTCTTGCAATGATCATGGCAGATTTTCCAGATCTTGCAGTTGCAGAGATGGTAAACCTTGGTCTACCTTCCCCGGAAACAGCAACACTGTAAGATATCGCAGCAGAAACGGAACTCGCAATTCCGGAGGAAATATAGGGTGCAAGTACCTCAGTTTTAAGTTCAGGCGTATTTTCAATTTTGGTAACAACCTGTGCTCTTAAGTCAGCACTATTAAGTCCATCCAAATGTTTCGAAATTAGTGGTTGAAGAGTTTGTTCTCGATCAACTTTTTGCAGATTTATGATAGCCGGTGGAGGAATAAGTCGAAAAGAAGATTTACTTTCGTAGTATTCAGGTACCTGGAGGCCGTTATAAGCAAAAAATAGGGAAATTGGTAGTGCTAGGGTTAGTGAAACCATCCATCTATCTCTTAAAATAAGAAGAAAATCAGAAACTCCTTTAACTTTACCTGAAGGCTTGTTANCAGAAAAATTNTCTAATTGNTTANCATCCATTGCTAAAACAATCTTTCTNGGGCATGAATTTTGTCACCCGGGTAAATCCACCATTTCTGTCCTTTGACTTTTGTCTTCCCCTGGCTTAGTGCATCTACATTGATTTCGTAGGATTTGGTTTCTTGAACAGACCCATTTTTATCATAAAATGATCGAGTGACTAGAACCTTTTTTTTCTGGGCGATGGGGCTAAAACCACCAGACAGGTTGATTAATTCAACAATGTTCATTGCAACTGCTTCTGGAGGAAGTGGAAAAGGACCGGTTTTTACAAAAGAACCTGAAAGATANACATAACGTTTGCTGTAGGACGATATGCGGGAAATAATTGTGGGGTTTCTAAAGATTTTATTTACAAAGTACTTATCTTTTAATGCAAGTTCAAGTTCTTCNACCGTNTATTCTGTAACCTTAAACTTTCCTAGATAGACAATNCGAATCATGCCTTCACTGTCCACAANTTGATTTACCGTACACTCAGGTTCGTTAAGAACGCGAATTTCTANGGTATCTCCGCTAGATATCTTGTAACCAGTTTCATCAAATTTAATATAAGCAGGTTGGGTCGAAAAAACATTCTTGAGTAGTGAGAAGAAAATCAGAATTGAAGATATAAAAACTTTCATTCTTTAGAACCTACCTTGGAGGGTTGCAGTTATAACATGTTTATTAAATTTACTTTGAACTCTGCTTACATTGGAAAATTCATAATTTAGATTACCAGAAAAGATTCTGGAAATTTGATGATTAATTCCTCCATTGAGTGACAGCTGTGTGATCTCAGATGGTCTTTTTCCAAGCTGTGAAATTTCAGAATGTGTGTATGAGGTTCCTAGTGTACCATTCATTTTCTCATTGAGTTTATGAGTGATGCCGTAACCGATTGTTGTCCCAAGTTGGAGGTAGCCTCTTGCAGAGGGTGAAAACTGTCTTGTAAGAAAGACTTTAGAAGTAGTTTTTTGATTATGAGACAAATTCAGAGAAACGGNTGAATTTAGAGAAGTTTTGCCATTAGAAGTTTGATTTTTAAAGCTTAAAGTTGTTANACCTAGCGAAACTTGGCCAGAAAGTTTTTGAGNAAGTTGGCCATTTGCACCTCCCGNGAAGCTGTGTGATGTGTAATTNCCCAAGTCATTGGTGGTCGAAGCCGTCTTGGATCGTTGAAAAGTGTAATTCAGAAAAAAGTCNAGTTTTGGAGAGTAGATGTAGAATAAATTATTGGAAANAGGCAGTGTGCTGAAATCATCATAATAGGAATTAAGCGAGCCTGACTGGTATTCACGAATGCTGTAACTAGTACCAGTACTAACTCCGAATTTTGGCGAGTGATTATATCGAATATCAAAACCGGCTNTGAAATATGTGTAAGAAATTAAATCTCCTTCAATTAAATCAGTTCCAATATTTTGTCCGATATCAAAGTTTGCTGAAAATCTAATTTTAGCATTGTTGGAAAAAGTTTTACTTTTGGAAAGAGTATCATCGAAATCTAAANTTATATCAGTTGTTGGTATTAAATAGCTTNTATTATTGTTGAAAATATATTCNGCCAGTTCAAAACCAGCATTTACNCCAAAATTTAAAAGGGAAACTTTCTTNCTGTAGTGGACTACTGGAGAAAATTTAATGATGAAGTCATCATCACTTTCTANGTCTTTTGTGTTTTTAAGAATTTGAAATTCGTCTTTACTTACACCAAAAAGATTTGAGTCGTATGATCCTGATATTGAGGAAGATAAGTCTAANCTTCCTAATTTACCGTTTAAGAAACCAAAACAAATTTGGGGCAGAAGGTAAATCAAACAATAAAAACTAAGTTTACTCATTTAAAGTAATGACTAGCATAAACATTAGTTTAACATGAGTATACATAAAAGTAAATGCACCTAAAATTTTATTTCTTTTTGGTTTTATTGATACCNTGGTTGAAAGGTGGAAATGCTAGGGATTTGGTATTCTATATTGCTCTATCCTGTATTGTAATTTGCTTAATAGTCTCTTTAGCAAATGAAATTAAAGAGTCTAAACTCAATATTCTAAGAACTAGTCCAATTTATGTATTGATTATTTTACTGATAAGCATAGCAAACCCGATCTTAGATGCGGAAAAGATAAATACTGATATTGTGGTGCTAGATGANACTGAAGAAAATGTNCTACTTAAAAGTATATTCGATGATTTAGAATTAATTNATAATGAAGAATTATATAACTATATTATCTTAAATATTAAAAATGAAATCAGTTATAAATCAAAAATTATTAGTGCTAAATTAAGTGATAAACTAGAGTATTTAAATTTTCTTAAATCAAAAATTTATAATCCTTACATACCTTCTGTNTCGCACATTAATATTTCATTGCTTACGGAAATCATAATTATCTTTGTAGCCATGTTAGCCCCANTAATACTCATTGCAAATGTTCGCTCTGACAAAGTTTACAGGTNGATTTCATTGTTTATATTAATAAACGGTTTTTTATTATCACAACTCGGAATTGCTCAGAAGTTTGGAATATTAGACTTTGGAAAGTATCCCATACTTGGAATTTGGGAGGTGAATGACCCTCGCTATTACTTTTCAACATTTTCATACAAAAATCATTGGTCGGCTTTTTGCTTATTGTGTGTCTTTCATGGTATCGCTTTCGTTGGAGGCAAATTACAGTCAAAAAGGAGCTATAATATTAAAACTTTAATTCTATGCTCAACAATGGTCATAATTTCAATATTNACATTANTTATTATTGATTCGAGNTCAGCTTTATTAATGTTATTGATTTACATATTTCTATTAGTATTCATCTACTCAAGAGGGTTTTTAAATTATATATATATAACATTAACTATTTTAATATTAAGTGTTTTTTCAGTTGGCTTGTTTAAAACAAGTGATGTGGTAAAGCGTTCAATCGGTCAGTTCAATGATTTAGAAAATGGAAAATTTTCATTTAGGATGCTTTTGTGGAAAGATATTACAGGTCAGATAGAATCCAAAACTTTTTGGGGTTATGGAATTAATTCTTACAAAACAGTAAATCCAATTTTTCAATCTACTGAAACTGTTTCTTCAAGATATGTTGTTACAGAAAATGCTCACAGGGAATTTACACCTATAATTCAAAATGCTC
>NHDJ01000077.1 GCA_002167265.1 Verrucomicrobia bacterium TMED56 | reverse complement strand
GTATTGATATCAGGAGGAGGAGGCTCTGGTGCTAAAGCTAGACCAGTTCTTGCCCCGAGAAATGGTCACGGTGCAGATGCAAGAGACGACTTAAGAGCTACTAAAATGATGTTCAATACAAAACCTTCTGGAGCAGAATCTTTAGCATTTAATATAGGTCAAGATTTTAGACAGATTATGTTATTAAGAAATCCGCATGGTGCTGACTCATCTTCACTATTTACAGACACAGTTGCTCGAGCAAATCGAAATATTAAAATGACAGGAGCTATAGATTTTCCAGTTGATACTCTTATAACGGGTGGAACATCTGGAGCTAAAGCCTACGTAGATCAAAGAGATAGTTCAGTTATTCATATTCATCAAAGTGATTCAACTGGATATCAAGCTTTTGCGGCCGGAGAAACTATCACTGGTGCAAGTTTAACTGCAACAATCGCTTCTGCTGGAAGTGCGTTAGGTCCAGCTGCTAGTCGTGAAGGTGGTATGGGAACCAATAATATATTCCCTGATAAGTTCGATATATATTATTTAGAAAACAGAGCTCCAGTAATTAGAAGTGCAGCACAAACAGAAGACATAAAAGTAGTTATTTCAATTTAAGGTAAGATAATGGCAACAGCATATAATAGTACAATATTCAGTAGCACCTATAAAGACGACTTTAAGGATAGTAATAATTTTCACAGAATATTATTTAATAGTGGAAAAACATTACAAGCTCGTGAATTAACTCAATCTCAAACCATTATACAAAAAGAGATTGAAAGAATGGGTGATAACATTTTCAAAGAAGGTGCTATGGTAAGACCAGGGGGTGTCACAGTTAACAATCAAATAGAATTTATTAAACTAGATACTTCAACTAATGCCATGGATTCTTCTGTAGCTCCAGGAATACTCAATACTGAATTTACCGGTGCATCATCAGGAATTAAAGCTAAAGTTATTGATGTTCTTCAAGACAGTGGTACTGATAAACCGGCTACATTATATGTTAATTATACAAGTACTTCTTCTGGAACTGCAGGAGCATCTCCAATTCGAATGTCTCCACAAGAAAATATGACAAATGGAGCTGGCACTACTCTTACAGTTCAAACTACTAATTCTAATTTAAATCCTGCGATAGGACGAGGAACTCGAGCTTCTGTAGCTGATGGAGACTTTTATGTTGAAGGCCATTTGGTAAATGCTCAACCACAATCAAAAATTATATCAAGATATACGACTAATCCGAGTAAAGCTTTAGGATTTACTGTAACTCAAGATATTGTTACATCAGCTGATGATACAACCTTATTTGATAATCAAGGAGCTTCACCAAACATCTCTGCTCCAGGCGCAGATAGATATCGCATTAGGTTAAATTTAACCACACAAGATCTTGTAGCAGACACCGATAAATTTGTAAGTATTGCTAATATTATCAATGGCTCTGTAACTAGCCAACCAGAAGTTGGTAATGAATATAATACAATTAATGAATTATTAGCTAAAAGAACTAAAGAAGAATCAGGAAATTACATAGCAAAACAATTTATTGCAAAGTTTGATTCAGCTGATGATTCATCATTAACATTAAATTTAAGTAATGGTATAGCATATGTTGACGGTTATCGTGTACAACCTAACTCTTTACCTTTAAACGTACCAAGAGCACAATCAACTAAAACCTTAAACAATGAAGCAATTGCTGCCAACTATGGAAACTTTGTTTTTGTGCAAGATAGTGGCTGTGATGGTATTAACATGGGAGCTGGTACTGACAGAGGAGCAAAAGGCCTTCCTACACCATTTGTAGATAGTTGTACAATATTTGATGCAGCTGATGCATCAGGAAATGCTATAGGACAATGTAGAGTTAAAGCTGTAGAAAAAGGTGGAGTTACTGGAATACCTGGCTCAACTCTTGGTCCTTATAAGTACTATTTACAAAATATTGAAATGTACTCCGGCAAGAGTTTTAGAACAACTCGAAGTATTGGCCCTTCAGCTACAGTGTTCTTTAATCCTGTACAAGATAATGGTCAGACAGTATTAAGATCTACAGAAAATCATGATCTTCTATTTCAATTGCCTAAAGATAGACCAAAGGCCTTATCAGATTTTAACCTTACAGTCCAAAGAAAATTAACAGCCACAACAGATGCAAGTGGAGCTGCTACATTTAGTACTCTATCAAATGAAACATATACTAATACTTCAGATTGGGTATTTGCTTCTGTAGATAGTGCAGCATTTGCTCCAACGGTTTCAGGATCTGGAACTACATCTGCTGCAATAACCGGCGGGCCGAAGAGTAAAAGTATTGTTGCATTAGGATATATTAATAAAGCAGTAGCTGCTTCTGCAATACAAAGAACAAAAACCCTAGCTACTGTAACAAAAGTTATAGGTCCTACAACAGTAAATGGTGTCACATCATACCATTTAGCTAAACCAGATTTATTTGATATTACTTCAATAAAGGATACTAATTCTAGTGGTGTAGATGTATCAAGTAAATTTATTATCGACAATGGTCAAAGAGACAATCATTATGATTTAGCTAGATTGATACTAAGACCAGGTCAAACTCAAACCAATCCAATTCATGTAGTGTTCAGACATTTTACACATGGAGCTGGACAATTTTTTACAGCTCAATCTTATCCTGCTTCAGTAAGTTATTCAAAGATTCCTAATTTTATTACAAGAGAGAATAAAGAAATTGAATTACGTAATGTAATAGATTTCAGACCTGTAGTTGATTCTGCTGGAAATTTTGGATCAGCTGGATTCTCTTCTATAATAAATGAAATACCAAAGAACACAGATGTTATGTCATCTGACATAGAATATTATCTACCAAGAAGAGACAAGATTGTAGTTACAAATGACAATAATTTAAAATATTTAAAAGGCGCTAGTGAATTCGATTTACAAGAAGTTGAAACTCCTGGCGGAGCTTTAGATTTATACAATGTTAGTCTTAATGCTTTTACAATTAATGATTCAGATCTTACATTGGAAAAAATAGAATCTAAAAGATTCACTATGCAAGATATTGGCCAAATTGAAAAACGCATTGATAAACTCGAAGAAACAACAGCATTAAGTTTGCTAGAAGTTGATACAAGAAATTTTGAAGTTATTGATTCTTCAGGAAATAATAGAACTAAAGCAGGATTTGTTGTAGATAATTTTGCTAATCATTTTCAAGCAGATACTCTTTCAGCTGAATATCGAGCTGCAATAAGTCCACAACAAAAAATATTAAGACCATCTTTCTGGGAAGATAATGTAAAGTTAATATATGACTCTGCTACTTCTAGAGCTTTAAATTCAAATAATTCAGGAGTAGTAATAAAAGGCGATAATTTATATTTAGACCATGGAGAAGATTCTGCATTTTCTCAATTACTAGCAACTCAAACTGAAAATGTAAATCCCTTCAATGTTATAACTAATGTAGGATTTATAGATCTTTCACCTTCATCTGATGATTGGAAAGAATCAAGAAAAGCTGCTCCGAGAGTTTTAGATGGCGGTGTTAAGATAGATAAATCTTTAGCTAATAACTGGAATAATTGGGAATGGAATTGGTCAGGTACTGAAGCTGCTTCATTAACAGCAAACCAACAACTTTCAGAAAGACAAGTAGAGAATCAAGTTGGAAACCAAATAATAACTACTAAGCAGACAAATTTTGTAGCTTCAAATGAAGTCATAAGAACATTAATAGGAACACGAGTTATTGATATAGCTCTCATACCATTCATGAGATCTAAGAAAGTATTCTTCAGAGCTCAAGGACTGAAAGCTAATAGTAGAATGTTTGCTTTCTTTAATGGAGTAGATGTTTCTAGTTGGGTAAGAACTGAACCTTCATTTACTAGATTTTCCACATTAGACGAAGATTTTGGTAGTAGATATAATAGAGCTACAAGTCACCCTAGTGGATCAAGTAATTTAACAACTACAGATTCAGGTTCTCTAATAGGATCTTTCTTTATACCAAATACTGATGCTATAAAATTTAGAACTGGTGATAATGAATTTAAACTTTTAGATATTAGTGTAAATGAAGATAGTGTTTCAACTGCTAAAGCTAACGCCATATTCACATCACGTGGAGTTTTAGAAACAGAACAAGACACAATCCTTTCTACTAGAAATATTACGTTGAGCGCGGGTTCACGAGAAGTATCTAGAAGAGCTGCATACACCAGCAGAGATGATAATGATCGACCATCAACTGGTACTTTAGTTCAATGGGGAAATGACAGAGATGGCGGCATAGCCAGTGTATTCGGTGGCGGTTCTAGATACTCAGTAGGTAGTAATATCGGAAATAATTTTTCAAATGAAGTTACAGTCTCAGATTGTAGCTGGTATGATCCTTTAGCTCAAACATTTATGGTTGAGCAATCATCTGGAATATTTGTTACTAAAGTAAGATTGTTTTTTGCAACAAAAGATAGTAATGTTCCAGTACAAGTTCAAATAAGGCCTGTTGAAGCTGGAGTTCCAGCTTTAGCTGTAGTTCCTGGAGCTACCAAATTTTTAGGACCTTCTTCTGTTAACGTAGCTGCAGAAGGAAATAATTTAACAACTGTGCAAGGAAATCCAACAGACTTTGTTTTTGAAGAGCCTATTTATCTAAAGCCTTTTACTGAATATGCAATAGTAGTAGTAGCTCAATCTAATGAATATACATGTTACACAGCTAAGTCCGGAGATTTTATTGTAGAATCAACTGAAAGAAGAGTTACACAACAACCTTCATTAGGGTCTTTATTTAAATCTCAAAATGGTTCAACTTGGACAGCAGATCAACATCAAGATTTAATGTTCACAATATTTAAAGCGAACTTTGTATCATCTGGATTAGCTACATTAGAAAATGGTAATGTTGCTCCGATGTTGCTAAACACAGATCCTATTACAACTACAAATTCATCAACAACAGTTTCTGTTTACCAACCCGGTCATGGTTTCAACGTAAGTGACTTAGTTACAATAAACGGAGTTACAACTTCAGATTCATCTGCTTTCGTATCAGCTGAAATTGGAGGAAGCAGTAATTCAGGAATACTAGGATCTGAACTCGATGGCGGAAGAACAATTACAAAAGTTGATTGGACCGGATATCAATTTGTAGCAGATGGTTCTGCGGCTACTGGTACAGTCTCAGGTGGAGGAAGTGCATTAAGAGCAAGTCAGAATATGCAATTTGATACATTTGTACCAAACATACAATTCTTAGCTCCTCCTTCAACTCAAGTAGCCGGAGATGCTAAGTTTCATGATGGAAAATCTTTTGGTGGCAGTGAAACACCTTACACCAGAGATACTAATTTTAAGCCTATTTCATTAAACAGAAATAACACAGTTGATAATCCAAAATTAATTGCATCAAGAGAAAACGAATTAAAATCTGGAAATATTAGTACTACAAATAACCCGAATCAAAGATCAGCTCATGTTAGAATTGGTATGGTTACATCTGATCCAAACGTTTCTCCAGTTATCGATTTACAAAGAACTTCATTAACTGTTGTTAATAATCTTATTGATAAACAAGATGCAGCTGCAACATCAAACGGATTCAGTGTTCCTATAGCATACAAGGCGGAGACAGATCCTATAGAAGGTAGTTCAGCTTCAAAACATATAGCAAGAACAATTACATTAGCTGAAGATGCAGTTGGAATAAAAGTTATTATAGCAGCAAATATTCCAAATAATTCATCATTTGATTTATATTTTAAAACTGCAACTGATGGTGTAAATATTACAAATGAAAGTTATACTCTAGCAATTCGAGAAGTTCCGGTTGCAACAGATGATAATCCAAACATCTTTAGAGATCATACTTTCTTAATAGGTGGAGTAGGTGGTAATCTCGATCCATTTACTCAATTTAAATTAAAAATAGTTTTCACTGGATTCAATTCTTCTAAAGTTCCAGTGTTAAGAGACATGAGGGTGATAGCACTAGCAACATAATGAAAGACGACATGCAATATATAAATGTAGAAGGTTCAGGTGGACTTGTCAGAGATAAAGAAACTGGTGCTATTCTAAATACAAATAAGAGTGAGATAGAACGAGCTCGACAAAGGAAATTACTTTCAAAAAGAAAAACTGAAGAGTTTAACAGTATGAAAGATGATATTAAAAATTTAAAAGAGGACATTGGAGAAATGAAATCTCTTTTAACTAAATTAGCAGACGGATGGTAAAAAATGGCTAAAACAGTAGTAACTTTAACAGATCCACTTTCAACGTTGGTTACAAAGGTAAACCAAATATCTAATGATTTGGGAGACGTTCAAAGTCATTTCTTATATGACTCAAGTATGACTGGTATGATAACAAAATTACAGCATGCAGATGATCTTGATTCAGCCGCAATAAGAGGACTTATAAGTATTAGTAATGCTGGAGGATTAGGCTCAATAGCATATAATAATTCTACTGGAGTTCTTACATATACTGGAGTCAGTGCTTTTAGTACTGTGTCTGATCTTTCTCCTCAACTNGGTGGCGATCTTGATGTTAATGGCAAAAGAATAATATTCGGAGATACGACAAATGCTAGTTCATTCGATGATAAACTTGTATTTGGAGCTGATTCAGATTTAAAAATATATCATGATGCAAGTAACAATAGTTCCTTTATTAAAGAAGTAGGAAGCGGATCTTTAAGGTTGCTTGGCACACATTTAAATTTATCAAATGCTGCTAATGCTAAAGATTATATTACATGTACTGATGGCGGTGCAGTTACTCTAGCTCATAATGGAACTACCAAATTAGCCACAGCATCTGGAGGAGTAACAATTACGGGAACTGCTACAGCTACAACTTTTGTAGGAGCTCTAACAGGTAGTGCATCAGGTAATGCAGCCACAGCGACTGCTTTACAAAATGCTAGAACAATTCACGGTGTAAGTTTTAATGGTACTGGAGATATTGATCTATCAGAAGTTATTCAAGATACTGTTGGAGCTATGTTTACTAGTAATACTGAAACAGGAATTACTGCTACATATCAAGATGGTGATGGAACTATCGATCTTGTTGTAGGAACTTCTCTTAATACATCAGGTAATGCTGCAACAGCGACTGCTTTACAAAATGCTCGTAATATAGGTGGAGTATCTTTTGATGGAACCGGTGATATTACCTTACCTGGTGTTAATACGGGAGGAAATCAAAATACATCAGGAATTGCAGCTGAAGCAACTATCCTAGAAAACACAAGAACGATAGCTTTAACAGGTGATGTTGCGGGTTCAGTTACTTTTAACGGAAGTAGTAATGTTAGTATGAGTACAACGATTCAATCTAACAGTGTTGCATTAGGAACTGACACTACAGGAGATTACGTATATAGAGTTGCTGCTGGTACAGGGGTAGGGGTAAGTTCAACTTCAGGAGAAGGTTCGCATCCTTCAATATCAATTGGTCAATCAGTAGGTACAGGAAATCATGTTCAATTTCATTGTTTAGGATTAGGTGTAACAGCTTCAGGTGTTTCTGGTGAATTAAGAGCTACAGGAAATATCACGGCATATTATTCTGATGAAAGACTAAAAGATATGCATGGTAAGATAGAGAATGCTCTAGATAAAGTTGAATTAGTTAATGGTTATTATTTTAAAGAAAATAAAAAAGCTAAAGAACTAGGATATGATAATGATGATATGCAAGTAGGTGTATCTGCTCAAGAAATAGAAAAGATTTTACCAGAGGTTATAGACTTAGCTCCAATATCAGAAAAAGAAGGTGTTGAAGAAAACTATAAAACTGTACACTATGATAAACTGGTTCCTCTTTTAATCGAAGCAATTAAAGAATTGAATCAAAAGGTGAAAGACCTGGAGAATAAGTAATGCCTCTTCAATCATCTGGTGCTATAAGTATGAATGATATGCGAACTGAGTTTGGGTTTGGCGGTAATTCAATATCAGCTAATCAGTTGTATAGAGGTGGTACATATGTCGATGCAACACAGACTGTCAATAACGCAATATCAAGCGTAACTGATTCTGGATTTGGAGGAAGTGGATATTCACAAAGATTTAATTTTGGTAATTTGGCCAATTGGTCTTTTGCTAATACCTCGTCTCAAAATTACTATGGTGGAAGATTTCCATTTCAAATGGGATATTTATTTAATGGTTCAGTTGCCAGTGCAGCTCTTCGATCTCTTTCTACTGCCAATATGGGTGGTTCAAGAGCAACAACACCTTATCAGTTCAATGGAGTAACTGTAAGTAATTCTTATGACCCAGGGTCAATTCTTTACTATGCAGGTACAGCTCCAGGTGGAGGTTATACTACTCATACTATGAATGTTACTTTTGCTATAGCTGGAACATATTACGTATATACTCATCAAACCAATAACTATCCTTATGACCAATATTGTTATCTAACGGTTTCAGGTGCAAATTCTGGTAATGTAACAAATCGAAATGTATATAATTACGGACTATCAAATTATGCAGGATCTTTAAATATTAGTGGTACTACAATAGGAGTTTCAGCAAACCAAACTGTAACTCTTACTATGTCACAACTAGCTAGCTCTATTGTTCATGAAATGGCAATTAGTACTTCGGCAACTGTTTGGAATACTAGATCTATGTCAGTTAATAGTGGAGTTCCAGGAAGCGGCCAAATAAGTTTTAATCAACTGTATGGCGCAACTTGATTATAAATAATAGAAAATTAAGAGATAAATATGGCTCAATTTGAAGAATTTAATATAGACCAAGGAACAGATGTTGCTATCAATATTCATGTAACCAATAAGAATGGGACAGCTAAAGATTTAGCAAATTATTCTGTAGCTGCTAAAATGAAGAAGTCTTATTCAAGCGATAGTGATAGTACTTTTGCTTTCACAGGAAATATTGATACTCCTACAACAAAAGGTGTAGCAATAATATCTATGACTAATTCTCAAACTGATGCTATACCATCTGGTAGATACTTATATGATGTAGAACTTTCTTTTACAGATAGTAGCAATAATACAACTATCGAAAGAATATTAGAAGGAAGAATTAATGTTACTCCTTCTGTTACAAAGTAGGTTATTATGGCAATAGAAATTGATTCAAAAGTTGAAAAAGTTGTAGTAGTAACTTCAACTGATAAAACGAATTTTGTTAAAAAAGTTGAAATAGGTCAACCAGTTAGATCAGTAAGTTCCGGTTCTTCCAGTATAACAAATCTTGGAGGAGTTAATGTTTCAGGAAGAACACACGGATCTTTTTTAATGTTTGATAGTGATCAACAATTATTTACTGCTCAAACTGAAATAAACAGTGCGAATAATAAAATAAACGGAGGAAATTTTTAAATGGCTTCAGTAATTAAGACAAAAAGATCGGCTTCTACTGGAGCTCCGACCGCTCTAGCACAAGGAGAAATGGCTTACTCTTTTTTAAGTGGTACACAATCAAACGGTGGTGATAGGTTATATGTAGGAACTGGTACAGAGACAGGCGGTGAAGCAGCTAATATCGATGTTATAGGTGGTAAGTATTTTGCTAATATGTTAGATCATGTTACTGGTACTCTCACAGCATCCAGTGCTTTACTAGTAGATGCAAATAGTAAGATAGACAACTTTAATGTTGATAATTTAAATTTTAATGGTAATTCAATAACATCTACAAATACAAATGGAGACATTATTATATCTCCTAATGGGTCAGGTGATGTTGATGTAGCTACTAGCAAAATCATAGGAGTTTCATCTCCTACTGCAAACACAGATGCAGCTAACAAACTATATGTAGACAGTAGTGCAGTTTCAATAACCGGTGATACTATGACCGGTGCATTGAATATGGGCTCTAATAATATTACCACTACCGGTAAAGTTCTTTTTGCTAATGTATATAGTAACGAAGGTGATCTTCCTTCTGCTTCAACATATCATGGTATGTTTGCACACGTTCATGCTACAGGATTGGCATATTTTGCACATGCCGGAGTTTGGCATAAGTTAATTGACAGAACAAGTGGTGTTATAGCAAATCTTTCTAATGTTTCTGACTCAGCTTTTGCTGATAACCAAACTTTAATATTTGATGCTGCTCAAAGTAAATTTAGACCAGGTAGTTTATTCCAAGTAATATCTGCTGATGCTGGAACTGCTGATTCAGTAGTAGGTACATTAAATTTTGCAGGTGGTACAGGACTTAATACTTTAGTTTCCGATAATAGAATTACTATACACGTAGATTCTAATTTAAGTGGCTTATCTCGATTAGATGTTGATAACCTAAGACTTGATGGAAATACTTTAAGCTCTACATCTGGAGCTGAAATGTTCATTGATCCAAATCCTGCGGGAGATTCTGGTGATTTGATAATTCAAGGTAACTTAACCGTACGTGGAACTACAACCACAATTAATTCAGCTACAGTATCAATTAATGATTTAAATTTAGTTTTAGCAGATAGTGCAGGAAATGCTGCCGCAGCTGATGGAGCCGGAATAACAGTTAACGGTGCAAGTGCTACATTAACATATGGAGCTTCAAATGATAGGTGGGCTTTTAACAAAGGATTAAATTTACCTGATTCTGCGACAGGTACTAACGGATTATTTTTAAACGGAGTTTCTATAGGTGAAACCATTGAAGATAAAGTTGGGTCTTTAGCCACTGCAGGAGAAGGTATAGATATAACATATAACGATGGAGCGGGTACTTTAACTTTTGCTGGAGAACAATCAACTAAGAACAATTTAGGAATCGCTTCTTTTGATTCTGCTCATTTTGGAATATCTTCTGGCCACATATCATTACCGACTGTGGACGGAGGAACTTACTAGAGTTTTTACTCTTAAATTAAATTAACCTTTTTTAAGGATTGACATGACTGCACCAACTAAACTTATACTGAAAAAGTCTTCAGTAGCCAATAAAATACCTCAAGCATCTGACTTAGATCACGGTGAACTTGCAATTAATTTCGCTGATGGTATCATATATTATAAAAATTCTAGTAACGCAATTAAAAATTTTAGAGATATTTCTGTATTAGACAGTGATATTACTACAACTAAGAATATAATATTTGACGGAGCAACTGTAGATACTAATAAGACAACTCTTACAGTTATAGATCCAACTCAAAATAGAACATTACAATTACCAGATGCTGATGGGAGACTTGCCACTGCCGATAGCATCAGTGGAGAAGCTGTAGTTATGGCTATAGCATTAGGATAAATAGGATTAGATATGCCAAATAATTTTAAAGTCAAAACAAGTGGATCAATAGGTGGAACAGCACATACGATATATA
>NHDJ01000076.1 GCA_002167265.1 Verrucomicrobia bacterium TMED56 | reverse complement strand
CTTCTTTAATGAGTGCCTCAATAGCTTCTTCACTTTCTGTTGCGGGTCCAATTGTGGTAATTATTTTGGTTTGTCTTTTTATATGCTTCATACCAGGTGGGGTTCGGCTGTTAGTGGATCGATGACAAAAGTTTTAAATCGATTTCCTTGACCATTCAATTCTTTGAACTGCTGACATACTAAATTCACATCATTACAGTCCTTACTTAAATGCATTATAAATATTTTTTGCCAACAAGAGGAGTTGTAGGAATTGAGCAGTTCAAAGGTGGAATGATTCGACAAATGACCATGCCTACTTCGAATTCTTTGCTTTAAACTCCATGGTCTTTTGTTGTCTGCTTCAAGCATGTGGGGGCAATAATTAGACTCTAAAACCAAAATTTGAGCCTTTCTAATACGTTCTCTGACTAAATTTGGTACAAATCCTAGATCCGTCACCCAGGCCAAGCTTCCGGGAGGGTTGAAAAGATCATCTTCACCCCATTGAAAGAAAAAGCCAACCGGGTCGTACGCATCGTGTGGTACACTGAAGGGATGAATTTTAAAAACTTTGAACTCGAATGTCTTTCCAGTTTCGAATATTTTCCAATTAGGTTTTCTTGGTAATTTTGACTGAACGGCATGCACGGTATCCCTATTTGCAAATACTGGAAGCTTTTGGAATTTTGAAAGTCCTCTAATGCCAGCACTATGATCGTGATGTTCGTGAGTTAAAAATACTGCATCTAATTCTTCAGGGCATATTTTTTCTTCTGCAAGGAGTGTTTGCAATTTTCTTGCTGACAATCCTGCATCAATTAGAATTTTTGCTCCTTCCACGACCAAAAGGCTGGAATTCCCTGCGCTACTTGACCCTAAAATTCTAAATTTTGCATCCACTAGAATAATGAACTATGATACACTCGAGGAAAGCCAACATCAAAATATTATAATATGCTATTTATATGACTGAATTTTTTGACGAAGTAGATTGTAATGATAAGATATTGGGTAAGATAAGTCGTGAAGCCGCCCATTCAAAAGGACTTAGGCATAGGGCGGTTCACATATTTATTAGAAGTGAAAATAATAGGTGGCTCATTCAAAAAAGGTCGGCAATCAAGGATATCGATCCTCTTTTGTGGACAACGAGTTGCTCGGGTCATGTAGACGCTGGTGAAGAATATCTGGAAGCTGCTGTAAGAGAATGCAAGGAAGAGCTAGGTATTAATATCTCAGCAACACAATTAGTTGAAATTCTCAGGTGCAGTCCATGCAAGGAGACAGGGATGGAATTTGTAAGGATTTATTTTTTAGAGCGATCGATTAAAGATATTAGACCAAGTAAGGATGAAGTTCTAGAGGCAAAGGCAAAAACAATTTCTGAGATTTATCATCAGATTAGCCTCAAGAGGGATACTTTTTCATCTTCTTTCCTTCATTTATTTTGCTTAATATCTGCAAAGCTCTCGAGGTTATAGAAGAGAAAGTTGCGATGGATCTTTTCCACTAGTGGGATCGATACCGACGACTTCCCAACCACTTGAAGTGAGTAATCTACCTTGAGCTGTTCTTTGCAAATATCCTTCTTGGATCAGGAAGGGTTCATGTACTTCCTCAAGCGTGTGTTCTTCTTCCCCGACTCCAACTGCAATAGTTCCAAGGCCAACCGGACCCCCATTGTAATTTTGAGCAATAAGAAGGAGNATTCGCTTATCCATTTCATCTAAGCCGCGATGGTCAATCTCAAGTAACTCTAAAGCTTCACTTGCAACTTTACGATCGATTTCTCCCCCAGCTCTTTGCTCTGCAAAGTCTCGGGCAAAATGAATAAGATTATTTGCAATTCTAGGAGTCCCTCTTGCACGAGAGGCTATTTCTTGTGCTCCATTCTTATCAATTGGACAATCTATGAGCTTGCAGCTCCTAATTACTATAGTTTGAAGATCTGATCTATCATAGTAGTCGAGCCTAGTTTGAAGAGTAAATCGACTTCTCATCGGGGATGTAAGTAATCCGACCCGGGTGGTTGCACCAATCAGGGTGAATTTTGGTATATCCAATCTTACACTTCTTGCATTTGGACCTTGGTCAATCATTATGTCGATCCTGTAGTCCTCCATCGCGGAATAAAGATACTCTTCAACGGTTTTCGGAATTCNATGAATTTCATCGATGAAAAGAATGTCTCCTTCTTGCAGATTGGTCAGCAGACCAGCCAAGTCTCCAGGTTTATCAATCACTGGACCTGAGGTTACTCTTACATCCCTTCCTAATTCGTTGCCAATGATATGAGCGAGAGTAGTTTTGCCCAACCCCGGTGGTCCGCACAGTAAAATATGCTTGAGGGGTTCTTGCCGTTCGGCAGCAGCGCCAACCATTATTCTCAAGCGATCAATCGTTTTGCTTTGACCGGTGAAATCATTGAAGGAAGGGGGACGTAAGGCTGCGTCAATTGCTCCTTGTGCCCCCAGTGCCTGCTCCAAAAATTCTGTACCTTTGTTTGTATCTTCTTCCATAGGCTTTTCCTAATTTTTGTCAGAAGATATTGAATGGGGCAACTCGGATTCGGGTAATCTTTCCACCTGCGCTCCTAGACTTTGTAACTTCTNCTCAAATGATTCATATCCTCTATCCAAATGATAAATTCTTTGAACCCAAGTTTCTCCTCTGGCAGCTAAGCCAGCAAGAATCAATGCAGCACTGGCTCTTAGGTCAGAAGCCATAACTGGGGCTCCTTTGAGTTGGTTGATACCCNTAATAATCGCACTGGATCCTTCAATCGAAATCTGAGCTCCCATCCTCAGCAACTCAGGCACATGCATGAATCGGCTTGGATAAACTTTTTCTGTAATAACACTTAAACCCGGCGTAATGGAAGCTAATGCACAAATTTGAGCCTGTAGATCAGTAGGGAAACCAGGGTAGGGAAGAGTGACTACCTCCATAGGGTTTAAGCGATCGAAATTCCCTCTGCAATGAGCAGTATTTCCGTTGCATTGTATCTCCACGCCTGAATTTTTAAGTAAATCAAGAAAAGATCCTAAGTGTGATGTATTAACACCATCTATCTTAATCTCGCCCTGAGTCATTGCTCCAGCAAGCATATATGTTCCAGCTTCAATTCGGTCAGGTATGACAGAATGTTTGCAACCATAAAGCTTATCAACACCATTTATGATGAGACGATGAGAACCGGTGCCCTTGATGTCTGCTCCCATTTGTCTAAGCATCTTGCAAAGATCAGCAATTTCAGGCTCGCATGCGGAGCCTTCTAGAACTGTTTGCCCAGGAGTAAGAGAGGCAAGCATCAAAGCGTTTGCTGTTCCAGTGACCGTACTGCCATGGCGCCCTCCTATGAACAGCGAGTTTCCTTTGATATTCTTTCCTTGAACGACTACTACTCCACCTGATAGCTCAACTTTAGCCCCTAAACCTTCTAAGGCTCGAACATGGAGGTCAATCGGTCGATTCCCAATTACGCATCCTCCNGGCATCGGTATTTCGGCTCTTCTAAGTCTGGCAACTAGAGGACCAAGTAAGCAGATCGATGCTCTCATTTTTCGCACTAATTCATATGGTGCGGAGTGTATGATAGAGGAGGGATTAATTTTCCAAGNATTTCTATNGATACGTTTTACTTTTGCACCCAGTTCAGTCAGGATTTCAGCCATAAACTGAACATCACTTAAGTCAGGTACATTTTCCAGAATAGTCTCTTCTTCAGATAATAATGAAGCTGCAAAAAGGGGAAGGGCCGCATTTTTAGAACCACTTACCTTAATTGTTCCATTTAGGGCGACTTCACCTCTAATGCGGAAGACATCCATATAGAGCAGAGTGATTTAAAGAAGTTATTAACCTCCAAAAATTTTAGAAATAAAAGTGCTCAATTTAGATTTTTGNANTTTTTTTGATTTTTCGTAACTTTTTCTTTTTAAACTCTTNGGCTGACCTTTTCTTTTAGAATGATCTTTTTTTTCTGTATGATCTCCTCTTTTATTTTTAAAATTATTTCTGTGTTTGGAAGGTCTGTGCTTTTTAGTGGGAGAATCGGTTCCCTCCTTTTTTTGCTCTCTATTAGTTTGATGACCCTTACCATCGTTCTGCTTTGCGTTTTCCTGACCTCCAGTTTTTCTCCCTCTCCTTTCATTCCTTCTTTTTTCAGGACGAGTCCTTTTATTTTCCTGATTATTGGATGTTGGAGGTTTTGCACTACTCAAATCGTCTGTTAGAATAGTCCCTTGACTGTGGGAAATTTCGCCAAATGGTTCAGCATCTACCTTGCTAGTCGTATTTGATTCCAATGGTTTTTCGTTAGGCCTGTACCAGCGGGATCTAATATTTGATTTTTCAGTTATGGGCATTCTGTTTTGATGTTAGGTTAATTGTTTTGGCTATTTGCAATAAAATATTAGTTACGGACAAATTAATAAGTTTAATTTACATGAACAAAGGATAGAATAACCTCAAGGTAAAAGAAAGAACCATATTATAGAAACCTCTTGCTTCTAATGGTTCAATGATTGATATGAAGGGATGGATAAAATGGATGAAATTTTTGAACTCCAAGAACAATTGAACAATAGAATTGGGGTTAATATGAATGACATGGACGATGAGGATCGAACTAAGTGGATTTTGAACTACATACGTGCTATGCAGCAGGAATTGGCTGAATTAACAGACTCAGTCCCGTGGAAATGGTGGGCAAAATATCAGGAGTTTGATAAACAAAATGCTAAAGTTGAAATTGTTGACCTATTCCATTTTCTTATTTCTTTAGCNCAAGTAATGGGAATGAGTGCTGCTGATGTGCATGAAGCATACATCAAAAAAAATAAAGTGAACCACGAAAGGCAGGACAGTGGGTACTCAGAAAAAGACGAGAATGATTCCCGTCACATATGAGTATTTTTAAAAGTTATAAACTTTTCAGCAGAGCTGCACACCTTGACTTCTTTCGGGAAACCTTGTTTTGATGAACTAAGTTTGACTTACTTGCTTTGTCTAAAGCAGATAAGAAGACAGTGGCAGCACTTTTNGCTTCGTCTTGATTTTTGTTTTCTACTGCAGTAACAAATGCCTTCTCAAGGGTTTTCAAGCGACTGGTAACAGTTCGGTTTCGGAGATAGCGTGCTTTATTCTTTCGAATGTTTTTTAGGGCAGATTTTGAATTGGCCATTGTTAATATTAATAGTTTCTAATTATATTGTGGTCAATTTTAATTTGACCCNAAATGAATCCCGAGAAGATGTAAGCCGGATTCTGTAATTCGATATTCGAACTGTCATTCATTTATCTATCCTTATACTTTAAGGATTCCCCATGTTGAGGGGATGCGACGTACCCGAAACCAGTGGGCGGACAACCCCGTTTCCTATTTCGCCTTGCATCGGACTGGGTTTACATTGCCCACTAAGTTACCTTCGTGACGGTAGGCTCTTACCCCACCTTTTCACCCTTACCCGCAGAGGCGAGCGGTTTGCTTTCTGTTGCACTTGCCGTGAACTTGCCTTGACGCAAGTCCCCCTTGCTTTCACAAGGAATCCTGTCCTGTGATGTCCGGACTTTCCTCTGCATAATGAGTTTATTATACAGCGAATGACCACTTCTCGGAAATTTCATTTTAATTCAAAGATTATCTCTCGACATAAACAATCCTGCCGCATTGATCGCATTGAGTGAGCTTTTGCTCGACTAAGACAGAAGATACCACATCATTTGAAACNTTTAAGTGACACCCTGAGCATTTTTGATCAGAAAGGGGGGCAAGGTATGGTGGCTTTGTGACTACTCTCTTAATCCTGTCGTAAGTTCTTAGCATATCAGCGACTACTTTGTTTCTTGCATCTGAGATTTCCTGTTCAATTTCACTAATTTCTAATGAAATACTTTGGTCCCTCTCTGATAGCGATGCTTTTTGTTTTTCAAAATCCTTCACCTTTTCAGCAATTTTACCTTCAGCAATTTTAGCTGTCTCACGAGCATCATCGATTTTTACTAGTACTTCAATTTGTAGATCCTCAGTGGAAGATTGTTTCTCTAAGAGTGAGGTTATCTCATTTTCCAGAGCTGCGTATTCCTCATTTTTTTTAACTTCCAACTGTCTGACTTTACTTCTAGCTAATTTTTCGGAAATTTCTATTAGTTCCTTTTCTAAAGAATTATTTCTGGTTTCAAGTTCCTTCCATTCAGTAACTGCTTGATCGATTGATTCTTGCTCAATTTTGATTTTTTGATCCATTCTCGAAATCTCATTGGGTAATTGCTTTTGCTCTTCAAGCAATTTGTCGTGTCTGCGGTCTCGACCGTGTAAAAGAAGAAGTTCTTTAAAGTCATCGTTACTGGAGATCATAAGTTTTTATATGGGGTGGTAACCTAGGTATCAAAATGTATAAAAGTGCAAAATTGCACAAGAAGATTGCATTCGTTGTTTACAAAGTAGCTCTTAGAGAATTTGTTATGGTCTACCAAGATATGAATAACACAAGTGAAAAGTTGGAAGATGCGATATTGAGTTTCACACTTGGAGAGGTGGACAAGGCGCACATGCTTCTGCAAGAGTTAGTAAAAGTTAACCCCAATTGTATCGATTCGTGGCGAGCCTTAGCGGAAGTTTGCCTCGCTCGAAATGAATTAAATTCTGCTGAAGATGCTTGCCGNAAGGCTCTTGAAATCGATGGCGANGATCTTACTATAGTNGTNAGTCTTGCACGAATTTTGGTGCANAAAGGAGATAAGGATGGGGCAGAAAAAGCTTCTTCCAAAGCTAGATTGCTTGGGTGGAAGGAAGAACTTGCAGAGGAAAACGACTAATACTATCATAAGAAACNCAATTCTAACATGCCNACAAAGAAACACAGTTTAGATTTCGAAAAACCACTTTTAGAACTTGAAAAGCAACTTGAAGAATTGCTNCAATCTTCAAAAGATTCCGATTTAGATTTTTCTAAAGAAATACTTGCAATAGAGAAAAAAATAGAAACGACGAAAAGAGAAGTTTATTCTGATTTAACTTCTTGGCAAAAGGTACAACTCTCTAGGCACCCCAACCGACCCTTCACTTTGGATTACATTGAAAGAATTTTTGATGATTTCCAGCTTTTACAAGGTGACCGTCAATTTAAGGAAGATGCTGCTATTGTTGGTGGTCCTGCCTCGTTAGTTGGTATGTCAGTGATGATCATTGGTCAGCAAAAAGGAAGAAATACCGAGCAGAATCTGAAGAGGAATTTTGGTTGCCCGAACCCTGAAGGTTATCGAAAGGCACTTAGACTGATGAAAATGGCAAATCGATTTAACATGCCCATAATTTCCATCATTGACACCCCAGGTGCGTTCCCAGGAATAGAATCAGAAGAAAGGCATGTTGCAGAAGCTATAGCTGTCAATTTAAGAGAGATGGCAACATTCAATGTCCCTATCATTGCAGTNGTAATAGGGGAGGGTGGTTCAGGGGGTGCACTTGGTGTTGCTGTTGCAGATTATGTTATGATTTTAGAAAATTCCTATTATTCTGTCATATCACCAGAAGGGTGTGCTGCAATTCTTTGGAAAGACAGAAGCTATGCATCTGNAGCATCTGAAGCACTCAAGCTGGATGCTCGTGGTTTAATAGAACTTGGAGTTGCAGATGAAATCATCCATGAACCTGTTGGTGGTGCTCATGCAGATTGGGACCTGACTGCCAATTCCCTAAAGCAAAGCTTGATCAGTACACTTAAGAAACTAGGTGATATATCAGATATAACTGAATCTAGATACAAGAAATTTAGGAAAATGGGTTTTGTTACAAATTCTTAATTTAAAATTAAACAAAATTAAGGGGTTGCAAGTTCATTCTGATCTATGACCCCTAGGATATCATCCCTCATCCTTGATTTCATTCTTTGAACGGAGTCTATTTGAAGGAGCAAGCTATTATTTTGCTGGTTTAACTGAGAAATTTGACGGTTAAATTCCATTTCCCTAACCTGTAAGGATTTATAATCCTCCCTTAAACGATAATTTTCGTTTTCTAGCTTCCCGAGTTTTGCAATGGCAGATTGTTCATTAGAAACGAGAGCATTAATTTCTAATCTCAAAGCATTGTTTTCGTTCATAATTTCATTCATGGTTAGATTATGAGAATTTTTAATTTCGTTCAAATCTTCAAGAAGTCGCTGGTTTTCGTTCTCAAGACTCAAAATGATCTCGTTTTTAGCCCTCTCATCTCCGATTGCTTGGTTAAGCTGGATTTCCAGTTGCCTNGATTTATCATTAAGAAAATCAGCTTCGTTGCGCAGTGATTGAGACTCCTCTACGAGTCTTTGGTTTTCAGAGTCAATTTGCCTAACTTTTGCAACAAGTGACTGCTCATTTGTATTCATAGTTTGCAAATCAATTCTCATCAAATCAATAGCCTCTTTCAAAGACATATTTTCTGATTCAAGACTATTAGCTTTACTCAAAAGTAACTCGTTTGCATCCCTTAATCCTAAGAGTTGTTCTGAGATCCTAGATTCTTCGATTCCAAGGGAATTTACTTCAGCACGCAAATTTGATAATTCTTCTTTCATTAAAGAGGCATTCTCTTTTAGTGTGCTGTTTTCTCCTGATAATCTGTCCACTTCCTTTTCCAAGCTATCCTTTATGTTATCAACTGAGTTTTTGGTTTCAGTTAAGCGTGCAAGAGAAAATTTAAGTTCATTATTGAAGTTTCTAGTGTCTTCTATTTCGCTTCGAAATGCGTCTGATTCAATTTCTTTTTCTCGAATTTCGTTTAAAAAATTACCGTTTTCTTTTTCCAAATAGGAAATTCTGTCACTGAGGAGTTCTTCCACTCCACTTAGACGAGCAATTTCGCTTTTAAGCGTAACGATTTCATTTTGATACTGTTTCTCATCATCATCAAATGCATCTAATGATTTTTCTTGGGATTTAATCATAGCTTCATAATCCAAAACTCTTTTTTTGCCGTTTTCTAGATCAACTGATGCGTTAGCCAATTTTTGGCTCAGCTTCGCAATTTCAGTTTTTAAGCGATCGTTTTCAATTTGTACTTTTTTATTTTCGGTATCCAGGGATTTATTTTCNGAGTCCAAATTATCTGCCNTCCTCTGTAATGTAGATCTACTCAATTCAAGGTTTCTTATTTTAGTATATTTTCCTTTTTCTTCTGCTTCTCTAGTCTTTTTCTCGTTAATAAGGCGTCTGTTTTCATTGGTAAGTTCTTTGGCTAATTGGGCAAGTTCTTGCTCATCGGTTTTCAATTCTTGAAGCTGCCTTTGAAGTCTAGAATTTGTTTCTTCAAGATAACGATTGCCGTTAGGTCTTGTNCGACTGTTCCTGAAAGACTCTATTTGTGATTCTAAAATAACGATCTGAGAAATAGCATCACTCAGTTTTTTTGAAATATTTGGATCGATCTCATTATTTAATTGAGGCTTTGCTTGTGATGCTATCAAAGTTCGGGTTTTCTCAATTAATGCGTTGTGTTTGTCGACCAGTGTATTGTACTGCTCCACCAAAAATTCTGGATCTCTCAAGTCTTCAGGACTTTGATTGAACGAATACTGACTAAATGCGAAATAGAAGAAAATTCCGAAAAATGAAGTTTTAATGAAGATTCTCATGTGCCTTATAGTTTTTCAATTTCCTTCAATGAAAACAAGAAGAAACTTTGCTACTCGCAAATTAGTTTCCCTGTTCTTCTAAGTCTGTCATTAATTGCCACTGCAAGTTGGTCATTTTCGGGAAATAGACATGTCAATATTGAGGAAGCTTTCATCTTATCAACGAAATGAAGTTTTGAATATAGTTTTCTACTTACTTCCAAAAGTGAGTTGGAATCTGCAAAAGAAAAAACTTTTTCTTTTCTTAATATTTTTGATTCGAATGATTTGAATGGAAGTAAAACAACTTGATTCCGTTCAATCATGCGAGATGCTAAACTTTTAAAATCTTTAAAAATAAAAGTAGGCGTTAGCGGGGCATAGTGGAGACTTGTCATACCCGGGGATTTTTTAAGGAATAAATCTTCACTTGGCATACTGTTGACTTTTATGCCTAGATGATTCTCTAATGCGGCCTTTCCTACTGGACCTGGTCGTAAAATAGTGGGATTATTCGTGGTTAAGTCCAGGACGGTTGATTCGATTCCAACATGACAATCTCCTCCATCTAAAATTTGCGGGCAGTTGTCTTTAAAACCATCAATTACATGATCAGCGTTAGTTGGACTGATTCTGTTCGATGGGTTCGCACTAGGTGCAGCCAGAAAAAGGCCGGTACTTTCAAGTGTTTTTCTGAAAACCTTACTTTGGGGAGATCGTAAGGCAACTGTCGGCAAACCAGCTCTTGTAAGCAGGGGAATATTTTCTCGTGCCGGAAGAACAAAACTTAAAGGACCAGGCCAAAATCTTTCAGACAATTTGTAAAAAATGGATGTTGTGTGAGCTATTTTAGAAGCATCTTGGGAAGAAAAGATATGAACAATAAGTGGGTTTTGTTTAGGGCGACCCTTCAATTCATATATTTTTCTTACTGCACCTTCAGAAAGAGCATTAGCTGCTAATCCGTAGACTGTTTCTGTGTGGATTGCGACCACACCATTGTTTGAAAGTGTTTCACAACACTCTAGAAAACTTGCAATCAAGTCTAGGGATTAACTCATTAATTGCATGTGCCTGGCTTTTTTAATTAGCTTTGAGACTGTTCTTTGTTGATGAGGAGTAAGATTCGTGTACTTTCTAGGCAATATCTTACCTGTATCGGTAGTATATTTACTTAACGCATCTTTATCCCAAAAGGAATAATTCTCAGGGTTTTTGCTTTTAGCATCAGGGTTTGTATCAGCAGACATAATGAATCTATACAAAAATTTTGTTACTTCTACAATCAAAAAAGTTGCTCGATTAATATATTGACCAAAGTTGATTAAATTGGTTTATTTATAAATATGAAAGTCGCTTCATCGATTAAAACTCTCAAAAATAGACATCCAGATTGTAAGGTTGTTCGCCGCAGGGGACGCCTTTACGTAATAAACAAAACCAATCCAAGGTTTAAAGCTAGGCAGGGGTAATTAAGTTGAAAAAAGATATTCACCCCACCCTAAATCCAGTTTGTTTTGTCGATGTTTCAACTGGTAAGAAATTTACATCTAGATCAACTGCATCTTCCAAAAAAAGTGAAAACATAGACGGGATTGATCATCATGTTATTGTAAGAGATGTCACAATGGACTCTCATCCTGCTTACACCGGTGAAAAACGCTTCGTCGACACTGCAGGCAGAGTAGAAAAATTCCAAAATAAGTTTTCTCGCAAGAGATAAACATTTCACCTTTTCTAAAAGTAGTTTTTTGGCGACTCACAATCGTCGCATGGCCTTTTTATTTTTAAATAATCTCAGAAATATTCAGGTTTACGGGGTGGTTTTAAAATCATTTCTGATATTTTAATTCCAACCGTGTATTTACATTTTTGATTGTATGCATGCTAAACTTGGACTTAGCTATACCTCAGTGAGTAAGTGTAGTGTATTGTTTTTGTGCTTCGTTGCGGGCTTTTTTGTGCCAGCTTTTGCTTACGAAGATATGATCTCGGTAACCCAAGGTGCTTTTTATATGGGGGATGACAATGAACTCACTGACGAGAAACCTAGACATGCATTATTCGTTTCCGCCTATTTCATGGATAGAACTGAGATTACACTTAAAAGATGGCAAACAGTGAGAGACTGGGCACTTTCTAGAGGATATGAATTCAGCGAAAATCAAAATTTTCCTATGAAGGGGCCTTCATGGTTTACGAGTCGTGATCAAGATGATTACCCCATGAACAATATAAATTGGTTTGATTGCTTAAAATGGTGCAACGCCAGATCAGAATTTATGGGAAGGAAACCGGTTTACTACACCGATGGATCATTAATTGAAGTTTTTCGTTCTGGAGAGATTCATTTCTCGACATCGCAAATCAACACATCTGCCAGCGGATATCGATTACCCACCGAAGCTGAGTGGGAAAAAGCTGCTCGAGGAGGAGTTACCAATATAGCCCATGACTATCCTTGGGGTTATGGGTTATCGGGAGACTTTGCTAATTACAAACTTAGTGGCGATCCATTTGATGATGGCATTGCACCCGTTGCTTACTACAACGGGTTTCAGGAAATAATTTCTGCATTCAATAGTAATGGTGGAGAACTAAGGCAGTCTTCTGATCGACAAAACAAACTTGGGTTTTATGATATGATTGGAAATGTTAGCGAGTGGTGCTGGGATTGGTATGATTCTGCATGGTACTCTAATCCTCTTTCGAAACTTAGTAATTCAATGGGACCTGATTTTTCGGAAGAAGAATCTGGAATAATTTATGGAACATCTGCCACTTTACCAGATTCAACTTGGGAAAAAAAAGTCCATCGTGGTGGCGGTTATAAAAGCGACCCCAATGATGTCGGGGATGTTTTGAGAGTTGCATACAGAGGAGTCGAGTTTCCCCACCGAAATGCCAAAACTATTGGATTAAGAACAGTTCGCGGAAAATTTGATGACGAGTTGTGGTTTGATCGTAAAAGCTATAACTTTAATCGGTGGTATCAATTGGACTGGTACGGATTATTTTATCAATCTCCCCATACATGGGTTTTTCATTTGGATCATGGTTGGTTATATCCGGCAGGAGATGGATCCTACAATAATTGGATTTTTTATCATTTTAAGGGTGGATGGTTATGGACAAGTAGGTACGCATATCCATGGCATTATGACCCTCAGACTTCAAAATGGTTTAAAGACTTAAGTATGAACGGGGAGAGCGGGTGGTTTGAATCTTTTCCGGAAAAGGTAAAGCATCAGTGGGGTTATGGAAATTAAATTCTGTGATTTTTCGCCAATCATTATTTTTCAAAAAAAACTTGACCAAATTGTTGTATAATGATTCTTTGGAAAGCTTTCCCCGATTTTCGGGTTGTTCTTTGAAAGTTATTTTGTGTGATCTATTTATAGATGGGTCACCGGTCATATTTTTTTGATAAACAACGAGTCGTTTTGACTCGAGCCTGTGCGTGAAAACGCACAACTCTCTTTTGGAGAGTTTGATCCTGGCTCAGAGTGAACGCTGGCGGCATGGTTAAGACATGCAAGTC
>NHDJ01000075.1 GCA_002167265.1 Verrucomicrobia bacterium TMED56 | reverse complement strand
TATGTGTCCACGGGTATGGCGGACACCAACGATATAGATGATGCGGTACACCTTTTGTCAGAGCTTCCGAAAAAACAATGTTCTTTACTGCATTGTAGATCGATCTATCCTACCCCTGCGCAAGATATTAATCTGAGCCGCCTTGCCTGGCTAAAAGCGAGATATGGGATGCAGGTTGGGTATTCTGATCATTCAATAGAAAGTCTGACTGTACCTGCGGCGGTCGCATTGGGAGCAGAGGTAATTGAAAAGCATTTTACGTTGGACGAAACCCGTCCTGGCTTTGATCACCATATTTCGTTTGAGCCGCGCAAGTTTCGTCAGATGGTAGACCAAATTCGAGAAGTCGAATGTATGCTGGGTGTGGCAGAACTAACTCAAGATCCCGAGATAGAAGAGGTAAAAAGAAGAATGTCGCGGTGGGTCGTAGCAGCAAGACCACTGAAAATCGGCCATGTAGTGACAGAAAAAGATCTGGAGGTGAAACGCCCTTCAAAGTGTAATCTGAACCCCATTCCTCCAAGTAACCTTGAGAGTATTGTGGGGCGCGAACTGAAAAATTCGTACTGTCAGGGAGAGGCTCTAAGGTCTACTGAGGTTACGGGGTAGTGACCTATAGTGTTCTTCTAACTTGCGTCGGGGGTCAATACGGCCCCGAATTAATTTGCCAACTGAAAAGCAGATTTAATGATGTTCGTGTAGTGGGTGTCGATGCGAGCCCCGTGGCTGTCGGGCGCAGTTTTTGTGATCAGTATTATGAAGTTCCGGTAGGTGCCAATTATGCGTATTTTCCTACACTTCTCGAGATCATAAAAACAGAGAAGATCAACTTAGTTATCCCAACGTCTGATGAGGAGGCGTTGGTGCTGAGTGAAAAGAAAAGATACCTTGAAGCTCTTGAAGTCTCGGTCGCGTGTATCAATCCCGACTTGTTGAAAATATTTTCAAATAAGCTCGAGACCTACAAAATACTTAGGGAGAGAGGGCTACAAGTTCCAGATACCATTGAGTTGGAAAATGAATATGATTTACGATGCCGGCTAGAGGACTGTCTTAAGTCAGATAGAGATGTTGTTTTAAAGCCACCAGCCGAGCGCGGTGGACGAGGGGTAGTCGTAATTCGGCAGGATTTGGAACAGTTACTTACTTTTGGCGATAGGCGTGAGGTGCACTGTGGACTCACTTGGATTCTGGCGGATCAGAATCGTTCGGTGTGGTCTGAGCTTTTTCCGAAGTTTCCTTTGATGATGATGGATCGGCTGGTAGAGCCAGTTTACGATCTCGATCTATTAGCATGGCGGGGGGAGCCAATTTATGTGGTCCCGCGGAAAAGGGTTGATTCAGCAGTCCCAAACGCCGGACATGAGATTGTTTTTGACCAGAACCTTATCGAACTGGGCAAGACCTTAATCCGGCAGTTTGAACTCTCTTGGTTGTATGATTGTGATGTGATGTTTGACCGTGATGGTGTGCCGATGGTTGTAGAGATTAATCCGCGCCAAAGTGGAAGTGTAGCGGTGACAGAAGCAGCGGGATTGCCAATTTTTTCAGACGTGATAACTCTCGCACGGGGATGGTCTATACCAACTCGTGATATTCCATATGGTGTCAAAGTGTTGCCAAGAAGCACACTCTTCAGGGACAAATATTGAGTTTTAAGCTCGGCATTTTTGAATCAATCCCCGATTCATTCCTCAAAAATCTACAAGAAGTCGTTGAGACGGTGGATCTGGTGGGTAAAGAGGTCTACCTGATAGAGAATGAGGTCGACGAGATGGATGGCGTTCTCATTAAAAGTACCATTAGAGTCAACGAAGACTTTCTCAATGTTTATAAAAACCTCAGAGTCGTGATTCGTGCGGGTACCGGTCTTGATAACATCGATTTAGACCTGCTGGCTCGCCGAGGGGTGCGGCTTATTAGTGCCCCAGCGGCGAACGCGGAGTCGACCGCAGAATTTGTACTGTTGCAGATTTTATGCCTCACGCGAAACATGTTCCAGGCGATTGAATCGGTACGGTCGAGGAATTTCAATCGGGATGTGTTGATGGGAGTAGACCTTCAAACACAGACGATCGGGATCATCGGGTTTGGAAATGTTGGTCAAATCCTTGCAAGAAAACTTAACCTGTTTGGCGTTAATGTCTTATGTAGCGATCATGATCTCTCAAAAAGAGAGGTCGCTGAGAAGTGTGGAGCGACTTTCTATGAGCAACTAGGAGATCTCTTAGAGCTATCGGATGTAATTTCTCTAAATGCGAGCTTGAATGAATTCTCGAGAGATTTGTTAGGTCCCGGGGAGTTTGCGCAGATGAAAAGAGGCGTAAAGATTGTTAACTCGGCGAGGGCCTCTCTGATCAATAACAGAGCGTTGTTAGAGGCGTTGGAAAGTGGTATTGTGGCCTCATGTGCCGTTGATGTTTTGGATCCTGAGCCCCCATTTTATAATCCTCTGGAAATGACTCAATATGCACACACACTTCTTGACCACCCCGCCGTGTTTGTAACGCCGCATATCGGTGCGTCGACTGAACAAGCCCAGAACAAGATCGGTCGCGAGATTGTAGCGGCGTTGACTGCCTACTTGGGTAAACAATCAAAGTAGGTCCAGTCAACTGGCAAATGAAACAGCAAGCAAGAGTGGTTGCGATTATTCAGGCGAGAGTCGGGTCAAGTAGGTTGCCAGGCAAGGTGTTGATGGATATCGGCGGTCAGCCTGCTCTCGGGCAAATGATCAAAAGAGTAAAGCGGGCCCGAACTTTAGACCAAGTTTTAGTTTGTGTGCCTGATAATCGAGCGGATGATGCGATTGTCGAGTTATGTGATGGCTTGGGTGTCAAATGCGTTAGAGGTAGCGAAAAGGATGTTCTGGGGCGTTATGTAATCGCTGCGGAGCAGAGCGGCGGCTCTACGATCGTTCGACTAACCGGGGACTGCCCAATGTCAGACCCGAGAGTAATCGATAAGGCGGTTGGCTGCTTCCTGTCGGGGACAGCCGATTATGTCTCAAATTGTAACCGCCGAACTTTTCCGGACGGGCTGGACGTGGAAGTTTTCTCTTTGGAGGCACTGCTGCAAGCAGAAAAGTGTGCCAAAGAGGAGTTCAGTCGAGAGCATGTGACCCCATACATTCGAGGTGTTCATCCCGGTTTGCTTTGGGGCGACTTTGAGAGGGTTGACTTAGTGAATCCTATAAACCTCGGACATGTTCGGTGGACACTGGATACCTCGCAGGATCTGGCTAGGATACGTGAACTTTTCGCTGGGCTTCCGGAGGAATTTTGTTGGGAAGATGCGCTCTCGCTTGCTACACGTTACCCGCATCTTTTGGGCGTGTAGACACTCTGGAAACTTCAATTGATTTTTATAGGTGCGTGGAAATGTTCGATTATCGAGTTGTTTGACTGTTCTCCATCAGACAGCGTCCCTCCTCCCTCCTTATTGCAAAAACTTAATCGTGAAATCTCTCAATCTTCGGAGACTCGACTTGAGATGGTTGAGTTACGTCAGAGATTAGAGCCCGATAAACCACTTTGTTTTCGTTTTCGATATGCTTGGTTTCACGAAATCCGGAACGATGAAATAATCGTTTCGAGGCGAAATTATCGGCGCTTACGCCTGCACGAAATGAATAAACGCCCCTGTCAGCATTCAGCAAACGACACGCGCACCAGATTGCGGTAGAGCCATAACCTTTATTTCTGATCGTTTCTGGAAAAATAAGGAGTCCTAGGGTTGCCTCCGAGCTACGAGAGATATTTTGACAACCTACTGTGCCAATGAGTCGTTTTTCAACAAACAGGCCAAAAATAGTGTCGTTTTCTGAGCGAAGAATGGCTCTTAGGTACTCGCTTTGCTGGTGTCTTGTAATTTCAGGGCCAGTATTTGAGAGATATGTCCCTGCTTGTCTGAGACTTTTGAGATACTCCCTGGAAATATCCGATGGTTCGAGATTTCGAAAGAGCGAATGTTTCCCTTTGAGTTGAAAACGTAATCGTGCGTCTATTTGCATTTTGTATAGCTTGCTTGACTTAGAGATCTAATATAAACACCACAGTGGAGCAAGGTACAAACTAGAAATGAAGCGGCGGAGAGTGTTGATCACGGGAGCTGCAGGGTTCCTTGGTACATCAGTGGTGCAGCAGTTTCGAGAAACTGATTTTGATGTAATCGGAGTGGCGCGTTCCAGTCATAGAAATAGCGGCTTTATGGAGATTGATTTCTCGGATGGCGAGGCGATAAATGTACTCGACAGCCTTTCCGATATCGATGTGATCATCCATTTGGCGTCTCACGTAGATTTCTCACGCCAGGCCTCTATGGACGACTTTCGTGCCACTAATCACGACGCGGTCATAGCATTAACTGACATAGCGATAAAAAACCAGTCGCATATTGTATTTGTTTCTGGATCATTGGTTTGCGGTGAGAAAACGTTCATTAGCGCCAATTCGGAGATATCCCCCGAATTGCCCTACGCGAAAGCGAAGCGAAGCGCTGAGCGGTTATTTGGCGAATATCTGGGTCCACTCACTGTCCTCAGGCCCTGTGGAATATTTGGGTATCCGGGACCTAGACATCTCGGTATAAATACTGCCATTGCTGAGGCAATCGAAACCCAGAGGCTGCCAACTTGTTATGGGTCAGGTGGAGCACGCAGAAATTATATTTTTGTTGAAGACCTGGCGCGAGCAATACGTTTTGTTGTAGTAAATGGGATCGTCGGGACCCATTTTGTTTCTGGCTCGGAACGCCTAACTATTTTCGAGATGCTTGAACTGATCTCGAAGACGTTCATTGATCGAGACGCCGAAGTCCAGATGCGTGCTGGAGGTGTGAGTAGAGATATGATCGTCGAACCATCCGAGACGCTTCCCGAGGCCAGAACATTTTTTGAGGCGCTCTTGGAGATAAGAGAGTCGTTAAATGTTTATAGAGTCGAGATATCATCTCTGTGATTTCCAACCATTATTTCAATTAGGAATCAGAAAACTGGCGCTACAAAGTTATGAAAATTGGGGTTATTTCGGACGTTCATGGGAATCTTCCGGCTCTAGAATCTGTGATGGCTGCGGCCAAGGAAGAGGGTATAGACATGTGGCTAGTGCTCGGCGATCTCGTGGGTTATTACTATTCCCCTTCGGAGGTTGTTAACCTAGTTAGGGAATTGAATGGCTATACGATCGCCGGGAACCATGATCGAATTGCTCTTGCCGTCGCAAGAGGAGAAAGCAATCCTGATGCCCTGCGGAAAAAGTATGGATCTGGTCACCAGATAGCCGTAGAGCAGCTTGACTCAACCCAGATGAGCTGGTTAGCAGACTTGCCGGATACGTTCGATGTGAACATATCAGGGTGCTCAGTGCATTTATGCCACGGCGCGCCGTGGAATCCCGTTGAGTATATATATCCAGATTCACCCAAGAGTACTTGGCAAAAGTTCACTCACCTTAAGCGTGATGCTGTCTTTTATGGCCATTCTCATTACGCAAACGCCCGATTCGTTGAAGGAACTTTGGTGCTTAATCCAGGCTCAGTTGGCCAACCACGTGATCGCCAAGGCGGAGCTCAATGGGCAATTTGGAATACCGACTCGCGTTCTTTTAATCTAAGACGCGAGCGTTATGACGTTCGTCTTGTCCAGGCCATGTGCAAATTACACGATCCACACATAGCGTATCTCAGCGACGTATTGGATTGCCATGCCCGCTAGCAAAAAACCGTATCGGTTTCTAGTAACTGCGGTCAACGGAGATTTGGGCGAGGCGGCCGCTAAAGTTTTGGGAGATGCATTCGTACAAGCAGAGGTTTACGGGACCGATGCTGAAGATCTTTGGCCGGGCCGGTTTTTCTGTTCTTCGGTTACTGAGGTGCCGCGCGGCGATGAGCCAGAGTATCTTGATCGACTATCTGAAATTATTTTGTCTTTAGAAATTACTCATCTTGTGCCATGCAGTGACATGGAGATTCTCGCACTTGCAAAAGCTGGTGCTCACACTGCTTTTCCCTGCAAAGTAATCATGCCTCAAGATCATCTGGTGATCACGTTCGTAGATAAATGGCTAACGCATCAATGGCTTGATCCTCGAGGATTTCCTGTTCCGCGCACAACTCTGCTTACCCGAGCGACAAAAGAGTGGCTACCCATGATTGCTAAGCCGAGAAAGGGATCCGGTAGTATGGGAATATTTGAAGTGGGCTCGGAGTCGTTATTGAATGGGCTAAAAGAAGAATTTGGCGATAGTTACGTCGCTCAGGAGCATTTGGGGCAAGCAACTCCTGAATACACTTGTGCTTTGGTGGCTTGTGGTGGGAAAGCACACCATNCCGTGTTTCGAAGGAAACTCGATGCTGGGCGTACCGTGATGATGAGTGCAAGACAGTTTCCAGAAATATCAAGTGTGATTAATGACTTCATTAAGGCTACCAGTCTTGATGGTCCGTTAAATATCCAAATGAAATTTGGAGAAAATGGTCCAAAAATTTTCGAAGTGAATCCAAGGCTTTCGAGTACGGTGAGGATGAGACATGCCTTGGGATTTAGAGATCTTGAGTGGGTAATAAAAGCCGGCGAGTCATCAGCGGAGCTCCCAGATGTTACTGTGCCTTATGGGGAGATCGTTTATCGCATCAGTGAAGAGCGAATTAGGCCTGAAGGGGGCGAGAAGTGAAACATAACTGTNCCCGCAACTTTGAAAAGTCGGATAGTCTTTATAAGCGCGCGCTTGGGTCGATACCGCTCGCTTCGCAGACTTTCTCCAAATCCGCAATGAATTGGGTTAAGGGGGCGTCACCTTTATTTCTGTCCCATGGTGAGGGGGCATATGTTTGGGATCCTGATGGGAATCGCTATATCGACTATATATTGGGATTGATGCCGCTGGTACTTGGCTACCGCGATGTCGATGTCGATAACGCGATAGTGGATCAACTTCATAAAGGAATAATCTTCTCTTTACCGTCCGAAATTGAAATGGAACTCGCGGAGAAGTTGATAGATATGGTTCCATCGGCCGATATGGTTCGGTATGGAAAAAACGGGTCCGATGTTACGACCGCTGCGGTCCGACTCGCCCGGGCGTTCACTGGGCGAGACAGAATCGCGTCGTGTGGATATCACGGATGGCACGACTGGTACATAGGCACAACAACAAGGGACCGTGGAGTGCCAAGTGTCGTCAAAGATCTCACTAGTCCATTCAACTTTAATGATGCCAATTCACTGGAAGACTTACTGAGATCAGCCCCAGATGATTTTGCGGGAGTAATTCTTGAGCCTGAGGGCGTCCTAGAGCCAGATCCAGAATTCCTTCCGGCTGTCCGAGAATTAACTGAAAAGTTCGGGGTGGTACTGATATTTGACGAAATAATTTCTGGGTTTCGTGCGTCTAACGGGGGTGCACAGGAGCGGTATGGCGTGATTCCTGATCTTTCGGTTTTTGGAAAAGCTCTTGGAAACGGGATGCCGATCTCAGCCGTAGTTGGAAGGCGTGACATCATGGAGTTGATGACAACTATATTCTTCTCGGGAACATTTGGGGGGGAGGCATTGTCTCTTGCCGCTGCAGTTGCGACTTTGAACAAATTATCTCGGCTTGATGCGCCAAGTCTTTTTCGGAACTTGAATAAAAAGCTCAGGAAAGGAGTTGGTGCGGCAATTGATACCAATGAATTAGCGTCACAAGTTAAAATTNCAGGACCAGATTGGTGGCCGCGCCTGGTACTTTCCCCGCCGAAGGGATTAGACCAGACGGGATTCACCAGCTTGCTGCGGCAAGAGTTGATTGCCAATGGTATTTTGATGGGAGCTGCATTTAATTTCTGCACGCCACATACTGATCCAACGGTGTTGAATGAGAGTTTGCAGGCATTTGAGCGTGTCTTCGCCAAGTTGAAGGAATATTTGTTGACGCCAAGTCCTATGTCTCATTTACGGGGCGAGCAGATCTGCCCCGTCTTTCAGGTGAGAGGTAGCTAATATGGGTAAAGTATTGGTTGTTGCCGCCCACCCGGATGATGAGGCTCTGGGGTGCGCGGGAGCCATTCGTCGCCATACTAACCAAGGGGATCAGGTTAAGATCTTGTTTCTGAGTACGGGTGTTGGGGCGCGAGGAGAGGTTTCGTCTGAGCAAATCAATGCGCGAAAGGGGATGGCGCTAAGGTCGGCCGATATATTAGGTGCTGACGAGCCGATATTTTTAGATTTTCCAGACAACCGGATGGATTCTGTACCGTTGCTGACCGTGGTGGGCGAGATAGAGTCGGTGATGAGTGACTACGGAGCAAATACGGTTTACACGCATTCTGCTTTTGATTTGAATGTTGACCATAAGATTGCACATCAGGCAGTTATGACAGCCTGTCGGCCGATACCGGGATCAACGGTTATGACTATCTTGTGTTTTGAGATTGTTTCTAGTACCGATTGGGCATTCAACGCTGGTCCACAAAATTTTCGACCCGTTCAGTTTGTAGATATAACTGAAACAATAGATGCTAAATTTGCGGCTTTAGAGGTGTACCGCTCCGAAATGCGCGATCCTCCGCATGCACGATCTCTGGATAACATTCGGGCCTTGGCTTTAAATCGTGGCGCCACTGTTGGATTTGAGAGCGCAGAGGCGTTCGAGATCGGTTATGTCAGGATTGGGTAGGTGAGTTTAGCCAAATCAAACCCACTTTGAACATTACGACCTGAATCGGATCGTATGAGATTCAGACAGCCGATCCGATTCCTATGCACGGTGGCGGCGCAGAGCCTCTAGATTAACCGAGCCGATCAACAAACGACTTAGGAAGTGTAATGGCTGTAACAATCGAGAGCATCAAGACTCAATTTAAAGGCAAACGTATCCTGATTACAGGTGTCGCTGGCACAATCGGTGCAGCGCTCGCACGANTAGTTGTCGGCGCAGAACCCGAGTCTGTTATTGGAGTAGACAATAATGAGGCCGGTTTGTTTGAGCTTGAGCGCCAACTTGGGTGTGAATTCTCAGCNGTGCTCGGTGATATACGAGATGCCAAGAGACTGAATAAAGTAATTTGCCCGGGAATCGACGTGGTGTTCCACGCCGCCGCCTTGAAACATGTGCCTATGTGTGAGCGCAGCCCTCTAGAAGCTGTTCAGACCAACCTTCACGGTCTGCAGAATGTGATCGATGCATCGATCTCTGCGAAGATACCCAAAGTCGTGTTCACGTCAACAGATAAAGCTGTGAATCCAACAAATGTTATGGGAGCATCCAAGTTAATGGGTGAGCAGTTAGTCCGAGCGGCGAATATCGAAGCGGATGAGCAGATATTCACTACTACCCGGTTCGGCAACGTATTAGGTTCTAGTGGATCTGTCGTNCCAATTTTTGCTGAACAGATTATTCAAGGAGGGCCGATCACCCTTACTTCATCGGAAATGTCGCGGTTTGTCATGACGCTTGATGATGCCGTGAGTCTGGTTCTTGGTGCTTCTCACATTGCCAAAGGTGGCGAGATTTTCGTCACTAAGATGAGATCTATCGGAGTATCGACTCTTGCGAAGGCCATGATCCATATTATTGCGCCTAGATATGGCATAGACGCAAAAAATATTGAGATACAGGAGATTGGCCCAAGGCCGGGAGAAAAGTTATACGAAGAGTTGATGACTGATGAAGAAGTGCGGAGAACTATCGAGTTAAAAGAGTATTTTGTTATTTCTCCTGCATTTACTGACCTATATTCTGTTCAAGACTCAGAGTATCCGGACTTAGTCGAGTCAGAGGTTGCCTGTGCATATACTTCCCGGACTGAGTCGCCGCTCAGCGAAGCAGCCCTTGTGTCCTACCTTNAAGAATCGGGTGCTCTAAATGATTGGAGAACTCATTGAAGATCTTGGTGCTAGGCGCGGATGGCTACCTGGGCTGGCCAACGGCGATGAAGTTAGCCAGTGATGGGCACCAGGTTCTTGCTATCGATAACGGCGCGAGGAGGAAACTCACTCGTGAAATGGGTGTTCCCCCGCTGTGCGANCCGCCACCATTCAATGAACGCGTCGGATACTGGAACTCTATTCAGGAGTCCAAAATCGAATTTCAAGTTTGCGATATCTGCGACTATCCTGCATTGCTTTCTGTATTTAAAGAATTTAAACCAGAGACGGTCGTTCACTATGCCGAACAGCCGTCAGCACCTTATTCAATGATTGGCCATGAGGAGGCTCGGTATACGTTAGAAAATAATCTGCTGGGTACCCTGAATCTTGCGTACGCCGTTAAAGAGGTTAATCCGAAAATTCACATTCTAAAATTAGGGACAATGGGAGAGTACGGNACGCCCAACATAGATATTGAGGAAGGGTATCTGGAGATATCACACAGGGGCAGGACTGACAGATTTTTATTCCCTCGCCAAGCAAGTTCGCTTTACCACACTACGAAAATTCAAGATACAGATCTTTTGTATCTTTACGTGCGAACTTGGGGGTTGTGTGTCACCGATCTGATGCAGGGCCCAGTCTACGGAATGTTTACCAAAGAAATGGGGGGCAACCCATTTCTACAGACTCTGTTCAATTACGATCATATATTTGGAACAGTATTAAATCGATTTGTTGTCCAAGCGGCCATCGAAGGTTCTATGGTCGTTTACGGTGCAGGCACTCAGCGTCGTGGATTTTTGAATCTGGTGGACACCCTACAATGCGTTGCNCTTGCGGTTGATCATCCTCCGAAGCAGGGACAATTGAATATTTTTAACCAATTTACTGAGGTGTTCAGCGTACTCGAGTTGGCGGAGAGGGTGAAAAAAGCGGCAGCAGAATTAAATCTTTTTCCAGAGATTGAACATATTCGAAACCCTCGGGTTGAAAGTGAAAATCATTACTATAACCCCAAGAATAGCAATTTTGATTCTCTCGGATTAAAGCCAACTTATTTGAATTCGGAAGTGTTGAAAGAGATGTTGATCTTTATTCTGGAGCACAAAGNCGAGATCAATGAGGAAATCTTGATGCCCAAAGTCTCTTGGCATTAGCGAACTCAGAAATGANGTTTTCGCAATGCTTGAAGATAGGTGACCGTTCTATAGGGCCGGAACACCCATGTTTTGTAATTGCAGAGGCAGGAGTAGCGCATCTAGGAAACTACGACAAAGCGCTTGCGCTCGTCGATCTCGCTGTCGATTCGGGTGCGGACGCAGTCAAGTTCCAGATCTTCGATCTCGATGAGATGTTTTCTAGCGAAGCTAGCGATTGGCGCGAGCGGATGGGTAGTCGATGTTTGACATTTGGTCAATTTTCGCGAGTACAGGCGTATTGTCAGCGCTCTGGAATTATATTTTTTGCTACTGCGCATGACCTTAAGAGTTTCAAGTTTTTGCAGGAGCTGGATGTTCCCCTATTTAAAATAGGCTCTGGAGAGCTGTGGAACTGGCCCTATATCTCAGCAATTGCCGAGGCAAAAAAGCCGACGATTCTCTCGACGGGCATGGCAAATCTAGAGGATGTCAGAGGCGCGGTCTCGCTATTCTCCGAGGCCGAGAATCCAAATTTGGCTCTTCTCCATTGTGTAACAAGTTATCCCACTCCTCCGGAAGATGTTAACTTGCAGGCAATTACGCTACTGAGAGACGAGTTTAAGACGGTAACGGGTTATTCGGATCATACAGAGGGATATCATGTGCCACTCACTGCTGTCGCAAAAGGCGCATCCATTATTGAAAAACATATCGCCCTGGACTTTGGCTTAGAGGATGCTCAGGATTGGAAGGTCTCGTGCGGGCCCGCAGATTTCGGACAATTTATTCGGCAATTACGTGATGTTGAGCGAGCTATAGGTTGTGCAAGAAAAGAGCCCAACAGCCGCGAATTAGAGAACCGTTCTTGGGCACGAAAAAGCCTCGTAGTATTACGAGATCTGGATGAGGCGCAGATATTGCGTCGTGATGATCTTGGGATCAAGCGCCCTGGTACAGGTATTTCTCCAAGCGAACTCGATAATGTTGTGGGGCGTAGACTTAGAACTGCGGTGAAACAAAACTCGCTATTGCATTGGGAATGTCTGGAATGAAATGTCGAAAAGTTTGCGTAGTCCTCACAACCAGAGGGAATTACGCAAAAATGAAAAATGTGATTACCGAGATCAACGACCATCCCGACCTTCAATTGCAGGTAGTCGTGGGTGGGGGATTGGTTTTAGAGAAATACGGCAAAATTCTTGATGATGACGTCACCCAGGATATTGTTGTTGATCGGTCGGTTTTCTTTGTGGTCGAGGGAGAAAATCCTTTGACCATGGCTAAATCAGCCGGGTCAGCAGTCTCCGAGTTCGCGACCGTATTCAGTGATCTGCAGCCAGATATCGTAGTCGTCATCGCCGACCGATTTGAGTGTCTAGCCGTGGCAATGGCCGCAGCATATATGAATATTCCTGTTGCGCATATTGAAGGGGGTGAAATCTCAGGATCAATTGACGAGTCAATACGACACGCGATTACAAAACTCGCACATCTTCATTTTCCTGCGTCTCGCGATGCCAGAGAGAGAATCATTCGCTTGGGAGAGCTTCCAGAGACGGTATTTTGTGTAGGTGCCTCCAGTATTGACGCGCTATGCGAAGTAAATCTCTCGGATCTAGCTCCTGTCGACCACTTTTGCCAAGCGCATGGCGTGGGAGTCAAGCGGGAGTTTCAACCCGGAACGTATCTTCTGGTTATCCAACATCCGGTGACTACTGAATACGAAGAGAATTACATTAATCTTAAAGAGACTATCGCGGCAGTTTCGCATTTGGGAAGGCCGACCGTTTGGATATGGCCGAATATGGATGCGGGTTCCGATGGCGTCAGCAAGGCAATCAGAGAATTTCGAGAGTCTGGGCGCGCTCAAAATGTTTACTTCTTCAAAAGTTTGCCAATAGAGATTTTCGGGCCACTTTTGAAGAATGCGTGCTG
>NHDJ01000074.1 GCA_002167265.1 Verrucomicrobia bacterium TMED56 | reverse complement strand
GACAGAATAACTTTTGAAGAAATCTACAAAACAACTGGCAAAACGGAATCTGAAGTTATTCGCTTAATGAGAAAGAATCTAAAACCGGGGAGTTTTCGAAGATGGCGGGCGAGAGCGAGCCAAGTTAGTATTAAACATCAGAAACTTTTCCGAAAAAACAGGTTGGATAACCAATCATTTCATCCATAAGTTTTCAAGTGCATCTGACACAAGTTTGAGATTCTGGGAAAACTTCCAATCTATCTCCAGAAATTTCTTTACCGCAAAATATACAGTTTCCGTAATCATCCATTTCAATTCTGGACAGAGCGGTTTTAATTTCGACCAACTGCCTTTTTTTTCTCCGTCTCATCTCCATAACCAATTGCTGGTCTTGCATTGCTTCCATACGAGAAAGTCTACCCAGACTCTTATCAGGTTCCACTGCAGCTGCTGCTTCTTTGCTGGACTCAAGATAAGCTTCCACCTCAGCAAGATGTTGAGCGAGTATTCTTCGGTAGTATTCTAATTCTTGCGGAGTCATCGAGGTCAAATAATTCAATAAAATTTCATGATCATGGTAAAATTCTTTAACCTCAAGAAAAGAGTGTTAAAAATTATTTTTTCAGATTTCACCATGAAAACCTTGAAAAATCCTAGTTTTTGTGGAAATTGGAATTATATGAATAAATTACTTAGCTCTTTAATAGTCTTATTTTTCATCAATTCTTCGCTCCTTGCAGAAGAGTGTCTCATTATGAAAGGAGATGATGTTGACCCCGAAGAATTCTCTGAGCTTATGGGTAAGAAAATCTTATTCTGCTGTGGATCCTGCGTAAAAGCTTTTGATGGTGCACCCGCTTACTACATAAAAGCTATCCCTGGGCTCGCTAAGATGTTTTCCGAAGAAGAAAAGAAAAAACTAGGAGTAGAGAAAGTCAAACTACTCGAACAAAAATTTTGCCCCATTTACCCCGATCGCTTCATCAATCCCAATTCTAAGACTGTTGAACACAAAGGAAAAACAATTTATCTTTGGTCATCCAGTGCTCAACGCCGCTGGAAGCGAGATCCTGATGCTTACTTTAAAGAAGCTTTTGATAAAGGACTTCTACCGCAGTTTAAAAGCTGAGCAGTAACTCATATTTGCTAAAAGAGCCTCATCGCTACAGATGAGGCTTTTTTGTATCATATTCTTATTTTTTCGAGAAATACCCAAAAGGCACCTTCTTTGCACTTTATTTCAACAACATCGCTACGACATTGATTGCTTTGGCCAATAATCCTTTCTGGACCTATCCTCGCTTCCGTTAAATCCCACTTTAATCCATTTGTATTTACCCCGAAGCACTCTTTGATCGCTAGAATACTCAATAAATCACCAGACCTGCCTTTTAATGAGAGTGGACACGAAGGGGTCACTCTTCGCATCCATTCCATGTCGTCATCAATAGTAATCTCAATACATTCATCCACATTTGAAGCTATTAGAATATTGGTAATGAGATGATCTGTCCGCTTCCCAAGTGCCCCTAGGATAACAATTCTAGAAGATTGGGTGTTTTCAGTTATCCAGACAAGTGCTTTTTGGAAGTCCGTAGTTTCTTGCTCATCCTTTCTTACAACCTGCAAACTTGGATATTTCTTGTCCAACTCATTGATATCATGAACAGAATCAAAATCACCCACTAGTACATCTGGACACTCTCCTGCATTCAAAAAAGGAATAAGTCCACCATCCGCAGCTATTTTGTGATCGGCATCTTCAACTCTGTAAAAAAGAAGATCTTCGGATGGTGGATTTCCTCCTAATATAAGCAGGCTCGTATTCACCATATCAAACTAAAGAAAAAATCCTCTTTGCTTCTCACTGATTTCCATTTCAAGCTTTTCCATGACCAGAAGAAAATCTTCCCAAACCCTTCGCTTACTCGTTTTGCTTGGATTATGAAGCAGATAAGATGGATGATAGGTAATCATCATCGGTGCTCCTGAAAATTCGTACCACTTTCCTCTTACATGACTTAAACGTCTTTTCGGATCATGTCCCAATAAGCCGTCTGTTGCAGTCTTACCCAGTGCGACTATAATTTTAGGCTGAACAATTTTTAATTGTGCCTTGAGGTAAGGAAGACAGAAATTTATCTCCTCTTTTGTCGGGGGGCGATTGCCATAGCTTTGGTTATGCCTAGGTCGCCAGTTGAGAATATTTCCAAGATATACCTTTTCTCGCTCTAAACCCATCGCATTCAGAATTTTGATTAAAAGTTCCCCTGCAGGTCCAATAAATGGCATACCTTCTATTTCCTCATCTGCTCCTGGTGCTTCACCACATAAGAACAAATCTGCATTCAAATTTCCCTGACCAAAGACAATCTTGCCATTAGGGTTAAGTTCTGAATTACAAGTCTCACAATTAAGTACTTTATCCTCCAACCATTTCCATTGCTCAGACTTATTCCCCTTGGGAATATCAAGAATGGGAGGGGATGGTAGTTTTGATTCCACCTCTTTTGACGGTTTTACGATTGTGGAAGGATGATCAGTTATAGTTATGTCCTTTTTCTGCTTTATTTCGCTTCCTAATGAATCTTTTGCAGTTCGCTCTCTAGAGACATCCGAAGATTCATTTCCAGAATCAGTTGAAGCAGCATTGCTATTTAGTAAAAGCTCCAAATCTCGAATTGTTTTTTCATCTATGTAAATTCGCTCAGTTCCTTCCGTTCGCATCCGAACCAACTCATCCAACAGTGCTCTGGTCGCTGTTGCGATGTTCATGGTTTTCTTCGTTCAATCACAGGAAGAGTAAATTTCTCAACATATTTCGCCAGTATGTCACATTCTAGATTTAGAGAATCCCCCCTTCTCCTATTCTTGAGATTTGTTTTCCCAAGGGTGTGGGGTATTAACCATATAGCAAATGAATCTGTCTCTACTTCACAAACCGTTAGTGAACATCCATCTAACGCGATACATCCCTTGTCCACTAGGAAGCGGGAATATTCTGAAGGAATCAAAACCCTTAGATATAAGTTCTTTCCACGTTCTTCAAAAATATCAACGGTTCCTACGGTATCAACATGTCCGGTAACAAAATGACCACCCATTCTTCCATCTCCGGTTACAGATCTTTCCAGATTGACCAGATCTCCCCCCTTTAGCTCGCCAAGATTCGTCCTTGCAAGGGTTTCATCCAGCAAGTCAAACAAACCATACTGCCCCCCATGCTCTCGAAAGGTTAGACAGCAACCGTTTACTGACAGACTCGAACCTGCCTCCAACCCATTTTGGGTATCGAATGGCAACTGGAGCTTTAAACACCAAGAATCCGATTCCTCTTCAAGTGAAATCACTTTGCCTGTTCCTTCTACAATTCCGGTAAACATGTTGGATTGTTTTTACGATTAAATTGGTTCTCTGGAAAGATAATTTGACCTCACCTAGTCTTAAATTAACCTGAGTTCTTATAATGTTCAAAATTTCCAATTACTTTATTTCTAAGTCGGTTATATTCTGCATCTTTATTTTCCCGTTTTTTTCCGCCTCCGCTTTTCCAAACAATGCTCGTGCAATTCCAACTGATTCCTTTATTTTACTGTCATTAAAGGCCAAAAGTATTTTTGAAAAATCCAACCTTAGAAACTCAGTAACATGGTCTCCTCTTCTGGAAAGTTTTAGTACCGCCAATCCATCTGTAAAAGAATTTTTAATTGATGCCAACGCGAGCGGCTTAAATCTTAACCTCCCTTTACATGTGTTTGCTAGACTGGAAGGCAGCAAAAGGCCGGATCCTGTAATTGGCGGGTTTGCGTCAATTAAGGACACCAAATTATTCGATGTTATTTTATCAAACACTGCAGAAAATTTAGGACTGTCAGAAAAACCAAGCCTTTTTCCCAGATATGGATCTGACAAAGTTCCTTACGAGATTGGAAGAAAAGGGAAATTTGCCTACATCATGATAATCATCCAGTCCACAACAGGTAATAATAAAATTCCAAATGATGTTTACCTTGATAAAATAGTTGATTCTTTTTCCATAAATAAAGATTTATCCAAGCTACCCAACAGCCTCAATAACCACCTTTCCTCCCTCAAGGATATCTCAATCTATTTTGACGGCTCAGGAATAGGCCGCCTTTTAGAACTATTTGGAGGGAGTAGCCAATGGAGCGATATGCTCTCCGCAAACAATTGGGTCACCAACTCATCCAGTGGAATTCACCTAAGCTCAACCCCCGGTCATATAAAAGTCGAATTTGCGGACTATTCTGAAGATAACTCTATTTCAACTGATCTAGAATCTGCAAATTCCAAGTTACTTGACCTTTTGCCAGGAGATTCTCCAGTTGCTGCAAGTTTTCGATTTGATAGAAAATCAGTCCAAGTTTTTACGACCAATCTATTTAAGACTTTTTTTGGTTCATTGCTTCAAAACCAAGATGTCAGCGAATTTACCATTCCGGGCTTGAATTTGACTGCAGATCAAATTTTTTCTGCATCTGATGGTCGTTTTGCATTCTCTCTCGGAGGTTTTACGCCTCAAGTAATCCCTCCAAATGAAAGAATACCCGAGGGCGAGGTCAGATTAAATCCTTCATTTATCGGATCATTGGGAGTGACCGACCCCCTTTTGAGGCGGCAAATTGCCATCGGGTTGGAATCATCAAATCCCATTGGCTCGATACTCAGGCTGAAAGGAATTGAAGTCTTTGAGAAAGACAATTCACTTTGGGTGGCGACGCCTGACTACAAGAGAGAAATAAATTCCGACAAACCAATCCGCCCCCTTTCCAAAGGGCGGAAAGAATTTCTCGGGAGCCACCAACTAGCCATTGATGTGGATGTCCTACCGCTAACCCAATCCGTTAGAAAAAACCGGAACCTGCCTTTTAAATACTTCAAAACCCTAGGATGGATAGAAAAAATTGCCAAAGCCAGATTATTTAAAGCAAACAATCAGATTACCCTAAGTTTTCGCTTTCAAAATCTTAGCCAAAATCCATTAGAGTCGATTTGTGAACTGATCGGACAAGAAATTATTGATCAAAAGAATGCCTTTATTTATCAGGCAATTGCCCAGGACGATTTTAATTTCCTCCAACAGACCGTGCAGGACGGTGCATTAATAAATGCAAATGATCATTTTGGACATTCTCCCCTTCATTATGCAGCTTACAAAGGAAACGCCAGGTTCGTTGATTATCTTCTCAGTAACGGTGGGAATCCAAATGTTCGCAGCAAACACTTTTCCACTCCCCTACACAGCGCTGCTTGGGGAAGAAATCTTAAGGCGGCGGAAATTCTTCTTGAAGATGGTGCAGATGTAAATGCGAGAACCGACGAAGGTGAAACCCCTGCCATGACCGCGGCTTTGCGTGGTGAAAAAGATCTGCTCGAAATTCTCTTTTCATTATCGGCTGATCCACACGCCAAAGACATTCATGGATCAAACCTTTATGATTTGGCTTCTGCAGGTGGTCATATGCAAATACTCGATCTTCTTGGAGACCTTAAGGTTAAAAATAATCATCCCCTTCACGCGGCTGCAGGAAAAGGTGATCTTAAAGAGATTAAAAAATTGCTCAAAAACGGAAATAAGGTCGACACACGGGATGCTTTTGGGGCAACTCCTATCATTATTGCAACCGTTTCAGGGAAGATTGATGTCGTAAAATTTCTCTTATCCAAGAAAGCGAACCCAATGCTGAAGGCAAAGGATGGATACACCATGATGCATGCAGCTGCGTTTTCAGGTAATAAAGAACTTGTCAAAATCGCCTTCGAATTAGGTCTGGCAATCAATGCACGCTATGGAAATGACGGAGTTACCCCGGTAGATGTCGGGGAGGATGATAGTCCTGCCATGCCGTTCCTTCGTTCTTTGGGCGGAAGAAGAGGATGGGAACTGGGGTTGGCTCCGAGCAAATAAATCCTCAAGTCCACATTTCAAGATCAACTTTCACCCAATAGCATCAATCGCCTGCCCTGCCTATTTAGCTCCTGGTCCAACTTCCTCGCACCAGGTACCCATTCTTCCAGTAATTGCCAGTAATGAATAGAATGATTCATATGTTTTAAATGAGCTAATTCATGATACAGAACATATTCCCCTAAATTGTGATCCAGTAGTAAGATTCTCCAGTTTAATGAGATTACCCGGCGGGATGAACAAGATCCCCATCGTGAACTCTGATTCCCTACACGGGTACGATCATAGGAAACATCGACCTTCTCTGCACATAGCTCCAATCGCTGGGGAAGGTAGATTGTGGCTAACTTTACTACAAGACTGAATAGCATATCATCTTCATCATTACCTTCCGGGAAACTTGCCTGGATAAAATCACTCTCCACATGGTAAGTAATCTTCTTTCGGTCAGGAGAGAATTCCCAACATAATTTCCTTTCCTTTCGATCAAGCCACAAACTGGGAGTTTTGCGAAAAAAACTTTTCCAAGACTCTCTTTCCGGCAACTGAAATGTTTTTTTGGCTATCCATTCCCTCTTGCTAACGAGGAACTCTTTGGCATTTCCCAAACTACCTTTTTCTGGGACTACCAAAACCACTTCACTTCTTGATAATATTCTAACAGAAACTCTCTTGGCCCTCGGATGTTTTCTAACAATACAATAAATTGTTCTCTCTCCGATTTCCAGAGGGAATCTCTCAACCAAGCCACGATTATTCATGGTGGTTTTTAATCTATTTTCTCATCTGTTCTTCCACAGCCTTCACTTCCTTTGAAGCGAAAGTTCGCAGACAGGATTCAGGATCAAGACCAGCCTTTCTGCAGGCTGCCACCAGTTCAAAAAGAGCTTTACCGGCACTTCTTGCATCTAGCTCATTAGAAAGACTTTCTATTCGTTTACTTTTCACAGACAGGAGTCCATCCATCTCTGCCTTATTGGCCCTTTTGTAAACATCATAGGCGAACAACAAGGCTGGTAGGCGTGGTGGTAAATCCTTGAAAATTGACTTTTCCTTACCCTCCTTTCCACTATGTTTTTTTTCTTCAGCTTTAACCTCCTCCCATCGGTCTACCACCTTATCCGCTTCAGTAATGGAACCCTTTTCGTCTCCGAAAACATGAGGATGTCTTCTAATAAGTTTATCTCCTATACCACGGGCAACATCTTCAATATCAAACACCTCATTTTCTTTTGCAATCTGAGCATGAAAAATGACTTGCAGAAGCAAATCTCCAAGTTCTTCCTCGAGCAGCACCATGTCCTCATTATCAATCGCTTCCAATGTTTCCGAAGCTTCCTCGACAAGGCACCTTGACAATGTATTGTGCGTTTGCTCCTGATCCCATGGACACCCCTCAGGACTTCTTAAATGTGCCATTATTTCTATTAGTCGTTGTAATTCGCTCACTATTTGACATTGTGCATTGAAGACCAGTCACTGGCAATTAATTCTAGTCTTTCTGGCTTAAACTCTTAAACCTTTATGGATAAACTTGATGAAATCATGGAGTGGAAACGCAAGGAAATCGCTCCGAAGATCAGACCTGTAAGCAATCATGAACTCAATCAACTGGGAAAACGTTTGCAGGGAAAAACTTCCTTCCTAGATGTTCTGGCTAACCCTGAAGAATTGTCAGTTATTGCCGAAATCAAAAGAAAATCTCCTTCTGCCGGAATGATTGCAGAAAACGCCTCCGCAGTGGAACAGGCAAGAGCTTATGTAAATGCGAAAGCCGATGCATTATCAGTCCTCACTGATGATAAGTTTTTTGGAGGACAGATGGAAGATCTCTGGGAAGTAAATGACTTTCTGACTCAGCACCAAAGAAGCACCCCTACCATAAGAAAAGATTTTATGATTGAACCAATTCAGGTTCTTGAAGCCGTGGAAGCTGGGTCTCAAGCGATTCTTTTAATTGTCCGGGCACTCAGCGATGATGAACTGAAAAGACTGCGTGAATGTGCTGACCATGCAAATATTGACTGTCTCTATGAGATTCACACCGAGGCGGAACTCGAAAAAGCTATTCTACACAATCCCCGGATTATCGGGGTGAATAATCGGGACTTGGCTCGTTTTGTTACCGATCTTTCTGTGACCGAGGAATTATTCCCACTTATTCCCGCTGAAATAATTAAAGTCAGCGAGAGCGGAATTCTATGTCCTGAAGACGCCTGGAGAGTAAGGGATGTAGGAGCAGATGCAGTACTTTGCGGGGAAGCTCTTATGCGTGCTGAAGACACCGAATCATTCATTCAAGAAATGAAAGATGAGGAATAGGTAAAGCCCACACCCTTAAATTCAGTATGTCACTCAGTCCTTCGGAAACAACTGCTTTGCTTGAGAAATTGGGTCATCACCCGAAAAAAAAACTCGGCCAAAATTTTTTAATTGATGGAAATATCGTAGATAAATCAATCCGTCTAGCCAATCTCGATCCGTCCGGAGAAGTTGTGGAAATTGGACCCGGACTGGGAACTCTTACCCGAAAGCTTCTGGAATTTGGACAAAATGTTCATGTTGTCGAAATTGATCGCAGGCTAGCAGAAAACTTATCTGAAGCAGAGGAGAAAGCGGTCAGTAATAAAAAACTTTTCATTACGCAAGGCGATGCGGTAAAGCAACCATTAGGAACCTTACCCTCCTTCGTCACTAATTATCAGATTGTGGCAAACCTTCCCTATGCAATTTCATCTGCCTGGCTAGAATCAATGCTAAACACAGAAAATTTACCCTTTAGAATGGTTCTAATGATGCAGAAAGAAGCAGTTGCAAGAATTTGGGCTGGTATTGGTACCAAGGAGTATCATGCTCTGAGCATATTCATTTCCAATGCTTTTTCCCTGACTGAAAAACATCCAGTTTCTCGCCGATGCTTTTTCCCCGCTCCCGCAGTTGACTCGATGCTAATTCGAATGGATCTACTCAAATCCGCATACTTATTCTCACGGAATGCAAGAAACTTGATTCGCCGTATTTTTACACAACGTCGCAAGCAACTTGGATCACTCGCAAAACGAGAAAATACCGCAGTTTATAAGACTCTTATGAATTGGCTCGATGAATGCGGTCTTTCTCCATCCTTACGTCCCGAGCAAGTATCTCCATCAGATTGGCGTAAACTTGCAGAATTCCTCGAAAATTGATTATGCGGCAACCCCTGCCCCGCAACATTTTTTGTACTTTTTTCCACTTCCACAGGGACAGGGATCATTCCTGCCCACCTTCGGTGCATCCCGCACAACTGGCATAGCTATTTTGGGTGCTTCAGATTCCTGTGCCTCCGGCACCCCTCCTCCCTGAGCGGGTCCAAAGCGATCAAACCCTGCACTACCCGTTTCCGGGCCGGTGGTTTTAGCAACTCCTGACAAAGAAGAAAGCATATTCTCAAAAGCTGCGAGATTTGTGGAAGAACGGAACAGTCCGGAACAAACTTCGGATCTCATTCCCACCATCATTTCCTCAAAGGCTCGAAAGGCTTCGTTCTTATATTCACTCAATGGATCTTTCTGTCCATATCCTCGAAGACCTACGCTTCTCCTAAGTTCTTCCATTTCAGTGAGATGATCCTGCCAATGAACATCAACTGAGTTAACCACCACATATCTTTCTAGTGATAAGATCTGTTCCGGGTCTTCAAGTTTTCTTTTGGCTTCATAAGCAGACTTGATTTTGGAAAAAAGAAGTTCCCTCGTTTTCTCAAAGCTGATCCCCGTAAGTTCTTCAAGTTTTGCGGACAACGGAAATGTAACATTCAACCACGACGCTATAAATGACTCAAGTTGTGGCATTTGCTCCACATTACCTGCCTCGAATTCCTCGACTGGAACTGATGCCAGGCGGCTATCCAACTCCTCCTCAACCAATTCAAAGATTATTTTACTGGGCTCATCTTCAAGTAGTACATCATTCCGAATGGAATAAACAATTTCTCGTTGTCGATTTAAAACATCATCATACTGGAGTAACCTTTTGCGGATGGAATAATTTTGCTGTTCCACTTTTTTTTGGGCGTTTTGTATCGACCAGTCCAAAGTTCCATGCTCGAGCATATCATCATCCCCAAATGACTTCTCCAACATTTTCGCCAATGCTCCTTGATTTGCGAATAGTCTCATCAGGTCATCCTCTAGTGACACATAAAATCTTGATCCTCCTGGATCTCCCTGACGGGCACATCTTCCACGCAACTGACGGTCAATTCTTCTGGACTCGTGCCTCTCAGTTCCCAAAACCAGCAACCCGCCAAGTTCCTTTACCTCTTCTCCAAGCTTAATATCTGTTCCTCGTCCGGCCATGTTTGTGGCTATAGTAACTGCTCCCTTTTGCCCAGCCTCAGCAACGATTTCCGCCTCCCGTTCATGAAACTTAGCATTCAAAACCGTATGTCTAATGTTGGCTCTCTTCAGCATACGGCTAAAGACCTCTGAAGATTCAACCGAAGCCGTACCAATTAGAACCGGTTGTCCCTTCTTGTTGGCTTCCATCAAATCCTCAAGCACGCGGTTGAACTTTTGCCTCCTCCCCTTGAACATCAAATCATTCAAGTCTTGTCGGATACAAGGACGGTGAGTTGGAATGACCATCACTCCCAACCTGTAGATATCGTGAAACTCCCCAGCTTCTGTTTCCGCTGTACCAGTCATACCGGCCAATTTTTCATACATGCGGAAATAATTCTGTATGGTTATGGTTGCATAGGTCTTGGTTTCCTTTTCGATCTGCACATTTTCCTTAGCTTCTACCGCCTGATGCAAACCATTGCTCCATCTCCGCCCAGGCATCAGCCTGCCTGTATTCTCATCCACAATCATTACCTTGCCGCCCTGCACAACATACTGTTTGTCTTTCTCGTACAAACCATATGCTTTAAGTAACTGTGAGATCGTGTGAATTCTTTCACTTCTCACTTGGAAGTCTTGTTCAGCCCTTTCCCGCTCCCTGCGCTTGTCATCATCACTCAAATCTTTTTTTCTGTCTATTTCAACATACAAGGTTGCAAGATCGGGGATCACAAATCCATTGGGATCAGTTGGATTAATCAATGTTCTCCCTTTTTCCGTAAGATCCGACTGCTGATTTTTCTCATCTATGACATATAAAAGTTCTTCCTTTAGGGAATGTGCCCGTTCCTTGTTATAATCTGAATTCATCTCGAGATCGAACTTTTCAAATCTTTTTCTAATGGATGCATCCTCCATCATTCTCATAAACTGACGATGAGTGGGCATTCCCCGCTTCACCTGATACAGTTTAGCGGTCGCATTATCCGCGGATTCTTCATTAATGGACTGATCCGCAAACGCCTTTTTTGCATCCTCCGCCAATCGGTTGCATTGCTTAAGTTGTCCGTCAAACAACTTGGTCACCAGTGGTTTCATTTCCATGAACGGCAAAGGATGGTCTTCCCGCATGGGCCCAGAAATGATCAAGGGCGTCCTTGCCTCATCAATGAGGATGGAATCCGCCTCGTCAATAATGCAAAAGAAGTGATCTTTCTGTACCTGGTCCTCTTTACAAGTTGCCATTCCATTGTCACGCAGATAATCAAACCCAAATTCGGATGCCGTTCCGTAGGTTATATTCTTCTCATACATTTCTCTCCTGTTAGTGGCGGGCATACTGTTCTGAATACATCCCACGCTCAGTCCAAGAAACTCAAACAAGGCACCCATCCAGTGTGAATCACGTCTGGCAAGATAGTCATTTACAGTGACCAACTGACAATTCATTCCGCTCAGTGCATTTAGATACAACGGGCATGTGGAAACGAGAGTTTTTCCCTCCCCGGTCGCCATCTCCGCAATATGTCTCTCATGCAAAGCAATCCCTCCAATCAACTGAACATCATAGTGAACCATTTGCCATTCAATCGGCTGATCGCATACCGAAATCGTTTTTCCGCACATTCTACGAGCTGCATTCTTAACCGTGGCAAATGCTTCCGGCAGCAAATCATCAAGTGTCTCTCCCTTTTGAAAGCGCTCCATGAAATCCTTAGTCTTTTCCTGCAGTTTTTCAGTACTTAGAGATTGATACTGTTGCTCAATCTCATTGATTTTCTTAACCAATGGGGCACACTTTTTTAGGAATTTTTTATGATTCCTGCCCTTGAGGGACTTGAACACGGATTGAATTGGGCTGAATAAATTCATGAAAAATCTCTACTCTTTAATAATTTCCCTAAAGTATGGAATTGTGCGGTCCAATCCATCGGTTAATTCAATGGACGGGTTCCATGATAAAAGTTTCTGTGCCAATGATATGTCGGGTTTTCTTTGAGTCGGATCATCCGAGGGCAAAGGATGGTAAATCATTTTGGAAGGTGTCTCAACTTTCCCAAGCACGGCTTCCGCGAGTTCTCGGATCGTAAACTCTCGGGGATTTCCCAAATTCACGGGACCCACAGACTCGCTCTGTTCCATCACGCCCATCATTCCATCAATCAAATCATCCACGAAACAAAATGACCGGGTTTGCGACCCATCCCCATAGATCGTCAAGTCCTCTCCCTTTATGGCTTGTACAATAAAGTTAGAGACAACCCTACCATCATCCGGTCGCATCTTTGGACCATATGTATTGAATATTCGAATCACCCGAGTATCAACTTTGTTTTCACGATGATAGTCAAAAAATAAAGTCTCAGCACATCTCTTGCCCTCATCATAACAGGATCGTAATCCAATCGGATTAACATTTCCGCGGTAGCTCTCCGGTTGAGGGTGCACCTCCGGATCGCCATAAATTTCGGATGTGGATGCCTGCAATATTCTCGCCCCCACCCTCTTGGCAAGTCCCAGGCAATTGATCGCTCCCATAACTGAAGTTTTCACCGTCTTGATCGGATTGTACTGGTAGTGGATGGGAGATGCCGGACATGCCAGATTGTAGATCCTGTCCACTTCCAACTTGAAGGGATCCACCACATCATGCCTCATAAGTTCAAAATTCTTAAAATCAAGCAAATCGACAATATTGCTTCTTCTTCCGGTGAAAAAATTATCAAGACAGATCACCTCCTCGCCCTGCCTGACAAGACGTTCGCATAAGTGACTACCGAGAAAACNGGCACCTCCTGTAACTAAAGTTGGCATAATATAAGATTCTTATTCTATCAGTTACTCAAATTTTGGAAACCCTCTTTTATTCATTCCTCACTCTGTGTTTAATTTTCTAATAATCTTCATCAACGCCTGAGTCCCATCATTTTCCCACTTTTCAGCATTGGCCAAGGAATAGAAGCGGTATGCCAGTTCCACGCCCTCCATCTTCAATCCCATACGAGAGGAGTCTTCCAATGCAATTCTCATGTCTTTTAAAAAGTGCTTGATGTAAAACCCCGGCATCCAATCCTCTCCGATGATTCGTGGTCCCAATTGATTGATCGACCAGCAACCCGCCGCCCCCTGCCCGATCAGTTCAATTACTTTCCTAACATTCAAGCCCGACCGCTCAGCATAAATCATTGACTCCACCATCCCCACCATCGTGGATGCAATCAATATCTGATTTGACATCTTCACCCGCTGTCCGGACCCGGCCTCACCAAAATACTGAATCTTATCTCCCAAGCTCCTGAGTATTGGATCCGCTTTTTGAAAAGCTTTTAGTGGACCACCGCACATAATCGCCAAAGTTCTTCCCTCGGCACCCACATCTCCCCCGCTAACTGGAGCATCAATCGCATGGATTTTTTTTGCCTTCGCACATTTGGCTATCCGCTCGGCTAATTCTGGACTCGAAGTTGTGAAATCAATCAACAGACTATCTCTATTCATATCATTTAAAATTCCTTGCTCTCCCATCACCACCCCTTCCACATCTTCTGGATATCCTACCATCAAGCATACTATATCAGCTTCTCGGGCCACCTCACTTAAAGACTCGCACCAACGGGCTCCATGTTCCAAAACCTGTTCGGCCTTTGAATGCGTACGCGTGAATACACTGACTTCGTAACCTGTATTCAAAAGATTCTTGGCCATGGAAGATCCCATAACTCCCAGTCCGATCCATCCGATTTTTGGTTTATTATTCATTAAGGGAAAGAAAAATTGGTCGGGCCGGCGAGATTTGAACTCGCGACCCCTACACCCCCAGCGTAGTGCGCTACCAGACTGCGCTACGGCCCGACCTTTAAGCAAATAAATGCAGATTTGTAAGATGCTGCAAACACAACCATCCGTCAAGAGCATCTATCATCTGATTACTGGAATGTTCATAATGAGATGAATGCCAACTTTTTTCCGGTTTCTGAAAGTCAATGACTGGATACTAATATATTCATTAGAAATTATTCAGGCAGAAAAGCATACGATTGAGATTTTCGAAGCGCCCAAAGACTCTTGGTTCAAATTCAAACTAGTCTATTGAACCATTGGGAGGAGAATTAGTTAAGCCTAACAAACGAACAGGCTTGGTTTGGAATTTACTCGAAACTGTTATAAAATTTGTTGCGAAAACAGAATCTCAGGCTATTAGATTGTATGTATTCTATGAAATTTAAAACCATTATAACCCTAGTTCTTTCTCTAACCATTTCTCAAGCGATGTTCGCCGATAAGGTTGAACCCCCCAAAGATGCCGTAGCTTTTCGCGGAAACCACTACAAGGCTTTTTTGGATACCAACAGCACATGGTGGGAAGCCAAGTTCGCCTGTGACGACATCGGTGGAGAACTTGTTGTTATTTCAACCGCACAGGAAAATGAATTTGTGCGACGTATGGCCAAGGAAAATCTAATTTGGTTGGGTGGAACCGACGAATTTGAAGAGGGAAAATGGACATGGGACAATGGAGATGCTTTTAAATTCAAAAACTGGGATAAGGAACAACCTTCTGCGGCATCTGGCCACAACTTCCTGATTCTCAGCGGGAAGACAGGGAAATGGGCGGACACAACTGACTTCTCCGGTAAGGTAAAGGGATATGTTTGTGAATGGAAAGGCACTGCTCCAAAGGATGCCGGACCCAAGGATGCTGATTTAAAAGGACCCAAGGGCTGAGAAAAGATTTAGTCTGTATTTCAATAAAAAGCCGGGGATTAACCCGGCTTTTTTATTGACCAGATTGATAGCGGGCGATCCATTCGGATGACCACTCCATAAAATCCCCCGCTAGGATCTCCCTTCTGGCATCCTCCATAAGTTTTACAAAAAACCTAAGGTTGTGGAGAGTGAGCAAGACTCCGGCAAGTGACTCTTTGGCCATGATCAAATGCCGTAGATAGGACTTGCTAAATTCCCGGGAGACATAACAGTCACCCATCGCATCAAGTGGAGACAGATCATCCTTGAATTTTTCATTTCGCAAGTTCATCGTGCCGAATTCTGAAAATGCCATACCGTGACGGGCGGCTCGACTCGGCATGACGCAGTCAAACATATCAGCTCCCATTCCAATCATCGAAAGTAGTTGGGGGGGCGTACCCACCCCCATAACATAGCGTGGTTTTTCCAGAGGCAAAACGGAGGTCGCCCATCTTACCTGTTCGAGCATCTCCTCTTCAGTCTCACCCACACTCACTCCTCCCACCGCATATCCAGGAAAGTTCATCCCCATAAGGTCTTCAGCCGACTTGATCCGTAAATCCTGAAACCGACCGCCCTGAACAATTCCGAACAGTAAACGACCATCTAGGTCANATCCATTTCCCTGCCAGTGACTAAGACAATGCTCCGCCCACAAGGTTGTCCGTTCAGTAGCTGCAGTTACTTCATCGCGTGAGGCTTCCGCAGGAGGGCACTCGTCCAAACACATGGCTATGTCAGAGTGCAAGCCATCCTGTATATCGACGGCTTCCTTTGGACCTAGAAAAATCTCTTGCCCATCAAGATGCGAACGGAAGCATACGCCATGGTCATCAATTTTACGAAGCTTGGAAAGACTGAATACTTGAAAACCACCGGAATCCGTGAGCACCGGCCCATGCCAGTTCATAAATTTATTCAGCCCACCTGCCTTGCGAATAACCTCAACCCCGGGCCGCAAATTCAAATGGTAGGTATTGCCCAGAATAATTGGACATTTAACGGACTCTTTGAGATCTCTGGGTAAGGTGCCCTTGACCGTGGCTTGAGTCCCCACTGGCATAAAAACCGGGGTGGGAACTTGACCATTTGGTAAAGAGANAATTCCTGCCCGTGCGGAACCATCAACTTTTGGATCGACGGTGTAGGGAGTGTTCATGCTTGTTTTAAAGGATGCAAAAGAGACATCCCCAATGTATAGATGAACTACAAGATTTAAGCGACTAAATCAATTCTAGTCTGCAGAATCTTCAGACGATATTTCGTCCCATCGATTCGCCCATCTGTTCCACACCGTGACACCGACTTCATCCGCGGTCACCTCATCCTTTCTACAGGCAAACTGAAACATCTGCAGTGCAACCTCGGGATTGGGTGCGGAGAAATGTCGTTCCGAACACAAGGCACTTCCAGTCTGACGGAAAGTAAATTTGTATTCGGAGGTAGGCTGGATATCTTCGGACTGATTCATATAAGTAACATATCCCGAAACCATAAAATTATCACTAGAAATCATAAAAATATTTCATTTTNTTTCAACCTAGNCTCTCAGTATAATTATTTTGCCAATCTAATGATATCAGAAGAATGTAATCTTACCATATGTTCAAAATCTCAAATAAGAATATTGATCTGATTGGAGATATCCACGGACATCACACACAGCTGATTAAACTCCTCCAAAAACTAGGATACACGACAGACGGGAGTATCATAGCACACCCTCAAGACAGGAAGCTCGCNTTTGTCGGAGACTTCATTAACCGGGGCCCTTACTCAGAAAAGGTGCTTGAATTAGTAAAATCACTTTGCGAACAAGGTCAGGCCACAGCAGTTCTGGGCAATCATGAATTCCGTCTTATCCAAAATGCGGTTTCCGGAAAACCAGTTCCCAATGAATTTGCGCCCTTCCTCCAATGGCTGAGATCACTTCCTTTGTTTCTTGAACTTGATAGTCTGCGCATCGTTCATGCTGCCTGGCATTTCTCATCCATTGCCCTGCTCAAAGAAAATGTTGTCTCGGATGATTCTTTCATAAAAGAGACCCTTATCAAAAAGAGCCCATACAGCAAGGCAACTCAACATATTCTTTCGGGAATCAAGGTTAATATCCCCAAGGACTTGGAGTTATTTGACAGATTTGGCATTCGTCGATCGAAGGGAAGGCTGAAGTGGTGGATGAATCTGAAGGAAAAACCCTTTTCCGAATGCTTTTTTTCTCCCATGACTCCTGTCGTTCCAGACCGCTTCCCTGNAGAAATAGAATTATTTGAACTTGAACCTTATCCGGAACATGAAAAACCTGTCTTTATCGGACACTATTGCTTACCGCCTAACATCCCAAAAGTTTCGGGTCAGGTTGTATGCATAGACGGTTGCGTGACATGTGATCACACATTGTGGGGATATCAATACAATGGAGANCGCATTCCAAATGTATCAAAGCTAATTGAAACTTCCTGAAAGGTAGATTAGTTCAAACTAGGGCAAGATGGGAGAGGTTCTATGGATTCCCAGTCTTTCTTCCAACGATTCCATATTTCCACTTTTGTAAGATGTGGATGCAGGTGCCTTTTGGTACAGGCATATTCAAACATTTCACTGGCTTCGTCAATATCATGAGCCATAAAATATTTGTCCGAGGATCCTACAGAATTACCCAAATGGTAGTGGAATTTGAATTCTTCCAGTGGTACATCTCGTGTTTTTTTCATGTAACATTAATATAACCTGAAACAGTGGATTTTTCAAAAAATTTAACGATGTTTTTAATCTTTCTTAAACGAGTATATCTGGAGGATTTTCATCAATAATTAGGAGAAATTAATTCACTAAAATAAAAAAGCATAAATCCTTCATTGCACTTGATCTTATCAGTTAGAATCTAAGAAATGAATGGATGAAGATTTCTGAACTTGGCAATTTAATTTCACGCCGAACTTTTTCCAAATCAATCGCTGCTTTGGCAGGAGTCGGTTTTTCTCCACTTTTGGCAAAAAAAAGTAAATCGACCCGACTCCTTTTGGGTTTCGATAATTTTTCTATTCGGGGACTCGGGTGGAAAGCTCACGAGCTTATAGAATATGCGAGTAAGCAAAAGGTGGATTCCCTTCTTTTCTCTGACTTGGATGTTTATGATTCTCACGACGAGGGATATCTCCGAGAAATCGGAGAGGAAGTTAAAAAGCAAAAAATCATTCTACATGCAGGCACGGGTGGAATATGCCCAACCTCACAAAGCTTTAAGCACAAGTATGGCTCAGCAGAAGAGCATTTACGCCTGTTGATCAAAGTGGCCAAAGGAGTGGGATCTTCCGTTTCTCGTTGTTATCTAGGATCCAGTAAGGACAGAAAGACTCCGGGTGGAATTCGTCTCCATATGAATAAAACCATTGAAATCCTCAAAAAGGTAAGGTCTCAAGCTATGGATGCCGGAATCATGATTGCCGTGGAAAACCATGCCGGAGATATGCACAGTCGGGAACTGATCGAATTGATTGAAAAAGCAGGAACCGAATATGTGGGAGCCACAATCGATACTGGAAATTCAACATGGACTCTCGAGGATCCGGTGGAAACTTTTCGAAACCTTGCTCCCTATGCTGTCTGCAGCGGAATTCGGGATTCAATGATTTGGCCGAGTGAAAAAGGGGCAAAAGTACAGTGGACTGCCATGGGTGAGGGATGCGTGGATATGACCACACTCTTCAATGAATGGTCGATAAAATGCCCCGAAACACCAGTACAAATCGAAACGATTTCTGGTTTTTCCAGAGAATTCCCCTACTTCGAAAAAGATTTTTGGCCCCCATACTCCACCTTCCGACCTGATGAATACTCCAGGTTTTTGGCACTTATTAGAAAAGGGAGGGAACTCACCCCATTCTCTGTTCCCGATGGAATTGAGCGTAAAATAGCTCAACAGGAATATCAGCTTGCTGAATTAGAGAGAAGTTTCGTTTACTGCCGAGAATCTTTGGGAATGGGAAGGAAAAAATCTTAAGCATCATCCAAAGAATCAAGCCCATCCAAATGGGCAACATCTCCCCAACTGATAAGATTCCATCCACTTTCTTTTTTTTCCAAGCGGTTGACTGAGCAGTTCAAAAGAACAAAATTTCTTTCCGCCTCCAACGGGATATTTAAAACATAACGGAAAATTGCGCCGAGGAATCCTCCGTGTGTAACCACTCCAATCTTCTTACCTAAGTTTCGAGTACACAAGTCTTCCAATGCACCCGAACATCGATCGTAAAATTGCCGAAAACTTTCCCCTCCGGGAACTTGGTAATCAGGGCCTTCGTTACGAAACGAATGATATTCTTCCGGATGTTTTTTCAGCATCTCATCGGTTGTCAGACCTTCCAACACTCCAAGATCACGCTCCCGCAGTGATTCCATAAATGCTGCGTCCCACCCCGATGGATCTCCCACCAGTCTGGAGGTGTGCCGGGCACGTTCGAGATCACTTGAATAATAACAGTCAATGCTTTCAGCTTTCATCCTTTTACCAAGAACTTTGGCTTGCTCAACGCCCCGTAAACTCAGAGGAGAATCCGCATGACCCTGCCAACGGCCACTTAGATTCCATTCGGTCTCTCCATGCCTGATTAAAATAACCTGTGTGTTCTTATTCATTTCAAATCATTTCTATTCCGATTAATGGAAAAGGTCAGTCTAAATCCAAAAAATAATCGCTAAAGGGCAGTTAATGGTTGCAGGACATTCACTTGAAACGACAAGATTTGACAGCCCAATAAAATTTATTATGAAAATTCTTGCCGTCCTGCTCGTTTCCATTCTGCCCTCGATACTTCTATCAAAAGTCGAAGTAATTGAGATCTCTCCAGCCAACACAACTGATCTACCGGGAGGGAAGGAAGCAGATGGGATCATTGGCGACTTTGTCCTGAGAAATGCTAATATTGAAGTCGTCATTGGCGGAGGCGCTCCAAACCGAAAGGCCAACATGGGAGCTTTCTGGGGTGTCAATGGTGTGACTCCTGGATGTCTTTATGATCTTACTCTACGAGGAACAAACAATGACCAATTAACTATTTTTTCCCCCAGCAAGCAACAGGGCAAGATTTCCTACATTCGGGTTGGAGATGATCAAAAATCAATTATCACATATGTTTCTTCTGCTCTTTCTGGAGGTCTTACTAAAACTCACAAATATTCATTAAATGAAGGAGAATACGGGTTGTCCATTACCTCTAAGTTAGTCAACGGAACCAAGGAAAAAATTTCAGGTCCAATCAATGACAGTTGGACAAGATTCCGAGAATCAGGAAGATTTGGAAGTGTAGAATGGGCTGACTCCGTTGACCCATCTCACAAGTGCGGATATGCATATGTTTGGATTCCTGATGAAAACGGGAGGACTCCACCGAAAACCAAAACTTTTTCTCCAGGGCTGGAAGTTATGGTAAAGCGATATCTGGCAGTTGGAAATTCTCCGGTTGAAGCATATGGCCGAGTAATGGAAATCCTCGGTGAGGTTGGCAGATTATCTCTATTGGTAGCTGATCAGAATGAAAAAGCCATTTCCACCGCAAGAGTCGATTTCAGTAAAGATGGTAATTCCATTCCCGGCTATCCAGACGAAAATGGATTGATCAATATTTCCCTGCCTCCGGGTGAGTGGAAAATCACTGCCAAGGATAATGGTCGGGAAACTACTGAAATGAAAGTAACCATTAAAAAAAATGTGCTAAAAAAAACCATCGCTTCACTTGATGCACAATCGGGCGTACACTTTGTCATCACCACAGAAGATGGCTCATCCACTCCCTGTAAGGCTCAGATTATCGGAATAGAAGGAACTCCATCCCCAAAACTTGGACCAGTTGACCGGGCTCATGGATGTGTGGATCAGTATCATTCAGAAAACGGAGATTTCTCAGTTGGATTGGCTCCCGGTAAATACAAAGTTGTCGTAACTCGCGGCATTGAGCATGACCATTTCCAGAAATTGATTGAAATCCAAGAGGGTAAATTTGAAACAATCAAAACTTCCCTTGTGCGATCCGTTGGAACTACTGGTTGGGTTAGCACTGACTTTCACAACCACTCAACTCCAAGTGGTGACAATATCTGCGGCACAGCAGATCGCCTTATCAATCTGGCTGCTGAACACATAGAGTTTGCTCCCACTACAGAGCATAACCGGATCATGGACTGGGCACCAACGATTAAAGCTCTTGGGTTGGAAAACGAAATATCAACAATTCCAGGAATGGAACTCACCGGATCCGGGCCACATTTGAATGCTTTTCCTTTAAATCCGAAGGATCATCATCAGGATGGAGGTGCCCCTTCTTGGACAAAAGACCCTCGGATCAATGCACTCAACTTGAGAAATCACTCAGGTCACCATCCGAGCGGTTGGATTCATATAAATCACCCCGACATGATCGAAAACTTTATCGACCGTGACAAGGACGGTAAATCTGATGGTGGATATCCAGGTATCCTCTCACTGATTGATGCTATTGAAACAGAAAACTACCGGGCGGCTGAAATTTTAAATGGAGCACCCTATAAAATTTCCCGGCGGGCAAGTCGGGAACAGGTTTACATTGTCCGCGAATTTGTCTGGCTACAGATGCTTAACCGGGGCATGAGAACTTGGGGTATCGCAGTGAGTGACGCTCATACAGTACATGGGAATGGCGTCGGAGGTTGGCGCACATACATTCGCTGCTCAACGGATGATCCAGCTAAGATTGATTGGAAGGAAATAAGCCGGAGAGCCAAAGCCGGGCAAATGATTCTGACAACTGGCCCATATTTGGAGGTCGAGACATTAGACGGGGTTCTAGCCGGGGGACTAGCCCGGGCAAATGATTCAATTGATTTAAAGGTTAAAGTCCAGTGTGCATCGTGGATTGATATCGACCGCATTCAAGTTTTGGTCAATGGAAGGGCTGAAGAATCTCTTAATTTCACCCGGAAATCGCATCCTCAGTGGTTTGCAGACGGCATCTTAAAATTTGACCGTACCATTGCAGTTAACCTTAGTGAAGATGCCCACTTGATTGTCGTAGCGTATGGTTCCGATACAGACTTGAAGATTGGATATGGAAGCAGTGGTCAGGCAGGAATACGACCCTGTGCATACAACAACCCAATTTTCGTAGATCTGGACGGAAATGGCTTCACTCCAAATGGAGACACACTCGGGTTTCCTTTACCTTCCGGGCGAATTTCCGTAAAGGATGCCAAAAATCTTATGAATCAGGCTGGCATAGAGACTGATTGAGAATTAAATGTTTGTAATGGGTAGCCATAGAAATAATTTGATCATTTTGCTTCTTGCTTATCTTCTTTCGGGTTGTGCAAATGCACCCATCAAGTCGCCTCAGGAAAAGATTAAGGCATTAGAATCCAGGGCACGCTCTTATCAAACGCTTTCAGATATTCAACGACTTAGCCCCCCCTACTCTACCCACAGCGGTAAAGGTTTACGAAACCGGTCGCATAACGAACACCTTCGGATGACTTATTTGAATAAAGCCAAACACTACCGTAAACTAGCTGATGAAATTCGTAAAAAAAACGGAAGCGACACAAACCGCTCCGTTATCTTGCCCAACTAATTTTTTATTTTTTCGGGAAATCCCGATATTCCCACTTGGGTGAACCTTTTGGCTCAGGTGCAACCGGGCTCTTGCCCAACCCGTAGTCTTCAGGTTGCATATCCAAGGATGGCCAGTGTTCCTTATCTCGAATAAAACCGTAAAAGGATGGGTAGAATGGATCCACATAAGAAACATCAGTATCATTTGGAACATCTTGACCGGTCAGAAAGTAGGCGGCATTAACCAGCATTCTACGGAGATCTTCGCTAACCAAATCAACGGAAGCACCCATGGTCGTGCAAAATGTAGTTCCTTTCTTTCCATTTGGTGCCGTGTAAGGGTGCAACCACGCAAGGGGTTGCATGGGATCATTTTTAGAATCCACAAATGAAGAATCAGGTGCGAGCGTTGATGTAACCGCACCACGCATCAAAATAGTATCCTTTTCTGTGAGACGACGAATGCCATAAACATCGGAAGGACCAAATACATCAGTCACTCCTTTAAGAATAGGATGAGCTGCATTTTTTGCCTCAATAATACCACGGGCTCCCTCTGCCTTATGCTTGCCATGATGGTTGACCCATCCCTCTCCCAAAACTAATGGCCCAAATTGTCCGTAAGATATATCGCCGCCAAATGTTCCATTGCCGGTAAAGGCATGCGTTGATGTACGAATTCCGATGACAGGCTTGCCTGCATTAAGAAAATTAGTGATATGTTTAGCTTCCTCCTCTGAAGGACGACGAAAGCGTGTGCCAATAATCATTAAGTCTGCATCCTTTAGATGATGCCACCCTTTGACTCCTTGTTGATTGTTGGGATCAATGTACTTTTTATCATTATCCCAAGCAAAAAGCACTTTACATTCGAAACCATGTTTCTGTGAAAGTATTTTGGCAAGCATCGGCATACTCTCCTCTGTCCGGTATTCTTCATCTCCCGATACGAGAACAATCGTTTTTCCTTTTTCTGGATCATCATTTCCTGGGAGGTGGAGAATCTCGTGATGCTTCCCAACTGATGAACACAGTGAAATTAAAAGAGGGAGAATTATGGAAAGAATCTTAGAAAATTTCATGATTGTTTGTTTTAATGGTTAATTTTTACAGGCGGTTAAGATTTTGTGAGCAAGAATTATTTCAATGGAATGGCTCATGTTCGACAAGCGCATTTTTTTAAAAATGATAAAATCAATTGCATCAAGCTTATGCATTATTTTTTGTATTCGTTATTTTACGAATTGTTGGTATGATAAGTTTATGTTTAAAAACATACCTTTTAATCGAGTGGAGTGGGTTACCAGCGGATTTCTTATGACAACTGCACTTCTTACATTAACTGCCGTACCTTGGTATTTTTGGACCTATGGGTGGGATTGGTTTCTTTTTGCTGTGTTCCTGTATTTCTACATTTCTACCGGCATGAGTATAACAGTTGGATACCACCGCCTATTTTCTCATAAAGCATTCCAAGCAAAATGGCCGGTTAAATTATATGTTCTCTTGTTCGGTGCTGCAGCCTTTGAAAATTCTGCCCTTTGGTGGAGTTCCGAACATCGCAAACATCATAAGCATGTTGATACCGATGAAGATCCCTACGACATTTCTAAAGGTTTCTTTTGGGCTCACATGGGATGGTTGATGTTTAAACTGAAACCCACACCACCCCTTGACAACGTTGAGGATCTGAAAAAGGACAAACTTGTTTCTTTTCAGCATCGGTTTGTTCATCCTATTTCCTTCCTGGTTTCTTTTGGAGTACCAGCCTTAATTGGTTATTTGTACGCAGTTTACACGGGTAATTTATCACCTATTGGAGGTGCGCTTGGTGGTCTTCTTATTCCTGGAGTTGCTAGGGTAGTCATGGTGCAACATGCTACTTTTTGCATTAATTCTCTCTGTCATATGATAGGCAAACGCCCGTATTCCACAAGCCACAGTGCTAGAGACAGTTGGATTGCTGCAATCTTTACAATGGGCGAGGGTTATCATAACTATCACCACGAATTTCAATGGGATTATCGAAACGGAGTAAAACCCTGGCAGTTGGACCCTTCTAAGTGGATCATCTGGACACTTTCTAAGTTAGGAATGACAAGTGAACTCAAGCGTGTGCCACAAGAACGAATTTTACTTGCTGAAACGAAAGAAACTAAGAAACAATTAAATACACAAATTTCTTTGATTCAGGAATCAATCACCGAATCAGCTAATGAAATGGTTGAGCAAGCACTTTTAACTCTCGAAGAATTAAGTGAACGCCTTACTGAAGTCACCAATGAACTTCAAAACGCAGCCAAGACCAAGATCAACTTATCTAAAACAAAATTTCACACTTTAAGATCTGAATTACACACAGTACTGGAGGAAATTGAGTCTGTGGGAAAATTAGTTGCCGCTTAATCTAACCTTACCATCCCTTAGATGGAAAAATTCGTTAGCTCTGGGCAGATAATTCGCTCTTATTTTCCTCTTTAAAAGTTAGAAAAAAGACAATCAATACTACGGCAGCCAAACCAGCAGGAAAATACCATATACTTTGCCAATCCAAAACCCCATCAACTGTTTGGCGACTGTTCCACCATCCGTTAAGTATTCCTCCAGCAAACATGCCTGCACCTAAGGTAACGAATGCAATAAACCCTTGTGCACTGGAGCGGATATCGTCTGGTGCGGCTTTATCAACATACAATTGACCGGTTACGAAAAAGAAATCGTAGCATATACCATGAAAGAGAACTCCCAGGTATAAAAAGAGTTGTGCATCGGTACCAGCTTCCGCAAAAAGAACATACCTTAAGACCCAAAAAAACATTCCGATTAAAAGCATTTTCTTTACTCCCAATTTTCTAAAAAACCAAGGGACAAGAAGGAGAAAGAAAATTTCAGAAACCTGGCCTAATGTGAGCACTCCCTCTGAATTTGCAACTCCCATTTCCTTAAGAAACCCATTGGCGGACTGAAAATAGAAAGACAGTGGAATGCACAAAAGGAAGGAACAAAGGATAAAAATCGAAAAGGAACGATTTTTCATTAGAGACAGTGCCTTCAGCCCTAAAACTTCTGCAGCCGTGACTTTTTTTCCCTTTAATTTTGGTGGAGTGTCAGGTAATGAAAAGGAGTACATACCAAGAAATATTGAAACAGCAGAACCTATAATAAACGGCTTGGAAGTCATGGCGATTGAAGTCCATTCTTCGGGTGGCATGGAACCACCAAGAAAAGCTGGCCAAATGGCATGGTATTCATTTTCAAAAAAGAAACTGCTACCTACCAGGATACCAGATGCAATCCATCCTATTGTCCCAAGAGTACGAATGGGAGGAAATTGCCTCTGAGGATCATCCATATTTTGGAAGCAAAGGGAGTTGGATAGAGCCAAGGTGGGCATATAGCAGATTAGATGTAAAAGAAGGACTGGATAGAATTCTTCCCAGGTCGAAGCTTGGCCTGCTGCATAAAGAAAAACTCCACCTAGCAAGTGGAGAACAGCAAAAACTTTTTGAGTGGCAAAAAAGCGATCTGCTATCATTCCCACTATAAAAGGGGAAATCATCGCCGCAACTCCAGTGGCAGCATAAGCCGTCCCCCTCAAAGCTGCCTCAATCTCAAGAGTGCCAAGATAGGACCACATCGGCACATACCAAACCCCCCATATGAAAAACTGAAAAAACATCAAAAGGCAGAAGCGGACGGAAAGTGAGCTATTCATGGGCTGATTAGTTAGTTTGCTTATGCTAGTTCGGTAAAGGCCAATCAATCAATGCAAAATATCTAATTTCCTTCAGATTCGTCCTGATAATCCAGAACAAAATCAGCAGGTAAGTGAGACATATTCGAGAAATGAACTTGCTTGAATGCCCTGCCTTCTTATCAAATTATGAAATGTCCAATATTGATCCACCAGTAGTCGGTGTTATTATGGGTAGCCAATCTGATTGGCCCACCCTGAAAAAGTCCACCCATGTACTTACGGAATTTGGGATTCCGTGGGAGGCAAAGGTTGTGAGTGCACATCGGACACCTGACTTGCTTTACGATTACGCCAAAACGGCACAGAGTCGTGGATTAAGATGCATCATTGCAGGAGCTGGTGGAGCAGCTCACCTTCCGGGCATGACAGCGTCCATGACCACCATCCCGGTTCTTGGTGTGCCAGTTAAATCGAAGACTTTAAATGGAGTCGATTCACTACTTTCCATTGTGCAAATGCCGGCTGGGATTCCCACCGCAACTTTTGCAGTTGGTGAACCTGGAGCTACGAATGCTGCTCTTTTTGCGGTGTCAATCTTAGCAACGAACTCGGATCACAATCTTTCAGAAAAACTCCAGAACTTTAGGGATCAGCAAAAAGAAAAGATTGAAGCCAGCGTCTTGCCACCTTCTGAATAATTTAAATGAATCCTGGGAATAACGCTTGGATTGGCGTATTGGGCGGCGGGCAACTAGGTCGTATGCTCTCTCTTGCCTCTAGAAAGATGGGCTTTTCGGTCCTGACTTGGACTGGGGGAGACCGATCCGGTGCCGCATCGCCAGCAGATAAAATACTGGACAAACCATTTGATGATCCTGAAGCACTTGATGAATTCACCAAATCCGTAAATGTTGCGACGGTTGAATTTGAAAACCTGCCAAACGAGACATTAAAAAAGGTTGAACAACGAATTCCCTTGTTTCCAGGCAGTAAAGCCGTGTCAATTTGCCAGCACAGAGAGAGAGAAAAAATGTTTCTGTCTGAAAACGCTTTTGCATGCGTAAACTTCAAGCTGGCTGAAAATCTGGAATCTTTTAAATCTGGGCTTAAAAAATTAAATTCAGAAGTAATCGTTAAAACTGCTGAATTCGGTTACGACGGCAAAGGTCAATTAAAGTTAAAAGAAAATTTATCTGAATCTGAAATTGAAGAAGCGTGGAAAACTTTCGAGGGTGGAAGAGTTGTTATCGAGGAATGTGTATCTTTGGAAGCAGAATTATCTGTCCTGGTCGCAAGAGGACATCATAATGATACGGAGACCTACGACCCAATTGAAAACATTCATAGGAATCATATTTTGGATGTGTCAGTCATACCGGCTAGAATCCCCCAAGATATTCAAAACAAAGCCAAGCAAACTGCCGTAGAAATTGCCGAGGCAATGGATTACATTGGAATGATGGCAGTTGAATTTTTCTTATCTGTAGACGGCCGGCTTTTAATTAATGAACTCGCTCCCCGGCCTCATAATTCCGGGCACCATAGCATCAACGCCTGCCAAACATCTCAATTTGAGCAGCAGGCACGGGCTATTTCAGGACTTCCACTCGGTTCCACTGACTTAATCTGTCCAACCGTCATGATAAACTTATTAGGTGACCATTGGTTGGACCCCAAAACTCCTCCTGATTGGAATGCCATACTTTCAATTAAAGGTGCTAATCTGCACCTTTATGGTAAGAGAGAAGCTCGTCCCGGAAGAAAAATGGGCCACATTAACATAATGGGAGCTGACCTCAGCGAGGCTCTCGTCAAAACTGCGATTATTCGCGAGCATCTGAATTTACCCAAATTGTAGAATTATTTGGCTTCGAAGGACAATTGAAACCATCTACATTCCATACTTAGCAGGATAACAATCGCCAAAATGAGCCATATTGTCTCTTGCGGCTTAAGGCCGAAACCAAGAAAGAGACACAGTGTCTACTTCAAGTCTTATTTAATTACATAAACTATTGTATTACAACATATTATAATTGGCACGAACTATGCAATATTAAGGAAAATAAACTTCTAACCCAAGGAAAAATTATGAAAATCAATAACAAATATGAAATCAATCCATTTGGAAATAGCTTAGATTCCTTATTCTCTCTGCTGACAAGGAACGATTCATCCTTACCATATCCTGAACCCCGTGAGAGTGGTTTAGAAAAGGTCAGATCGCAGGACAATGGAACAGAAGTGCAACTTGAATTTCTTTTGCCAGGTTGGAAAAGAAATGATCTTTCAATCTCCTTACATGAATACAAGTTGCAAGTAACTGGTGAGGCTAAAAATGATAAATCAAATAAAAATTTATTTGAAGCAAATGATCTGAATTATGAGGTTTTACTTCCTCAAAAAATTGATCCGGAAAAAGGTAGTGCAAAACTTGAAGATGGAGTCTTAAGAATAGTTTTCCCCTATTCTTCCAAAGCAAAAGAAAAAATTATCAAAATCAGCTAAATACAATTATTTGAATAAAAAGACCTGCCCAAATAGCAGGTCTTTTTATATGTTCCTTAGTAGGTCCTGATTATTATTTGTGTCAGCTTAACCAGCAGGCAAAGCCTAATTGGCTTGATTATTTTTTTCGGCCTATGCAAAACCCTTGAATCCCGTCCTCCGGTTCGTTGCATTACTGCCTAGAAAGCACTAAGAATCTATCATCCGAATCTCACCGAGGCTATAGCGTGCTGAGTCAACTAAGTTGACATCAACCATTTGGATTACAAATATTTGATTACA
>NHDJ01000073.1 GCA_002167265.1 Verrucomicrobia bacterium TMED56 | reverse complement strand
ACAAACATTGGGTGCATGAGGGAGGAATTAGCACACCCCTAGTTGCACATTGGCCAAAGGGAATCGATAAAAAACTTTATGGAAAATTCGACCATCAACCCGCCCACCTAATTGACCTGATGGCCACCTGTGTGGACCTGGCTAAGGCAGATTATCCGAAAAATGTAAAAGGTAAGAAGATCATACCCATGCAGGGAGTTTCCCTTCAGCCTGCATTTTCCGGAAACAAATTTAAAAGGGAAAACCCGATCTTTTGGGAACATGAGGGGAACCGGGCTATTCGAATAGGAAAATGGAAGCTTGTTGCAAAAGGAGCCAACGGTGCCTGGGAACTTTACAATCTCAATGAGGATCGATCAGAACTGAATGATTTAAGTCAAAAGTATCCCGAGCGAGCCAACCAGATGGCAGAAAAATGGGAAGCATGGGCAATCGAAGCAAAAGCCAAGCCTTGGCCATGGAACCGAAAAAAGAAGAATTCTTACAGTAAGAAAAAGGCATATTCTTTACAACACGACGCTAATCTCGGACAGGATCAGGCACCGATGATTGCAAAGAAAGCTTTCGAGGTGGAAGTGCAGATTGAAAAGCAGGGAGATGGAGTCCTTGTCGCCCAGGGAGGAGATACTCACGGTTGGGTTTTGTTTTTAAAAAACGACTTTCCCCACTTCGCTCTAACTCTGGGAGGAAAAATTGAGACCATAATAGGAAATGAAAAATTAACGCTGAAAGATGGAAAGGTTTTGGCAAAATTGAATTCGGACGGAAAAGTGGAATTATTTTCCGGTAAAAGAAAATTGGGCAGTGGGAAAGTGAGCAGCTTGGTCAAAGAGATGCCGATCGATGGTCTACAAGTTGGACGGGATGAGGGTGGTACGGTCGGAGATTACAAGGATGAGTTTGCCTTTGACGGAAAGATCAAGAAGGTCAGAATTAAGATTAATTAAACTTTTCATGTCTTTCATCCACGACGACTTTCTACTCTCCAACAAGCAAGCAGTTCGCTTGTTTCATGAATACGCAGAGAGTGAACCCATTCTTGATTTCCACAACCATTTANCACCCGAAGAAATTGCAAAAAACCGGCGGTTTGAAAATCTTGCCGAGGCCTGGCTCGAAGCCGACCACTACAAATGGCGAGCGATGCGGGCGAATGGAATCCCTGAAGAGCTGGTAACAGGAAACGGGGATCCCAAAGCAAAATATCTGGCTTGGGCGGCCACCATTCCAAACAGTCTGGGCAACCCACTCTATCACTGGACACACCTTGAACTAAAACGATGCTTCGATATCGATTCCCTATTCGGNCCTGAGACTGCCGAGGAAATTTGGGAGACAGCCAATCAAAAATTGCAGGCTCCTGATTTCTCAGCCCGTGGAATGCTTGATAAATTTCAGGTGAAAGCACTCTGCACCACTGATGACCCGGCAGATTCCACTGCAGAACATGAACAAATTGCGGCAGATGATGCTGTGTCAACTGGTGTGTTTCCAACCTTTAGACCAGACAGGGCATGGGGAGTGGGAAATGCCACGACTTTTCTTGACTGGTTAGAAAATTTGGAAATTAGGGCAGATAAGGAAATCAATCATTTAAATGATTTCCTCGAGTGTATGGCCAAGAGAGTAAATCATTTTCATGAAATTGGATGCCGTTTGTCCGACCATAGTTTTCCTACTTTTCCAAGTTCTTTCCCATCCGAGGAAGAAGCACGGAGTATTTTTGAAAATGCGTTAAACGGTGAGTCGGCCAACCCGGAAGAAGTTTCCCAATTTACGGGATTCATTATGCTCTTTTTAGGCCGGCTTTACCAGGCTAAGGGATGGACGATGCAGGTGCACCTTGGTCCGCTCCGTAACAATGCGAGCAGATTGTATAAACAGTTTGGACCGGACGCAGGTACGGATTCGATCGGTGACTGGAACCAGGCGGAAAGTATGGGTAAGTTTTTGGATAAACTGGATAATGAGGACTCACTTCCAAAAACCATTGTATACAATAACAATCCCGCGGACAATTTTACAATATCCACGATGCTAGGGAATTTCCAAAGAGATATACCCGGAAAGATGCAGTTTGGTTCGGGGTGGTGGCATCTGGACCAACGGGACGGAATGGAAGAACAGCTGAAAACCCTGGCCAATGTTGGCCTACTTTCACATTTCGTGGGTATGCTTACGGATTCCAGGTCCTTTCTTTCTTTCCCGAGGCATGAGTATTTCCGAAGAATTCTTTGCAATTTGCTGGGGACATGGATGGGGGAAGGTTTTGTACCGGACGATTTTCAACTGATCGGTGGTCTAGCCAAGCGAATCTGCTACGCCAATGCCAAGGATTACTTATTACTGAAAATCAGTTAACCGACGATGCCATCACTTTTTGGAAAAATCGAAAATTAAAACTTTTGCCATAATTTCAGGTTCCAATTTATGCTGCTGACCTAATGAGTCAGTGAGTAGAATATAATTGATCGGATTATTCGGGTGGTCAGGAACCCAAGCCTGCGGTTCATTGCCAGTTAGATAACCATTTCCCAACGAGAGGTCGATCACTTCAGCAGAGCCATTTTTGCGAATAACCCGGAGGCGACCACCTGCCCCACGCATGTTACCAGGCTTACCTTTTACCCGTACAAGCAAAGATGACCGCCCTGTCTGATTATTTAAAAATGCCTGCATTGCCCCATTGTTATTAGCAACGACGATGTCAGGTCGAAAATCTTTATTAAGATCAACAATATTAAGGGAAGTGGCATCTCCAGGGATAATCAGTCCGCTATCCCTAGATAATTGCGGAGACCAAAATCCATTCTCATGCCCAAGCAGGAGCATACCGAGTCCTCCATTTACCCGACCGGTCTCGGGTTGCATAGGAAAAAAGTTTTGGGCAAGGCAAAGATCGGTCCACCCGTCGCCATTGAAATCGGCCGCGGCCATCCCAAAAACAGTCGAGGCTTGAGCAAGTTTAGGAAAGGGCTGAAAGGAAAACTTATTATCGGTGTTAACCCATATTCCTGAAGCCAGTTGATTAACTTCAAGACGGAGAGACTGCTGAAGAAACTGGGGTTGATAAATCTGGGTAAGTTCAGCAGATGCGAAGGCATGAAAGGTCTTGAATTTCTGTGCTAAGCTTGGAATTGCATTGGTCGAGCAACTCTTCCCACGGATGGGCAAGAACTTTCCACTCTTGTAACAGGCTTCAATCAAACGGGGCTTACCTGAACCATCCATATCTCCCCAGTGTAAGACCAAGGGTTCGGCAGGACTCGCTGAATACTTGGTATTGTACCCAAGGTTTCCAACCGCATAATCCATGTCCCCGTCGGAATCAAAATCAATGGGTAAAATTGATGTCCACCACCCTTTGGAATTATCTAACCCAAGGTCTTGTGTAACCTCTCCCAACTTACCCTTTTGGTTACGCCATACCCTTACGGGACCCCATTCCGAAACAACCCAAAGATCTAGCCAACCGTCCCCATCGTAATCACTCCAAACAGAGGCGTTCACCAGTCCNGCATCAATCAAACCCGGAGCAAGTCTTGTAGTTACATCGGTAAACACTCCTTCNAAATTTAGAAGCAGGCGGCTCTTTGGCGTCTTGGGATATTCCCCGGGTACCAACCGGCCTCCAATAAACAGGTCTAGATCACCATCGCGATCAAAATCAGCGGCACATACTGGTCCACTGGAATCCCGAATATCGGGCGTGTTGGGGAGTCCCAAAACAAAGTCGCCATGTCCCTTGTTCAGGAAAAGTCGGTCACGCAAATAGAGCGAACGAACTCCTGGGTCATATCCACCGGACGCGACATAAAGATCCAAGTCCCCATCCGAATCCGCATCAAAAAAGAGAGATCCCATATCTTTAAAGGGAATCAATTGAGAGTCGGAAAAATATTTCTGTTCCTTTTTAACAAAAGAACCCTCTGAATCCTGAAGATATAATTCCGAACCACTCGCCCGTGACTGTCCGAAAAACAAATCGAGATCACCGTCGTTATCCACATCTCCCCAACTCATTCCTGGGCCTAATCGTGACAAGCGGTAGGGAAGAAGAGGTTGTAGAGTAAAATCATCTACGAGATTTTCCTGATGTCGAATACTTGACAAACGATTATCTTCCAAAAAAAGAGTTGGTGAATGAGATCTTTTGATAATGGGCAGATCTTTTTCGCCCGACTCATATAAATGCAGGTGAGCATTAACAGGCATGTTGTTAAACTTGTCAGTTTTCCCGTCCGGCCAATTGACTTGAATTTCAGTGATTTTTTTAGATTTACCCAGTCCAAAATGGAGGACAGGGGAATTTGAAGATGNATAGCCCTGGGATGAAGTAAGCGTCCGCCAATGATTACCCAGCNCGGTGGTGACCCGAACGGTCGCACCGATTGCCCATGGATTTTTGCTATGACCATGGAGGCGGATGGTTACAGCTGTTCCATCAGCTAGATCATTACGATACAATTTGTACGGTTCTTCCATAGAGGCGACTGCGACATCAAGATCACCATCCCGATCAAAATCAGCCAATGCAGTACCAAAACTGACCCCGAGAAAATCAAAACCCCACTCATTCCCCACCTTGGCAAAGTGCAACCCGTCCAGGTTACGAAATATGAAATTCTCATCTTTCTTGGGTGGGGCCTTCTTCCAGAACTGATTTTTTTCTGCAGTGGTTTTCAGGGCCTTGCTCTGATTGCTCAGATCAGAATTTGTACGGTCCTGCATCATTCCATTTGTACCAAGCAGATCTATCCAGCCATCGTTATCAATATCTCCAAATTTTACCGACCATGTCCAGTCAGTGCTCGCCAAACCAGCCTGCTGAGCAACTTCCAAAAACCTGCCCTTTCCCGCATTCAGAAAGAGCGAATTACGCATATACTGTTTCGGGTTGGAACTGCGCAAAAACCATCCACTGTCAGCCATATCCCCCATGCCCATTTTGGCTTTGTAATGATTGGAGCCTGCCATGTCTGAGGTCATGAGATCTGGCCAGCCGTCATTGTTAATATCAGCAGAATCGGCACCCATTGAAAACCAGGGAACATGCGGAAGCGCAGAATCCGTGACCTCCTCGAAATATTTCCCCTGAAGATTACGGTAGAGTCTGTCCGGTCCGTAAAAGTCATTGGCCACATAAAGATCCGGCCACCCATCCCGATCATAATCGAACCAAACCGCAGAGAGTCCCTCATCCATGCCGTCAATTCCAAGTTCAGCGGAAACTTCAACAAAATGACCGCCGTCATTCCTGTAGAACAAATCATGTTCGCCGGCATTGACCACCCGGAATTTTTCTTCCGGATGGAGTATCACATTGTAGATTTCTTCAAATTTTTCTTCCACTTTAAGTTTTCCCTTGATCACCTTGGCATTGACCTGCTGTCCGGGCTTTGGATTTGGAAGAGTACTCAAGCGGTTGGTGACCAAGTATCCATCCAAATCTCCATCACGGTCGAAATCTGAAAATGCCATCTGCACACTTGCACCTACTCTGGACATCCCCATTTTTGCAGAAGACTCAACAAATGACTTCCCGGATTGATTAATCAGTAGAAGGTTGGGGTCACCGGTTCCTGCAACGAATAAATCCAACCATCCATCCCCATCGATATCGACAAAGGAACATCCCACAGCCCAGTGATCCNAAAAGAGAGAAGACAGGTTCATTTTTTTGGTAACATCNNCAAACTTGAGATCTCCAAGGTTACGGAAAATTTGGTGACCACCAAAAGAGTGGCAAAAAAACAGGTCATCCAATCCATCATTGTCAAAGTCTCCTGCACAGACTCCAATCGCTTGTTTCCGGGTCACAAAAAATGGATTACTTTTCAAATCCGCACTTTCTTTTGCTTTCGGTCTCAAGTTAAAAACTAAACCACTTTCCGATTCTGGAATTTCAGAAAAGGACGACCTTCCATCTCTGGATACTTTAAAATTGGAAAAGGGAAAAANCTCGAATTTATTTGCCAGAAGAAAATCCGTGCAAACGCCGAAAAAAATCAGGAAAACAAATATTAACTTAACCACGCTTTATTAAATAAGATTAAAAGTTTTTATATTTTTAATTAATATTATTCATTACATATAGGAAATGAAGATACACGGCTCCGTTTCTTCAAGAATAAAATCAACTTGAAACTTTTTTAATTACACGGCGTTATACTGGAAAAGATTAACCAATAACCCAGATCCCACTTATGAAAAAAGTTCTCTTATTTCTCTCTGTATTTGTCATTGCAATTGGAATTCATGCAAAACCCGAACAAGAAAGTAAAAAACCCCGTCCCGGAGAAGGTCGTCCCTCCCGTGAAGAAGTAATGAAAAAGTTTGATAAGGATGGAGATGGTAAACTGAACGATGAGGAGAAGGCAGAATTAAGAAAGAAAATGTCGGGAAAAAGAAAACTACCCCCTTTTTTAATGGAAAAATTTGATAAGGATGGAGATGGTGAGCTAAACGAGAGCGAAAGAGCTGAAGCCCGGAAGACCATGGAAGGAAGACGTAAAGAAATGATTGCCAAATTCGACAAAGACGGAGATGGGAAACTAAATCTAGAAGAAAGAAAGGCTGCGATGGCTGACCGTCCAAATCCAGGCGAAGGAAACAAACCTGAGGAAAAAGAAAAAAAAGTCAAAGACGCTAAAAAGAAAAAGGGAAAGAAAGAAAAGAAATAACCCAAACCTTATATTTGTATAAAAAAAGCCTCCTTTGTGAGGCTTTTTTGTTTATATTCAAAAATTTTAGCGAATACACTTCACCCGGAGGTAGACTTCTCTTAATAAGATTGAATGAGCAACCCCTTATTCTCAGAAATTGAGCAAATCGCCCAAAAAGCCAGAANTGCCTCCCTAGGTCTTTGCAATGCGAGCACTGCCCAAAAGAATCAAGCCTTGCAGGCGATCGCCCGTGGAATCGAATCCAACCGAAAACTTCTTAAGGAAGAAAATGAAAAAGATCTGGCGATGGCTGAAGAGAACGGCTTATCCGAAGCCATGGTTGACCGTTTGCGGCTTACGCATGAACGGATTGACTCAATGGTCAAAGGACTACGTCAGTTGATTGAACTGCCCGANCCAGTTGGNGCCGTCCTGGAAACAAAAGATCGACCCAATGGATTGGAGATCAATAAGGTGCGGGTACCGATCGGAGTCATCGGAATTATTTATGAATCACGGCCCAATGTAACCATCGACTGTGCAGGGCTTTGCCTAAAATCCGGTAATGCTTCGATTTTACGGGGAGGNAAGGAAGCGATGCACTCGAACCGGGCGATGGCCTCGATCATCACCGAAGCACTTAAAGAATCACCGCTCCACAACGATGCGGTGCAACTAATACCGACCGTCGAACGGGAAGCTCTGAATCATTTACTCATGATGGACGAGTACGTACATTGCATCATTCCACGAGGCGGGGAAGGCCTGATCCGGTTTGTGGCGGAAAACAGCCGGGTACCGGTGATCAAACATTATAAGGGAGTCTGCAATTTATTCATCGATGCCAATGCAGACCTAAACATGGCCGAAAAGATTGCGGTGTCCTCCAAGTGTGGTAGGCCCGGGGTCTGCAATGCGATTGAAAACCTGGTTGTGGAAGCATCCATAGCTGAAGAATTCCTCCCAAGGGTAGCCAAGCAATTAATCGAGAAGGGATGCGAATTATTCGTGGATGAAAGAGCTGACACATTTCTAAATGATTTTACAACCCGAACTGCAACGGACGAAGATTACGCAGAGGAATTTCTTGACCTCCGTCTTGCTATCAAGGTGGTTGACTCCTTGGACGAAGCGATTTCCTTCGTTAACCAATACGGAAGCGGACATAGCGAATCTATTATTACAAGCAATAAGAAACGGGCGGAGACCTTCCTTAATGGAGTGGATGCGGCCTCCGTTTACTGGAATGCAAGCACGCGATTCACCGATGGGTTTGAATTTGGACTGGGTGCGGAAATAGGAATCTCCACGGACCGTCTCCATGCCCGGGGTCCGATGGGTCTTGAGGAACTCTGTACCTATAAATATCAGATCATAGGCAGCGGACAGTGGAAATAGGGCAGGCAGGATTAAATGACTGACCTACTGATCACTGGAGGTACCCTGATCAACGAAGGAGCCCGGTCCGAAAATGATATTCTGGTCAGGAATGGGCGGATTGAATCCATTGGCTCCAACCTGCAGGTTCCTTCTTCCTGTAAAATAATCGAAGCGGAAGGGAAATGGATCCTGCCGGGTCTGATTGATGACCAAGTGCATTTCCGTGAACCTGGACTGACCCACAAAGCCTGTATTCATACAGAATCGAAGGCAGCGGTAGCCGGTGGAGTGACCACCTATTTTGAAATGCCGAATGTCTCCCCACCCACTCTGGATATGGAGCGGATCGAAGAAAAGTGTGCAATTGCCAAGCGTGATTCTTTGGCAAATTATGGTTTTTTTCTCGGAGCAAGTAACGAAAACCTCGAAGCGGTAAAGTCGGCAGATCCGGCAAAGATTGCGGGCGTCAAAGTGTTTATGGGATCATCCACCGGAAACATGTTGGTCGATGAGGAAACCGTGCTNGAAGGAATTTTCCGTAACGCCCCTACCATCATTGCGACCCATTGCGAAGACACCCCCATGATTCTGGCGAACGAAGAGCAGGCTAGGAACANATATGGNGATGAAGTTCCTTTTTCTGAACATGGAAATATCCGCTCACGTGAAGCCTGCCTTAAATCCTCATCCATGGCGGTGGAACTCGCCAGAAGGGAGAATGCCAAACTCCATGTCCTGCACATCACCACCGAGGAGGAACTTGACCTTTTTGAACCCGATCATGATCGTGTTACCGCAGAAGCTTGTGTCCACCACCTATGGTTTGAGGATAGCAGTTATGCGACCCTCGGCTCGCAGATCAAATGCAATCCCTCCATCAAAAAAGTGAGCGACCGGGATGCAGTCCGTCAGGCTGTTGCGGATGGTAGAATTTCGATTCTCGCGACTGATCATGCTCCGCACACTTGGGATGAAAAACAGGGGACTTATTTCAATGCCCCGTCCGGTCTGCCTTTGATTCAGCATACCCTGCTCCTAATGCTTGAAATGTGTGAGCAGAAATTTTTCACTCCCGAACTTATTGTAGAGCGTGCCTGCCACGCCCCTGCCCGTTTGTTTCAGGTAAAAGACCGCGGATATTTACGGGAAGGCTACTGGGCGGACATCGTAATAGTGGATCCTGAGGGGAAGACTCCGGTCAAGGATACAGAGTTATTCAGTAAGTGCGGATGGTCACCCTTCCCGCACTTAACATTCACCAACTCTATTGCAACCACCATCGTTTCCGGAAAGGTGGGTTACGACCAAGGTAAACACGAGATGGGTTGCCGAGGCCAAAGGGCTGACTTTTCAAAAGACCGCAGGTAACCCGAGAATGAGAATTAAATTACTTTTTCTGTTTTCCATTTCTTTGGCTCTTTCCTCTTTTGCCAAAAATAAGAAATCAAAACCCAATGTTATTCTTTTCCTTATTGATGATTTGGGCTGGTCCGACATCGGAGTCAATGGGAGCACATTTTATGAAACTCCCGTGATCGACCAAATGGCTAAAGACGGGGCTCTCTTCACCGATGCGTATGCTGCAAGCCCAGTTTGCTCACCCTCCCGGGCCAGTATTCTAACTGGAAAATACCCAAGCCGAATCAATGTAAGCTATATCAGCGGAACTACCGGTCCAAAGGGAAAAGAATATAAGCTCACGGCCCCCCAAACAGACGGTTTCATTGCCTTCGACGAGACCTCGATGGCCGAAGCACTCCGCGAGCATGACTATAAAACGGTACACATTGGGAAATGGCATTTACAAAATCATACGGACAGAGGGACTTCTCATTTTCCGGAAAACCACGGATTTGATCTCAATATTGCGGGATTCAGAATGGGACAGCCAGGGTCTTATTACTTTCCTTTTAAAAGTGAAAGACATCCAAGTACCAATGTGCCGGGACTGGAGGATGGGAAAAAAGGAGATTATTTGACGGACACACTTACGGACAAGGCCATCTCTTTTATCAAGCAAAACAAAGACCAGCCCTTTTTTATTAATTTCTGGTACTACACCGTACACACACCGATCCAGCCCAAGAGAGAAAAACTGGAGAAATACCAAAGAAAGGCCGAAGCCCTCGGATATACCCAAAAACACGATGATGGGATTCCGGTATGGAACAGCATCACCCGCAGAAGGCAGGACTCACCAGCTTATGCCTGCATGGTCGAGAGCATGGATGAAAACATTGGGAGGATTTTGCAAACACTCAAATCTCTGAATTTGGAGAAGGATACTTTGGTAATTTTCTTTTCTGATAATGGCGGGCTTTGCACGGGATCCAGTCCAAACATGCCCACATCTGGCCTGCCCTTGCGTGCCGGAAAAGCCTGGCTCTACGAAGGAGGCATCCGCGTGCCACTTATCATCAAATTCCCCGGAAAAATAAAGGCCGGCACACAAATATCGGAACCGGTTGTGGGCACTGATCTGTACCCTACCATTCTTGACTTACTTGGTTTGCCTCTTATTCCCGGACAGCACATGGATGGTGAAAGTTTGAATCCATTGTTAACTGGAAAAAATTCATTTAACCGGGAAGCTATCTATTTTCACTTTCCGCACTATCATCACATAAACTCAATGGGACCCAGCGGTGCGATACGCAAAGGAGATTTCAAATTGATTGAAGTGTTTGAAACTGGGAAGTATGAACTTTATAATGTGAAAGAGGATATCGGTGAACACCTTAATTTAGCCCCGAAAATGACCAAGATGGTTCTTGATCTGGCCAATAATTTGAGGCAGTGGAGAAAGCGATCTGAAGCCAAAATGGCGGTCCTGAATCAAGAGTATGATCCCTCCTCTGATTTCCGAAAGAAAAAGAAATAGGCCCGCTCAAGGGAGCCAGGGGTATTTATTGAATTCGGGCTTTCTCTTTTCAAGGAAAGCCTTCTTCCCTTCCGAGCCTTCCTCAGATAAATAGTACAGAAGTGTAGCATTGCCTGCGAGTTCCTGAATGCCGGACTGTCCGTCAAGTTCCGCATTGAATGCTGACTTTAGGCAACGGATCGCCAACGGACTTTTGTCCATAACCTCACTGGCCCACTGCAACCCCTCCGCTTCGAGTTGATCCACGGGTACCACTTTGTTGACCAATCCCATGCCCAAGGCTTCCTCGGCATTATACTGGCGACAAAGGTACCAAATTTCACGAGCCTTTTTCTGCCCCACAATCCGAGCGAGATAACTGGAACCANGGCCACCGTCAAAACTTCCGACCTTTGGCCCNGTCTGTCCAAAGATGGCATTATCGGCGGCAATCGTAAGATCACAAACCACATGTAAAACATGGCCTCCNCCAATGGCATATCCGGCAACCAAAGCGATCACCACTTTGGGCATACTGCGAATCAGTTTCTGTAAATCGAGAACATTGAGACGGGGTACTCCGCCTTCGTCCACATAACCTGCATCGCCCCGAACACTCTGATCTCCACCTGAACAGAAGGCATATTTTCCATCGGTGTGAGGNCCGGCACCCATCAATAATACCACCCCAATTTTGGGATCCTCCCGGGCATCCAAAAAGGCTTCGTACATTTCACTAACTGTCTTGGGACGAAAGGCGTTTCTTTTGTGAGGGCGGTTAATGGTGACTTTNGCCACCCCGTCTCCCTTGTGGTAAAGAATATCTTCAAAGTTCCCGAATGTTTCCCAATTCATGACTTATTTTNCCCGTATTCATTTTGATCTGTTTCAGCGGNTTCCAGCTCGATTTTCCTNCCCTGCATCCCCCATTTTTCACGCAAATATTTCCGTTCCTCTTTCCAGTCCGCAAAAGGCTTGCCTCTCATAGAGAGTAATTTATCCAAGTCTTCGCCGTCGACCGGTTTGGAATTTTCTTCAGTCATGGATTGAGTCGTTGGATCGTCCAGTCACCNTTTTCCAAACGGTACATAAACCGGTCATGTAAACGGCTTGGTCCCCCCTGCCAAAATTCCATACTTTCCGGTAGCAAGGCATAGCCCCCCCAGTGCGGAGGCTTAGGCGGGTTGTCTCCAAATTTCTCCTGCATTTCGATGAATGACTTTTCGAGCGACTCCCGTGAATNAACCTTCTGNCTTTGGGTGGATGCCCAGGCTCCCAGCCGACTTTCGAGAGGACGGGAAGCGAAGTATTCTTCAGCCCGAGCGGTGTCTATTTTTTCCACCTTGCCGGTTAAGATGACNTGCCGTTGTAGGGCAAACCATGGAAAATGCATGCAAGCCTGATTATTTCCGGACAAATGACTGGCCTTTCGGCTGTTGTAGTTTGTGTAAAAAACAAACTCTTCATCCTCCAAGGCTTTGAGCAGAACTGCCCGGGATACGGGATAACCTTGGCCATCAACCGTGGCTAAGCTACAGGCGTTGGGATCATAGATTTTCGCCTTCACTGCGTCCTCCAACCAACTGGAAAATTGAATAAAAGGAGAGGAATTTAAATCCGCTCTCCTCAAAGGTGGTTGGTCATAATGCTCNCGCATGGCATGGAGATCTTCCGTTATCGAAGTCATACGAAAAGCATCATACTCGTCTGGATTAAAACCGCAAAGCTAGAATTAAATCCTTTCACCGCGGAGAGCTTTGCGGACCGGATTGTTTTCAGTTAGGGTGGAATTTTTCCGCTGGCGGATTTTTTTACGCACTCGCATATTCCAACGGATTAANCGACAAGCAATCCATCCACGAATACTTCTTTTAAACCAATGAAGTTCACGCACCTTTTCCTTCACGGTCGAGAATTTTTCTTTATAATCAAAGCCTAGAGGCAGGAAATCCACGGTTCTTTCCTCGGTCCAAGCTTGCTCCAAGTTGTGTATGAGCAATTGGCGCCCNGGCGAAAACTTTTTCCATTTCTCGTCAAATGACAAATGATGGACAGCCAGATATTTGGGCCCGATAAGATCCAATTGCCAGGCAATCGGATGATCATCGAGGCGAAGAATGGAAAGCCTGACCATTCCCTTCTTTGCGAGTTCAGGCAAAAGTTCGAAAAAGAAAGCCCGTTTGCCACGGATCGAAAAAAGTCCGGCCCCATTTTTGGATTTACTGGACTCCACTTCCACGAGACATGTGGCGGGCAACGTCGCCCGCACATCCGAAAATTCCTCCCATACCTCAAATTCGACTTTCCCTTGTTGAGCAAGTGCCCGTTGATCATATCGAAAAGACTTACGGGACTTGCTGCCCATTTTTTTACTCCAAAAGTCCTCAAAACTCTCATTGGATCGTTCGATTAGGAAAGTCTTCCTTGGGCTTCGCTTAATACTAAGTAAAAAAGATTCCCTCACCCGTTGTGCCAAGTATTTTTCCCATAACTCATTTCGCATAAGGGGAATCCAGGCAAAGGTGTATCGTCTAAGCAGTGATTGCAGACCATCCATTAAAGAAGGGATTGCAACGACAAGAGCGAGAGGATGAAAATAATTGGCTTCATCGTAAACAAAAGGCCATATTCCACGCGATCGGAGGAGCCCGGGTCGCTCCACAAATGGCCAGAAACCGACCAACTCTTCCTCACTATTTTCAACTATGATTAGCACNGGNCTATGCGGACCATCGACTCTTTCCCACCANACCTGCAACCACGCNGAAGAAAAATAGGGATTTGGCCACTGACAATTTCCTGCGAGCGTATCGATCCGAGCAGAATTCAAATTAATCCAGTCAATAGAGTTTTGGATGGAGAATTCTAAACTCACAGAATTATATGAATGAGCCCTCTCTTTCTCCCACAATGGGAAATCGAGGGATTTAGACCACTAGGTTACCGAAGTCTTCGTATTCGGCCCGAAAGCCTCCATCCACGCCACGGCATAATACTGCAACCGCATCGTGGGAATGAAGGGATTCAAAGTGTGAACAAATAACACGAAAATCAATAATCCTGGGGTCATCTTCTAATTGCTCGTAAACCAAACGGGCAGCATCTTCGACAAATTTAACTTTAGCTCCGTTCATTTCAGCAAAAGCCTGCTCATCCTCACGACGCACCATGACCTGAGTCTCTGTATTGAGGGCATGAATACACATATCACGAAGTTCCAGAAGAGAAAGCTCACGGTCAGGGTGTACCTCAACACTTACCCTGGCTTTACTTCTTTGTGAATGAGGAATCGCTAATAAATCACGTGTTTCACGGGCATGTTCTGATAGTTCTGAAGCACATGGNCAGGCGGAAGAGTAAACAAAGTCAAAGTGGATGATTTTACGAACCCTATCNGCACGATCAATCAGTCCCTCGAAACTACATCCATAATATTGATAACCCTCCAAGCCACTGCGTAGACTTTGTTGAATCATTGGGTAGGAAAAATCGGCTTTTAGCCTAGCTTCCTGTGAATCCAATCGGTCTTTATAATGACGAAGAATCTTGCCNAGAATTTCAGGGGAGAACATCTCGTCTTTGTACTCGTAAAAAATACGGATGATACGAGACATGTTAATCCCTTTTTTATCAGCGTCCAAACTTACGGTTCCAGTAATTCTAGTCTCTATATTTAGGGACTCGCCATCCGGGCCTACAAATTGCATGGGTAAGCGAAATCCGGAAATTCCGACCTGTAGAATGGGAACCTTAGCTCCCTCCATTCCTTCGGATCCGGAGTTTTGAATATCTGGTAAAGAATTGCGGTACTCAGGAGTGACCACAAATGAATCATCGTATTCACGTTTCAATTTATTCTGCTTATCAGAAGGGGTTTCCATGATCTTAAAATATCAATATTAATCTCGCAGGGCAAATTCCAGGTGTGAACTTTTATTTGGCCTTGCCTTGGTTGGCCACTGCTTCCATTGCCTTGGCAACTTTTTCGGGATCTCCAAGATACTGCCGGTTCATTGGTTTTAAATTCTCATCCAGTTCATAAACAAGTGGCATCCCAGTAGGTACATTCATGCCAATGATTTCTTCTTCAGTAACTCCGTCGAGATATTTAATTAAAGCACGCAGGGAATTTCCGTGAGCAGCAATCATCACACTTTTTCCAGATTTAATTTGTGGGGCAATGGTATCTTCCCACAGGGGAAGGAAACGGGCCACGGTATCTTTCAAACATTCTGTTAACGGAAGATTTTCTTCATCAAGATTGTCATAACGACGATCCTTACCCGCGTATCCATCATCCTGTTTAGACATTGGTGGTGGTGGAATATCGTAACTTCTTCGCCAAACAAGCACTTGTTCATCTCCATGTTTTTCTGCGGTTTCCGCTTTATTCAATCCCTGAAGAGCACCATAGTGCCTTTCATTCAGCCGCCATTCCCGATGGACAGGAATCCATACTTGCTCCATCTCAGTCAGGGCAAGCCAGAGAGTCCGGATCGCCCGTGTCAGTACGGATGTGTAAGCCACATCAAACGCAAAGCCTTCAGCTTTAAGCAAACGACCAGCTTCACGGCCTTCGCGTTCACCCTGCTCTGTCAAATTGACATCGTGCCAACCGGTAAAACGGTTTTCTAAATTCCATTGGCTTTCGCCATGTCGAAGTAAAACTAATTTATGCATAATTTTTAAGTTTTCTATAATACAGATTTTTTAAATCTAGGTCACCCCTTAAATCATGGGTTAAGTATGATTAAAAGATGGCTGCAATCCATTGACACACCCCTTTATTCACCGTAAAAGGAAGGAATGTTCGGTCGCTTGCTATTGTTATTTGTTTTTTTGCCCATGATTGAGCTTTATCTGCTCATCATGCTGGGGGCAAGAATTGGACCAATGCCTACGATTGGATTAATTGTGCTGACCGGAATTATCGGAGCATCGCTTGCCCGCCAGCAGGGAATCTCAACTCTCGCAAAAATTCAATCCGAACTTAAGGAAGGTCGTGCACCCACAAAAGAGCTGATCGAAGGAGCAATGATTTTAGTTGGCGGATTGGTGTTGCTTACACCCGGCATCCTAACCGACTTATTTGGCTTTGCCATGATGATCCCCAGTATCCGCAGATCCTTGGCAAATCAATTTAGTTTGCGAGTTCCCAAGGGATTCTCAGCTACTTCAAATCCTTTTCAGGGAACAACTAAAAAGGAGGGGCAGAAAGATGACGGAGTTATCGATGTCTGAGCATATTTTACTCAGAGAAATAATTCAGGAGTCCAAATTTAAGTCCCCTGATTCTGACTGTTCAATCATTCCCAAAAGCATGTCCCGAAATTCAGGCCCCACTCCTTCTCTTTTGGCAATTTCTACATAAAGAGGAACAAAATCATTCCTCTCCAAAGCTTTGTTTGCAATATTTAGAAAGGGATCATTCGACTCAATAAAGTAGGTGTTGGATCCAAAGGATAAAGTGATTCCGCAATCCGTTCGAAAAACACCAAGGGTTGCAGATGTTTTGCTCATGAAAACAACGGTATTTCGAGTCTGAGAGATATGCAAATCATTTGTCCGCTTGCCCGAATGCAATCCGTTCTTTACTAAACACTGCATGTTGTTTCTTCCTTACAAGGACGATAATCCCACCCGATCTTTCCCGATCATCAACTGTTTGATTATAGGTCTGAACTTCTGGGTCTTTTTCGCTTGGCAGATGCCTCTGGATTCCAAACAACAAATAACCTATTTTTCAAATTTTGGTTTTATTCCGGCGACTTTTTTCGGGCAGTTTTTTTACCCCACTGTAGAAGGAATTTTTTGGGAATGGTATTCTGTGCTTAGTTCCATGTTTAGCCATGGTGGAATTGCCCACCTCCTCGGAAATATGCTCTTTTTATATCTTTATGGAGACAACCTTGAAGACGCCATGGGGAAATTCCGTTATCTCATTTTCTACATTGGTTGCGGGCTCCTTGCGGCTCTGGCACAAGCATTTCTGAACCCAGCGTCCCAAATACCTATGGTGGGTGCATCTGGAGCTATTTCAGGCGTAATCGGAGGATATCTACTGCTATACCCAAAGGCTAATATCAGAATTTTTTACTGGGTTGTGATCTTCATAGGTACTGTGATGGTTCCCGCCTACCTTGTTCTGGGATTGTGGTTGGCGGAACAGGTTCTACTCTTTCCTGACTCAATGAAAAATGCAGGAGGTGTAGCTATTGCCGCTCATTTAGGAGGATTTGCAGGGGGGTTCATTTTGACTCCACTATTTAAGAAAAAGGGAATCAGATTCTTTCAAGGGGGAAGATCCAGAGCTTTTTCTCGCAAAAATTTAAGAATTCGCTAATTTGAGATATTTTTGCGCCTTATGGAAAAAGCCTATTCCCCACAGGAGGTCGAAAATCGACTTTATAACAAATGGTTAAACGACCAATGGTTCTCTGGTAAAATTGACCAGAACAAGGAATCCTATTCAATCGTTATTCCCCCACCGAATGTCACAGGTGTATTGACGATGGGTCATGTTCTGAACAACACAATTCAGGACATACTTGCCAGAAGAGCTAGGCAAGAAGGTAAATCCGTCCTTTGGTTGCCAGGAACAGATCATGCTGGAATTGCCACGCAGACAAAAGTGGAGCAAGCTCTTCGAAAGGAAGGGAAAGACAGAAGGAGTATGGGTCGAAAGAAATTCCTAGAGCATGCCGCCGAATGGCGAGATAAACACGGCGGAATTATCTTTAATCAACTACAAAAACTAGGGTGTTCCTGTGACTGGGAGAGAAATGTACACACTTTGGACGAAGCATATTCTAAGGCAGTGATCGATGCATTCGTTAAGCTTTACGATCGTGGTTATGTCTATCGTGGGAAGAGAATGGTCAACTGGTGTCCCGTGAGCCTGACCGCTCTTTCGGATGAGGAAGTGATTATGAAGCCTCAGATAAGTAAACTTTATAAAATAAGATACGAAATCATTGAATGCCCTGGAGACTATTTACATGTCTCCACAACTCGTCCAGAAACTATCATGGGGGATGTGGCATTAGCCATTCACCCAGAAGACGAGCGATGGACAGAACTTGAGGGTAAATCGGTAAGAAGACCTTTACAGACTGCTGAAATCCCGATCATTGCTGACTCTGCAGTAGAAAAAGATTTTGGGACAGGTATGCTAAAAATCACCCCTGCCCATGATCAATTGGATTTTGAAATCGGTCAGAGGCATAATCTACCTTTTCTTGATATTCTAAATCGTGACGGGACCTTGAATGAACTTGCCGGTTCAGATTTTTCAGGAATGGACCGATTCGAGGCGAGGTCGGCAGTAATTGAAAAATTGCGAAAGCAAGGAGACTTGATAGAGGAGAAGACTCATGAAAATAATGTAGGGTTTTCTGAAAGAGCAGATGTTCCAATCGAACCACGGTTATCCGAGCAATGGTTCCTGAAATATCCTCGGGTTGAAGAGGCCAAACAGGCTGTGCGGGATGGACACATTAAATTTTTCCCAAAACGTTGGGAAAAAACTTACCTGCACTGGCTTGAAAATATTCGCGACTGGTGCATCAGCAGGCAATTATGGTGGGGGCACCGGATACCAGTATGGTACAGAAAAGGTCTAGCAAAGTCTGATCCAGCTAATTGGCATGTGGCGGCCATACCACCAGAAGATATTGAAAATTGGGAACAAGATGACGATGTCCTTGACACATGGGCTTCCTCATGGCTTTGGCCATTAGCCACGCTGGGTTGGCCTGAGGAAGAGCCCATGAAAGACAAAGGACTTGATTACTTCTATCCAACTTCCGCACTTGTGACAGGCCCTGATATTATTTTCTTTTGGGTGGCCCGAATGATCATGGCCGGTCTCGAATTCAAAGGTGAAGAGAAAAAAAATGATGAGGTTTTAGAAAATAATGAAATTGCGGAACGCATCCCCTTCAATGATGTTTATTTTACGGGAATCATTCGGGATGCAGAAGGAAGAAAAATGTCCAAGTCCTTGGGGAATTCACCAGACCCCCTAGAATTGATCACAAAATACGGAGCTGATGGTCTAAGGCACGGAATCATGAGTATTGCTCCCAAAGGTCAGGACATTCGCTTTTCAGAAGTTAGAATCGAACAAGGGAGAAATTTCTGCAACAAGCTCTGGAATGTAAGCAGGTTTAGGCAAATGTCTGGCGGCAAAGCTGACAACACTGATTTGGGAAATATAATAGGGCGCATTGAAATTGATTATGTTTCCAAAGATGATCACGCGATATTACTGAGGCTTGCGGAAACTTTGGATGAAGCTGAAAGACTCTACGCTGAATATGAGTTCAATTCTGTACTCCATGCAATTTATCATTTCTTTTGGACTGATTTTTGCGACTGGTATATCGAAGTTTCAAAGCCAAGATTAAGCGATGAACAAACCAAGCAGACATGTTTGGCGGTTCAAGACATTTGTATCCGTCAAATCCTTCTACTCTTACACCCATACACTCCTTTTATTACCGAAGAATTATGGTTATTGCTGGGTTATTCGACGCACAGAAGTATACAAGGATTTTCGGCTGGTACAGGGTTGCAAATTCATCAACAGATTAGTGAACGAGGTATTTATCTAGAGCAAAAGAGCTTGGAAGAAGTTAGAATGACACGGGAAACAACCACCCAAATCCGAGCACTCAAGGCCGAAAGAAATCTTTCAAATAACCGCAATGTTGAATTCTTTTTTTCAAGTGATGAAAATCAGGAGGAAACAATCAGAGAGAACGAATCATCTATTCTTGCAATGGTGGGAGCAGCCGCACTTAAAAAAGCAGACTCTGCACCTTCCGGATTACCCGCATCCATTACCCCATTGGGAACTTTCTTTCTAGATCTTAGCTCAGGAGTGGATCTTGTCTCGGAGCGGAAACGATTATCTAAAGAAGCCCAAGCATTGGAAGGCATAATCAAAGGAATAAATGCTAAACTGAGCAATCCGGCTTTTGTTGACAAAGCTCCGGAAAAAGTGGTTGAGGGAGCCAAAAAGCAACTTTCTGATAATCAAACCAAGCTACAAGAAACTCAATCTGCGCTAGAGGCTTTGAATTGAATCAGTGGACGGCTACCGTTAACTCACTAATAGATTTTAAATTTCAAATGCCTGTCGAACAGTTGAACAATCAAAAAAAGTTTTTTCTTGGTTAAGAAAAAGAAGCTTTAAAAATTTCAAACAAGTAGAACACTCTGATACCATGAATTCAGATGAGCTTCTTCAAAGCACACAACTTTCGATCACTGATAAATCTATTTTTAATATAAAGACCAATGCCGATGGACCCAGGGGTTCAATTGGACTTTCGGAAGAAGCACTTAAACATGCCCCCTCAGGAGATCTTTTTGGTCTGAGTCAAAATGTGGGAATGGGTTGGAGTCCTCAAGATTTTTTAGGACCTCAATTTCTAATTCTTAACAGTCATGGTGGAATTCGTAAAGAAGATGGCTCTCCAATTGCTTTGGGGTATCACACTGGACATTGGGAAATTGGACTATTGGCGAAACGAACAGCCGAGGTAATCAAAGCTCAAGGTGGCATTCCATTTGCTGCTCATGTAAGCGATCCCTGTGATGGCAGGTCACAAGGAACCACGGCTATGTTCGACAGTCTTGCATATCGAAATGATGCCTCTTTGGTGTTGCGCAGATTGGCACGTTCATTACCTACTGCTGAAGGGATATTAGCAATAGCGACCTGCGATAAAAGTATGCCTGCCATGATGATGGCTCTGGCAGAAATGAGAGATAAACCCACGATTCTTGTTCCAGGTGGGGTCACTTTATCAGCGACTGATGGAGAAGATGCGGGAAAAGCACAATCAGTTGGAATTCGATATGCACAGGGTGAAATCGAAAAAGAAAAAGCAGAAGAAATTCTTTGCCGAACTTGTGCAACCCCCGGCGGGGGCTGTCAGTTTCTGGGCACTGCAGCTACTTCTCAAGTAATAGGAGAAGCACTTGGATTGTCTCTTCCGCATTCCGCACTTTCACCAAGTGGATTTTCGGTATGGCTGGAACTTGGTACCCGTTCAGCGAAAGCTTTGCGAAATCTTCATAAAAATAAGATCATGACATCGCAGATCATGACTGAACAGGCATTAAAAAATGCAATGATTGTTCATGCAGCATGCGGTGGGTCCAGTAACTTAATCATTCATTTAGCAGCGATTGCTTACCATGCGGGACTAAAAAGACCAACCGTTCAAGATTGGGACAAAGTCAATCAACTGGTTCCTCGTCTCGTAGATGTACTTCCTAATGGACCTAATGGCTATTCAACCGCCCAATTTTTTCTCGCAGGTGGCGTTCCCGAACTAATGCTAAAATTAAGAGATCTTGATCTACTCGAAACGAATGCCCTAACCTGTACCGGACTTACAATAGAAGATAATTTAAATGCTTGGGAAAAAAGTGATCGAAGAAAAAAATTTCAGGAAATTCTTTTCAAACAAGATAAGGTTGATCCAAATGAGGTAATTTACTCAAAGGATCGAGCTATGGCTAAGGGAATGACCAGTACATTATGCTTCCCAATTGGAAACCTCGCTCCGGAGGGAGCAGTAATTAAAAGTACCGCAATTGACTCTTCTGTCGTCGATACCGATGGAGTCTACAGGCTTACTGGACCTGCAAAGGTATTCTCAACTGAGAAAGATGCAGTTCGGGCAGTCAAGGGTTTAGGAAATAAGATTATTGAGAAAGGAGATGTGATCATACTTTATGGACGCGGTCCGATTGGAGCAGGTATGGAGGAAGTAGCTCAGGTGGCATTGGCCCTAAAGCATTTGGATTGGGGAAAGCATGTCGCCCTCCTTACTGACGCCCGTTTTTCTGGAGTTAGCTCAGGTGCGTGTATCGGACACATTTCACCAGAGGCCTTGGCCAACGGCCCCATTGGTAAGATTAGGGATGGAGACTTCATTCGAATAGAGATTGATCGAGAAAAACTTTGTGGCTCTATTAATTTCATAGGAAGTGAGAACCAGAAACTTGATGAAAACTCTGCCAAGACAGAACTTAATAATCGAAAACTTAATCAAGAACTTTGCCACGATCCAAGAATTCATAATGACACGAGACTCTGGGCGACCCTTCAAAATGTGGGTGGAGGTGCATGGGGAGGGTGTATCTACGATACTGATAAAATCATCGAAACCATCAACGCAGGAATGGATGCTCTCGGAAAAAAATAATTTGCAGATGTTCCTTTAGCTTGATCATACAAGGTCAATCATTTCAAAGAGATAGATGGGACGAAAACTTTTCTTTTCTTTATTTTCATTTGCAGGGGCATCTCTTCTTGCTGAAATTATTTCTTGGCCTCAATGGCGGGGACCCGACCGAAATGGGCAAGGCATTGTAAATTTTGAATTAATTCAAGACATCAGTGAACAGGAACCTGTACAAATTTGGGAGAGCATTGAAATCCCCAGTCAGGATGACGGAGGTTTTGGTAGCGTAATTTCAGACGGTCAAAGAGCTTTTTTATCTGTGGTTTGGCACAGAAATGAGCCTACTGAAGAACGTATTTTGGACTCAGTAGTAATGAGAAAGCTGGGTTTACGAAAAGTAAATCTCCCCCCTGCCCTTTCAGCTAAAGCAGAAAGAGACCGACTTTCGCTCAGCCCACGTCTACGCGGGTCAAAATTGGACAAGTGGATAGATGATTGGATTGAATCAAATCTGGACCAGAAGCAAAAAATGACCCAGGGTTCTCTAATCGCTTCCCGATTCAAGCAGGGAAAATTGGCTATCCCCATTTCAGTAATTGATCGTATGTTTTCAATCAAAGACCGGGTTTTTCCTTCAGACAAGGCCCTTGAAGAATGGCTTAACCAGCAAAATTTTTCTCCCGGAATCATTTCAAAGTTTAGCGAAGGAATACCACCTACAAAAAGAATGGCCGACGATGTGATCATTGCATTCG
>NHDJ01000072.1 GCA_002167265.1 Verrucomicrobia bacterium TMED56 | reverse complement strand
AACAGTCTCCATGATGAGAGCAACATGCCGGAAATTAACATCGATTACTTCCAAAAAATGGGAATCGCGTTCTGAGGCGGGGGTTTCCACAAAAAGAGCGCCAACCGCGAACATAACATAAGGATCATTATCAAGCGACGCAACAATCTCCCGACTAATTCTCGGTAAGTCATCTACCAAAGAAACATCTGCATTTAGAGTTCTAACTGCTACGTTTCTCTTTGATGACAAACCTAACCCTTCACTAAGTCCGCTCGTGTCTCGCGAAATCAAAAATAGGTCATGGCCCGCTCCGGCGAACACTTTTGCCGTCTCAATGGCTACTGCTGAAGTAGCCCCTATCACTGCTAAGCTCATCTCTAAGTCAGTCCCAGACGGGAAGAGAGTTTCGACCTCAGGAGTCTATTTGGATCCACTCGATGTTTTACTTCGAGCCATTCGGAGGCCCGGGGATACATCTGGGCGAACCTTTCTTGTGACAGTCTTGCATCTTTAACGAGATTCACCCGTCCACCGAAGTGCACTACTAACTCATCTAGCTCATTGAGCTGGGCATTAGTGTCGGAACCAATCGGTAAATCTAGAGCTACGCTGATCCCATCGAGGGCAAACGTTAATGGACTTTGATTACCACTACTTTTAAATCGCTTTATCGCAACTAAAAAGCATCTAATTGAATGCTTCTTTAACATCGCATGCAGCTTGTTGAAAAATTCAGTGACATTTTCGATCGGTATGCAACACTGGTAATCAATAAGACCTCGATTTCCAAACAATCGGTTCCATGCGCCAAGCGAATCCTGTGGAAAAAAGAACCTATCCATATCAACGTCTTTGTCGGAGAAATACTTGATTCTTGCTCGGATCGCCTGATTCAGGCCCCAGGTGGACAATTTGGACATCGGAACCGTACTCAAAAATGACGGTACTTGAGGATGTTTTCGCCGAGGATATTCAGATATTGGAGTCCCATATTCTTCCTCCACATGTCGTGCAGTCACCACAGAGCCTTCCCATCTTTGGCCTGGCCGAAAGTCGCCTCGGACAGTGCCCAGAAGATATTCCTCTGAATCTTTTTTTCGCTCAATGATATCGACCATCTCTGCGACGCTCGTGAACCTATTCTGGGATTGCGCAATTCGAATTGAGGAAATCCTTTGCAAAGCAAGTGATGCTTCGAGGATAAGACCTGTTAAGCCAAGACCCCCGACGCTGGCCCAGAAGATTTGTGCATTGGTCTGTCTATCAACAGTAATTATTTCTCCAGATACAAGCATTAAAGAAAACCGAGTCAAATGATCGGCTATAGACCCTCGGCTGAAATGATTTTTCCCGTGCGCATCTGCAGCGATTGCACCTCCGATTGTGATCTGTGAGGCGCCTGGGAGGGTCGGAATAATCCATCCTTGTGGAACCGTAACGCGCAGTACCTCATCGAGTGAGGCAGCGGCAGAACAGACAACGACCCCACTCTCAGGATCCAACCGCACTCGTGAACTTTCTCCTCCAGGATCAAGTTGGATCGAGGCACTGTGATCCGGCAAACTCACATCCCCAAACGACCGTCCCGCTCCCCTGGGAATTCCAGCGCCCAGCCGAGCGTGCTTCTCCACCCCTGAGGNANTGCGCACGANCTNNANTGGNGCCTNTACNGAGCAATGCAAAGACCAGCCAGTCAACAAATGCTCGATGTCAGCGCTCTCATTTATGGCACGTTCTCCTCTGACACGTGGTTTNGTAAGTTGCACTTGCCCTNAATCACCGATGATTATAAATTAGAGGGATTGCAACGCGCCTGAGCCCTGTAAGNTTCAGGCATGTGACTCGTAGTAACTCAGCTGCCCCNACGAGACCTCTTCTGAGCATCTTTCGAAATTTAGGTCTTAGCTTGGTTTCGGATACACCGCTTGAATATCCGGCACGTCTCGCATATACCAAGATCTTCCAACCTCGAGCGTATCAAATAGACTCATGGACGCGACAGCTTATCAAGGAGCACTGTTGCTCGAACTCTGTATGCGTGGATATTGGCGCATATCGTGGCGACATACTCCGCTTGTTTCTACAGCAGGCTGTTGACGGTCAGGTTATCGGATTTGAACCTAATCCTATTAATTGCCGATATCTCAAACGACGCTTCCCAGCCAGCCAAATTGAGCAAGTCGCGCTCGGTAATCGACATGGGGTGGAGATATTCGTCCGAGACAAAGACAGGCCCGCGAGAAGTCATCTAGCCGCCGTGGACTCGACGGGTCAGATGGCCAATCGCGTAAAGGAACACATCGAAGTTTTAGTTACCACACTTGACGCCTACTTTAACAAAGATGTCCGCATTGATTTTCTCAAGATCGACGCAGAGGGTGCTGAACTTGAGATACTCAAAGGAGGTATCCAGGTGTTATCCGAATATCAGCCTTTTATAATCATGGAGCACGGCCTGTCTTCCTCGCCGTCGGCGGAAGCACAATCGTTAGAAATCTTTCACGTAGTTAATCAGGAGATTGGCCTGGAAATATACCCCCTCGATCAGCTTAGAAGAACAATCTCTAACTCGAGCGAATTTTTAAATCTGTTGCGGANTGGCAGCGACTATTTTTTTGCCGCTCCACGAAGGTAGTCCAGTGAAGACTATAGGGTTCTAATCTTTGAGAACGGCGCACATCTGCTCCGGTGCAGGNAATCTACAGCGTGGTGCAGAGCGTTTCTGCCTATCTTTAGCAAATGCGCTGCATGCTCAAGGCTTCGACACATTAGTAATCACTGGAGAGCATCCAAAGGAGCCCGCTTCTGATAGCCTAGTACCGCTAGTCACAATACCCGAGGCCACGAATAAATGGCTGCGNAAACTCGCCTTGGACTACATAAACCCCCGNGCTATTGCTAGCGTTAAACAGGTCTTGACAGAGTTCCAGCCAGAAATNATCCANATTCANAGCCTTTATGGCCTATCTGCGTCANTTGTCTCAACTGCCTCAAAATATTGTCCGGTAGTTATCACTCTACACGATGCTTTTTTNGCATTTGCAGACTCTGGCATTATTGCCCCGAAATTTTCTCTTGCTAACTCTTATCTCAAGGTGCCCCACGCTTATCTGCATAGGAGAGTTAATCGCTACCTATTCGGCAACTCGACTCTTGTCTCACCAAGCATGTGGCTGGCAGATTTCTTTTTTCGAGGAGGATTCACTCAGCCAACTGTAATTCCCAATGGTATATCCCCAAGGGGTCGTCAGACNCTTTACCAAACCCAAGTACTCTGGGTGGGTGCTCTAACCNACTTNAAAGGTTTGCCTTTAGTGATCGAGGAAGTTGCTTCCCTGACCTCCGAACTGGGNTGGGAATTCATTGTTGTCGGAGATGGGCCGTGCNGGGAACAGCTTCAAGCGCGCTACACCAACGTGACTTTCGTTGGTAATTGTGACCCGACCCCTTTCTACGAGACAGCATCACTCCTATTTGTTTCTTCTGTNGGACGAGAAAATTTTCCAACGGTAATCATAGAAGCNATGAAACATGGGCTGTGCGTAGTTGGTCCCAACGACGGNGGNGTNNCAGAACTCNTCNANCACGATCTTAANGGTNTTNTATACAACACACNGGTGGAGTTGACAGCGCACCTTAGGACGTTAATNACANATACCTCAANACTAAAGGCTATGGGAAGGAAAGGNCGANAGCTNTTTNTNGAACACTTTCGACTTGANCANTGTGTTCAACACTATTTGAATCTNTANCGAGAGCGACTAGNTAACGCTTCTACTTCTCNCCCCTAGNTCCNTCTGCAAAATTAAGCANGTGAAATCTGTTCGAAACAANATTGGATTTNTCGTACCCGGATCGTTTATTCCCCCAACAAACGGGGGGGAGCGAGTAAGTTATGATCTTTGTATTGCGCTGACGCGCGTTGCTCATGTGACGTGTTTTTCGGCAGACCCCAAAGTATCTATCCCTGAGACCCGACAAATTCAAGCCTTCGGCTCATCCAAGTGGAAGTACCTGAACGTTAAGCTGATAAAACTTTTTTTGGAGAGTTTTCGAAGGCACAAGATTGACTTCTGTGTTGTTAACCAACCCTTTTTCTTCTTTATTCCTTATTTATCTGGCCTTTTGTCTGGCTGCAAGATCATTACGTACGCACACAATCTAGAATTTCGAAGAGCGGATCAGATGAGAGTATATTTCCGACCGTTCATCTTTCTCATCGAACTCATTGTGTTCCATTTGTCGCACAGAGTATTCTTTATCTCCTCAATCGAGCTCACCGATGCGCAACGTCTTTTTCGATTGAGGCAAGATAAGTGCGTGTTTGTTCCTCACATCGCTCATGCCCCTCCCAGGACTAAGTTAGCGAAATGGGATCGCCCGGAAGATTTCTCACTCGTTTTTTTTGGTGATTTTTCTTATCCACCGAACTTTAGTGCTCTTAATAATCTCCTGAAGTTTGTCGTCCCGATTTTGTCCCAAACTCTCACCTTTCGGTGCTCTTTGGTGATCTTTGGGAAAAACCTGCCTAGTCACCTAGAAAACCAAAGTCTTGGATCGAATCTCTCAATTAAGTTCCTAGGATTTATTCAAGAGGCCTCGGATATATTGAGATCTGCAGATGCGCTTATCAACTTAGTGGACGAGGGGGGAGGCGTACAAACGAAAATAATAGAGACGCTTGCGGTCGGAACATCTGTGATCTCATCACGATCCGGAGTGCGAGGCATCGATGACGAGACCGTCAAAGATAAGCTTTATTTGGTAGACGACCGAGACTGGGAAGGCTTTGCAAGTTGTGTATGCGATCTCCATAAGAGTGGCAAGGCAGACTTAGAGACCCCGGAGCAATTCTTTAACACCTACTCGGAAGACAGTATCCTCGATCGGATTACACACACGCTATCTCCGTGAAAAAACAATGAGCGGCTCCGATACCTTCTACCGGTGATTCATTCCAAGTGATCACAATGATCATCTCTTCTAACATTCTTTATATGCATTAATTGTCTTGGCCGCTGCGGCCGGCCAAGAATAGAGCTCTCCTAAATGCGCTGAATCCATAGAGAGTTTTTTCTGCAGATCTGCATTGGTCAAAACTCTCGTGATCGTCTGAGCAAGGGCTGGCACGTCCTCAGGAGGACACACTGCCCGCTCATCCCGCACTAACTCCTCGAGGCCGCCCACACTAGTCACTACCAGCGGCTTCTTCATCGCTAATGCCACATTCCCAATACCACTCTGCGCATCAAAATGCTTATAGGGTAGAACGATTAAATCAGTGACTTCAAATAAATTCGCCACTTCTGACATTGGCACATAGTCGAGTATCTCTGTCACCGAATCCTCTAAACCCAGCGACCGAATGATTTGACCGTAGTTCTTATCCCAATTTCCCCAACTTTGGCCGGCGACCAGAAGATGCGCGCCGGGACAGGCCCCGACTACATCTGGCATTGCCTTAATCAAAGTATCCAATCCCTTGTAGGGCCGTATGTTCCCAAAAAACAGCAGTACTGGACCTGCAGGTGGCAACTGGTGCTTTACTCTGATCTCTTCATCAGTCAGTTCTGCGGCAGGGTACATGTCATGCACTGGCATATGAATCACGCTAATGCGGTCTTTTGAAATCTGAAACGCCTTCGCCAGTTTTTCTCGGCCGTCCTCCGTATGTACAATAAACTTGATGCCAAATGAAAGCACCATCGAAGTTAACCATTGATCTATTGGACTTTTCTCATGAGGAACCACATTATGAACTGTGAAAATAATTTTCTTTTTCTGCAACTTCAACAAAAGCAATATCACTAAATAGACAGGAGCAAGTGGAAGGCTCCACCACTGAAGATGGACGACGCTGGTGGATGTTAGCAATGCTGCTCGGATCCAGCTAACAGGATTGAGATAACTGATTGTTCTCCAAATCTTTAGATTTTTTCTTTCTTTGACCTTAAATTGCCTATCACTGTCTATGACACCCCCAGGATAAAGAAAATTGGGATAGAGCCGTTTAAATGATATAAAGTTCACTTCGATAGACTCTGAAATTTCGCTACTCAGTTTCATGCAGTAATAAGCATTTCCTTTTAATGGCGGNAGTGCTCCTATCATTGTTACAGAACTTATTTCGTTACTTGTCATTTCGTAACTTCGCGCCTCGCCTTAAAGATATCCAACGCCTACGATTTCACCCAACCAGTAACACCGTCATAATATGAAGGCGGTANCTACTATCATTCCCGCATGACACGTATTCTAATCATCAAGTTGGGAGCATTGGGTGACGTACTGCGAACCACCTGTATTCTTCCAGGCCTGCATGATAAATATCCCGACGCTTGGATCACATGGATAACTTCTACGTCTGCCCTAACTCTTCTTCAGGGGAATAACCAGATNGACCGGCTTTTTACGTTCGACGAGGTCAATANCGTTGGCGNTNTTGNACAAGACTTCGATTTAATAATTAGCCTAGAAGATAGTCCTGCCGCCTCCNAATTCGCANGAAAATGCTCTTCGAGAGATTTTTTTGGCGTATATACCGACACCAGCGGAACCTCATACACGCCCAACAGTGCGCAGTGGTTTGATATGAGCCTAGTCTCTGTCTACGGGAAGGCGAAGGCCGACGAACTTAAGAAAGCGAATTCGGCGTCATACCCGGATATTCTTTTTGGNGGTTTAGGAATAAATGAAGGATCGCCATCAATGGTTATCTCCCCCGAAGCTATCCAATACGCGGACCAGTTCGCACAACGCCTAAACCTTTCCGATAGTCTTGCCATTGGCTTAAACACGGGTGCCGGTGNTCGATGGCAGTTTAAGCAGTTAGATATCCCCAAGACAATCGAACTAGCCCAGAAGCTCTATCAGGAGACTAAGGCGAATATCCTTCTTTTCGGCGGACCTGCAGAGAGCGAGCGAAATAAGCTGATTATCGAACAAGCTCAATGTCCAATTATTGATACCGGGACCAAGAACAGTATCCAGGAGTTTGCCGCGCTGATTGGGCTGTGCGATATCTTGATCACGAGTGACTCACTGGCTTTTCATATTGCATCCGCGGCTAGTATCCCAACGGTCGTGTTCTTTGGACCCACCAGTTCGGCAGAAATTCGTCTTTTTTCACGGGGGCAAAAGATCGTCGCACCTATCTCCTGCGTTGTTTGCTACAAGCAGAGATGCGAAATCTGGCCAAGTTGCATGGACCAAATATCTATTGATGAGATTACCCAGGCGGTACTAGCGATTCTCGTTGACTGTAAAGTTTCTATTTCTACCGTATGAATCTATAGTAATTCATAGCCGCCGCCTCCATGTCATCGCTACCCAATCTTTTCCTCGTCGGCGCAGCAAAAGCGGGGACCACTTCGATTCACGCACTCCTAGACGCTCACCCAAGTGTTTTCATGAGCCCTGTCAAGGAGACCAATTTTTTTTCTAGGGACGATCTGCGGCCAGAACTATATTCCGACCTGTATAAGAACTCTATCGACTTCAATACCCAAGCTTTTCGCAGCCGCCCGACTTCGNCCTTACATATTGCTGATATTCGGTCTCTTGAAGAGTATGAACGTCTCTTCAGTGATGTTGACTTGGAGACCATCGTTGGAGAATGCAGTAACTCCTATCTATTCTGTCCATCCGCAGCCGAGACAATTGCAGCCTATAACCCTAATGCAAAGATTCTGATTATTCTTCGAAATCCTGTAGAACGGGCATGGTCTCATTATTTGATGAACATCAAACTTGGTTACAACGTTTTACCGAACTTTACCGAGGAGATTCGACGAGACATGGCGACCACTCCTGCAGGATGGGGAATTACATCCAATTACTTTGGTCTAGGACTATACGCCGCNCAAGTTGCGCGCTTCTACNCCCACTTTAAAAAACATCAGATTAAAATAATTTTATTCGAAGACGTAATCGACCCGGCCCAGCGCGTACTAGATGATTTATGGGCATTTCTGGAGATCGTGCCTGTAGAACTTTCTACCCAGAACTTTCGAAAGAACGTTGCAGGCGTTCCTCGATTTCCTCGACTAAATCGCATCATTCGCAACTCAACAATAATCCGACGCGCTCATCAAATTGCGCCCGCCAATCTGAAACGCCTCGGCGAGCTACTTGTACTTAGCCGTAGCTCAATGCCACAACTTTCTAGACAGGATCGACTTGCATTACTAGAAATGTACAAGCCGGATATCGAAGAACTTGAATCGCTTATTAAAAGGAAATTGAGCCGTTGGCTCAACTGAAATAGGAGTCTATCGACTTCACGATGTTTCTCCAGAATCATAAAACGCTAACTGTCTTTGGAACATATTCGGACCCCAGCATCAACGGTGCGAAACCGCTTGTCATACTCAAGATATCGCTTAAACACCAATTCCTCCCGTGGATCAAAAGGACCCTGAGGACCTTTTTCCGGATTCAACACCACTGATCTAACGCAGCCATCACTCCAGACCAAACTCAGAAGAGAATTATTCCAACTCCACCTATGATGACGGAGGTCACGCTGTGGATCCGCAAGCGCTGTCTCTTCGATCGGGATGAATATCTCTGTCGAGTTCGCAAGCTTCGCGAATTCAACACGAACTTCATTCCAATGACGAAGATCATATAAATTAAATCCAATCATAGTCACAAACATTATCGCAAAACTAACCAGCCCGGTAGACGTTATCGTAGCTCGTAGGAAACCGATTACCGCACAACCAATGATTAGCCCAGGGATAACGATCCCAACAAGAGTCCGACTGCTGAAAGATAGATAAGCTGTTACCGCATACTCCGGGTGTGCGATTCTTGCTAAGACATACACAACAATTGGCACCAATGCAATAACAAAAACAAGGTCTTTCAATACCAACCATCTGTCCGTAATTAGCCAACCCAAGAAAAACAACGAAAGAAAACCACTTGTTGCGATCGCCTCCCAATTTCTCTGATTCACAAGAATCGAATCCAGGAACGCGCCTCGATTTGTCGGTGATCGGGGGTCCACTATATAGATTACTGAGATATATGCAGCTACCGCAAGAAGAATAAGTGCGACCGCGCCGATAACGTATTCCAGGCGAAGTCTGAATTTGACCATCCGCACCATCAATACTAAAGACATTATTAGAGCGTTAACTACAGCTGTCTCATACATTCTCGAGTAGACGAAAATAAGCGCCCAAAGTAGGATGCCCTCTCTGATGGAAAGCGGCCTATTTTTAATAAGTAACAACATTATTGGCCAAGTCATCAGTGCAAGAACATGATGATCAGCGATCAAATCGTAGTCTGAAAGCAGATTGAAACCAATAAAACTTGCTAAGGGAAAAAATAGATATACGCGATCTTCTTCATTTGTGATCCACCAACAAAGACAAAAAGAAAGTACGTATGGAAAAAATATCCCCGCGCCGAATATCTTTGTGAGGTAATCGATGCTGGTCATGCCTAGCCAAACGCACAAAACCAACGGCCACTCTGTTAGATACTCGGTGTACCGCCGCGACCACGCGATGTTTGCGAAACCGGTATTTTCAAGAACGTGGAAAAAGTAGTTAACACCATCAAGTGATAAATGTTTGTCCACCACGATTTTGACTAGAAACGAAAAAGCACCGAGGAAAATAAGCCCACAGATGGTGAAGAGAATGCGGTCTTTAGAAACCCTTGGGCATGCTACTGACCTCGAAAGCATCAAGTATCTCCTGGCTCAGAATTTATCTGTTCTCTGGGTGAAGACCGTCGTGGACCATGCACGGATGAGTCCGCACGCTTGATATTCCTAATCAGGTAGCTTGGTCTGCGTTTGGCCTCGTCATAGATTCGAGCGATGTACTCTCCTATCACTCCCAAGAAAAGAATCTGTACCGCTCCAAAACCAAGGACTGAGAGCAAAATTAGTTGCGTTCCCGGAATATTTCTAAATACCCAGAACTCTATTCCGGTCCATCGAACCCAAATTACTACAATTCCGATGACAAAAAAAAGAATAGAGAAAAATAACCCGAAAACAGTAAACAATCGAATCGGAAAGTATGTATTGGAGAAAATTGCATTTAGACCATCCTTAATTAGCCTACGAAGCGATTGCTTTGGAGACCCCGCAGCTCGTGGAGCACGATCATATGGGACGGTTATGCTTCTAAAGCCAATCAGTGCACGCAAATTCGGATAACTTTTATTTCGCTCTCGCATTCCTCGCAAAGCATCAGCCGCCGTCCGATCCAACAGTGAAAACATTCCTGACTGGTTTTGCGTTGGCGCATCTACTACCATTGATAGCACTTTATAGTAGGCGCTCGTCAAAAACCGTAGCAGCGGCTTCTGGATACGTGATCTTTTTGTGGTCGAAACCACTTCATAGCCTTCCCTCCATTTTCCAAGAAGTTGGCTGACAAATTCTGGGGGATCCTCTAGGTCTCCGTCCATCAAGATGACCGCATCTCCTGATGCAACATCAATACCTGCATTGAATGCATTTTGGTGTCCCCAATTTCGGGACAACTCCACGACGACAACCCGCGTATCTTCCTCTTGCCATGCCCAAAGTCTTTGACGTGTTCCATCCGAACTTCCATCATCAACTATGATGATCTCAAAATCCTCCGGCTCACGCGCGAGAGCCATGGTCACTCTTTCTGCGAGAGAAACGACTAATTCCTCTTCATTAAAAAGAGGAATTACTAAGCTTACTTTCTCGATTTCGTCCACAGTTTTATCAATACCTCAAGTCCAATCGACAAATCAACCTGTGAGATTATTCACTCATGTAAATCTGCCGAACGCAAATCCGTTAGCATGTAATTCACCATATCGAACTCCCTCACTACCGTTCAGAACCAGTTTCTATATTGAAAAATGAGGCTACCCCCACCTTTACTCAACTCATTTATTGACATCATCCATCTGAATTTTAAGGCACTGCTCACCACTGTTTTCTTTTTGTTGACCACCAGCGTCGGACTAGTCGGTCCAAAGAACGCGTCGCCCGTACCATGTCCGCTTGCCCCTTCATAGAACGACCTGCTGAAATACTGAAACGTCCTAACCTAAACCGCGCTAACTCATCGTTGGCATCACTCACGGAAAACAAACGTTCATCACAGCCAAAGCCAAAGCTAAAGCCCGCGTCTTTACAAAGGCGCAAATACTTCGGCGACCAGTCACCATTTGGAAAGGCAAAACTTGTAGCGCTTAGTCCCAACGTCTTCTGTAAATACCGTCGGGATAAATCTAGCTCTTCTTCAAACTGCGAGCTCGAAAGATTGGTTGCTATCGCGTGCCGATGCGTATGATTCNCAATCGTCACTAATGCATGCTCCGAGATATTTTTTAACTCTACAGGACTTAGTGGGCGATCCANATCTCCTGTCGGTATCCACGATTCCGCACCCCATTTTTCGGAAATTTTATTTTCGATTGTCTTGGGATCAAGGGTCTTAAAGTGTGTGATCTGGCTGGAAATTTTTGCCGCTGACGAACCTCTCTTTATCTCTTGTGAGTAAACCGCATCCCACCAAAACTTCTTATTGAGAGCAACGTTTTCAGTAGTAACAAAAATATGGACGGGAATGCTTAACTCCTCTAGGAGTGGAAGAAGTCTCAGATTATTAAAATACCCATCATCAAAAGTCACATAGGCGTATAACCCTCTTCGAGGGTTGATAGATTCAAGGTCATTGAAAGCAACAAACTGATAGCCATTATCGAGGAGTCGTTGAAAGAACGATCGATATTGCTCGAGAGTGAGTGCCTGGTGCGGCAGGATTGCGCTACTCTTCCTCTCCGACTCATCCACAAGCACAGTATGGAACACCAAGCCTCGGATACCTGCAGGCTCCAATCCTAGATTTAATGCGCTAAAGAGGTGTACTCGATCAAGAGTCTCTAAGGACTGCGCCAAAAGCGCTTTTATGTCGGACACAACTTGCCTCTGCCTATTTGAATGACGCTTGGATTATGCAACCAACTTATCCGGCAGTGCCATATCCAGATCGCTATCAATCATCTGTAGATTTGGAGGCTGCCTAGAGACTCTCTCCACCAACGCCTTGTCCTCAGAATAAAAGAAGGGGGTCATTGGGGTAGAAAAAAAAAGATATCTCCGGGCTAAATCTTTTATGTCCTGATCTCCTGTCAAGATTACGATTCGACTCACCTTCTCACAAATTGCCCAGCTTAATAGGTATCCAAAAATACTCGAAGACGCATTCTCTCCGAAAGAAAGAACGTGCAGTTCTTTACGGTTTTTATTATGAAAGACTCGACTTATCGCACTTTCCCTTCCCACGCTATGCAAAAGTATGCGACCTCCGAGTTCACTGTGTTTAAGTCTCCATTCAACGAGCTCTTCGTCCCAGATTCGGCGGCCTACGCCAAAACCCAAAAGTTCCTTAGCTGTATAGTTGTCAATCCCAACAGTCTGTCTTGTTACTTTTCCTTTCTGTAAAAAACTAACCGTGCTTGATCTAATTAGATTTAATGGAGCATCGATAACCGACGAGGTTAACCTTCGCAGGCTTAATGATTCCACTGGACAGAAATGATTGAATTGGATTATTGAAGAAAGTCGGACCGTTCCAGGCACTTCGCGCCAACCATATTTACGAAAGATCGGCAAAGAAAACTTGCTTACGGCTACAGCCATCATTAATGGGCTAGCCTGCATAACTCGACGAATAAGAGCGCTACCCAATCCCGATCCCCGTGCTTCTGGTAAAACAAAAAAATCTACAAACCACGACGCAGGCACTTTATCAGCACGTTCATTGAGAACACTTGGGATCGTACCGACGTGTCCCAGTATTTGGCCCGACGGAGCGACGGCCAAGAGAGGCCAAAAAGATAAGTTAACCCCGCTCGGACCGCCGTAATGCCAAGCCCAATTATTGGCCAAATATGCTGCCCTTTGAGGAAACGCNTGCTGGTAAAAAATCCGAAGTTGCTCCTCTGACACCTCTTTGGCGCTAACAAAATCTACATCTCGATAGTTTGCGAATGACACCTTAGCAAGTTTTCGGTTGTCCTCGGCCTACGAGGTATATAGATACGTATATAGACACATTAAGCACTCGAAACACCTTCTCGGACCAATTTTGCGATTCCGAATAGAGTTTCTTCAGTGGCTCCCAGTTTTTCTTCCGTACAATACATCGTGCTACCTCTTTATAAATCATTGTCCTACGCGATTCAAAGCCTGGTGAATCTATAAACGCCCGAAGGCGACCAGTATCTGTGAGCCAATCCACCCATTCCTCTGCATGTCGGACAGCCTTGATTTTAGTATCGTTCGAATCGTGCCAACGATAGGTGGCAACGGGGCGCTCTATAGCCCGAATTTCCCATCCTTTCGCGACTCGGAGCACCAAATCTGTATCACCGATAACCTCGTAGCGTTCCTTAAATGGTCCGTCCAATTTCTGCAACACAGACCGCCGAACTATCATGGTAAGAATTCCAACATAATTACTTCTCAGTAATGTGGGCAGAATACGTCCGGTAGGCAGATCACCTGCTGGACCCACGTAGACCGAATCGCCGGATTCATCCCTGAACCAATATTTTCCATAAACAAGCCCCACTTCCGGATCAATAAACACTGGCACTTGCTGGCTCAGTTTATCTACTTCCCAAAAATCATCCGTATCCAAAAAAGCTACTAGGGAGCCTGTCACCTGCCCAACTGCAAGGTTACGAGCGGCATAAAGCGTAGTATGGTGATCATTAATGAATATCTTTACTCTTGGGTCTTTGTAAGATTGAACAATAAGTAACGAGTCGTCAGTTGACTGGTTGTCCCAAAAGATTAGCTCCCAATTCCGGTAAGTCTGAGCAACGACACTGTCTAAAGCCTGTCTGAGATATCGCGACCCGTTAAAGCAATTCATAATGATGCTCACGGTCGGCTCTCCTGTACTCATCTAGCTCCAACTGCCTCGATCATTTTCTGCACGCCTTCTTCAAGCGTTACGGTAGGATTCCACGAAAGTAACTGTTTTGCTCTATTTATGTCCGCGTATAAGCTCATACTTTCGCCAGATCTAAACGGAATTTTCCCAAATTCTGGCTCTCCGCCTCCAGCACGCTCCCTAATTAACTCGACTACGTCTGAGATGAGGACAGGTATTCCGGAGGCAACATTAACTACCTTGCCAACACACTTTTCTGCATGCAGCGCAGCTCTTAAAGCCTGAACTGTATCGTCGATATGTAGAAAGTCTCTGTATTGGATTCCAGCTGAGACAGGAAACGTCTCTTTACGGAGGCAGGCATTAATTACTTGCGGAATGAACCGATTATCCCCTTGGCCAGGGCCATAGGTAAGAAATAGTCTTACAGTCACCGCTGGAAAGTTCTTCGTTCTAGCCAACATTTGAAGAAAGTGAGTACTTGCAACTTTTGCAAGAGAATATGGGGTGATAGGCTCTTCGCGCATTGTCTCCACTTGTGGCGCGGGNTGACCCCCATACTCNTCACTACTCCCAACCTGGACGAAGCGAGCAAGNGTGCTTCCTTCCACCGCTGTCACAAGATTTATCAATCCCGTGAAGTGGGCCGCAAACACTTCTTCACCGCCAGAACCAAACTGGCTATGGTCAACATAGCCTCCAGAATTCACGACGAAGTCATATCTATTTCCTGCTAGGAGCTCCTCAAGTCGAGCTCTTTCTCGGAGATCACAAGTAAGATAGCGCACGCCGTTGATCCTACTGCTTTCGGTNGGACGTGACGTCGAAAGACTATCTATCTGGTACGCGTCTTCTCTTAAACTCCTGATCAAACTGCTGCCAATAAATCCGGTGCCCCCAACGATGAGGGCACGCGGGGTATTCTCTAGAGAACCCATGGCCGAACGCCGCTGCTCCATAATTCCTCAAGCGCATCTCTATCTCTCTTCACATCCATACAGTGCCAAAATCCATCGTGTCGGAACGCCATCAATTCATTTAGGCTTGCGACTTTCTCTAGGGGATCTCTTTCCAGGATCGTTGTATCTCCGTCGATAAACGAGAGGAACTCAGGTTCTATGACAAAGAACCCGCCATTAATCCAACCTTGATTTACTTGTGGCTTTTCTTTGAAGTTGATGACTTGATCACCTGATAAATCAAGCTCTCCGAATCTGGCGGGTGGATGGACAGCTGTAATCGTGACCAACTTTCCGTGGTTTTTATGAAATTCAAGGAGCGTATTAACATTAACGCTTGACACCGCATCTCCATACGTCAGCATAAAGGTCTGATCCTTGAGAAACTCTTTCAACCTAGCGAGGCGGCCCCCGGTTAAAGTCGATTGACCAGTATCTACCAACTTGATTTTCCATCTTTCCGCTTGCCTTTCGATTGGAGTAATACTGCCACTGCCCAAATCCACATCAAGGCTCGAATTTCGTGAGCTATAGTTCACGAAAAAGTCCTTGATTACTTCTCCCTTATAGCCGACGGCCACAATGAACTCATCGAACCCCTGAGAGGCATACGATTTCATAATGTGCCATATGATCGG
>NHDJ01000071.1 GCA_002167265.1 Verrucomicrobia bacterium TMED56 | reverse complement strand
ATTCCTAATGGAAAAAGTAACGACCGAATAAAAAAGCTTTGGCGGAAGGGGGTAAATCCCCCATCCTTACTCATTCCTGACATGTTAAAATCAGAAGAAGAAATTCAGCCCAACTTCTCCAATATGAGTAGGAACTTCTTCATCATGTGCATATCGATATCCTACCCGGAAAGCAAACAACTCAGTTAAATTCCAAGATAAGCCCAAAGATCCAGTTCCGTAAAAGCCCTGTTCCTTAACCTTGTGTGGAATATTTACACTCGATTGATAATAACCTAAACCGATTCCAAAATAAGCATCAAGGCGATAGTTCAGATTCGCTTTATATCCCAAATCCAAATATCCGGCATAGGAATGACTTTTCTCAGAAAGTTGGTCAAAGCCATGGAAGGACTCTCCATCATGTGAATTGGTTCTGTACATGGTACCAATTCCAAATCTGTAAGGGCCACGCTCAAATCCAGTGGCGATGTTTGCCGTAAATCCTGGCACATATTTTCTGTAACTGTCTACGCCACCATCATTGGAGCGGTGACCTTTAAAAGGAAAAGCAACCCCTGGGGATACAATTAGATAATTACCCACCCGATAACGAAAATCAATTGGTTTGAATACTTTAGATCTGGTTGGTTCAACAACAGAACTTTCAGTAAAGTCTTTACCTTTAACATTGGCATTCGAGGTTTCCTCATTTTGAGCTTTAAGCTCTTCCTGCTCTGAGTTTCCTCCACGTTTACCCGAAGGCATAACATAATTTGAAGCGTTTGTTTCGTACCAATATTTCCTGGTTTGATTGGGTTTTCCGGGAGGTTCATTCATGCCAAAGGGTTTGGAATGTTTACTCTTGGATGAAAGTCCGTAAAAAATTTCATCAAATCGTTTTTGTAAATTGTGTAACCTGCCTGAATAATTATTTAACTCATCCTTAAGGTTGTGAATTTTATGTTTTTGATAGTTACTCTTCTGATCGACTGAAGAATAATAGGCGTTCACAGGCCTTTCTTGGACTCCGACGTAGTTCTCGGAAATGTTGTTATTTTGCCCATGGGAACAGATTGCCACAGAAAACATTAGCAAAAAATTTGTTGGGTACCGATGCATCATGCTTATGGAAATTGATCAATCACATAACGCAACCTAAAAGAATCAAATTTTTAATCTCTTAGTTAGTTTTGGGAGGAATTTGTCGACTTATGTAAAAGAATAATGCATGAAAGGCCAAAAGATAGAGAACATTTACAATAATCCCTCCCTTTAAAGCAGTGCGCAATCCTTCTTCCTGCCTGTATGCCTTTCGGTATGCTCCAAGATTTGCAAATTTAATCTCTTCTGCCGTTAAATCCAATCGAGCGTCGTACATTTTGGGCGACAGGTTTTGCTCCCTGGCAAAATCGGGTACATCAGGTTCCTCATTATTTATGATTTGCCAGTATTCTCGCTTAGGCATACCAAGCATGGGTCCGACCTTAATTTCACCGTAAAAAGTGAGTTGTATAATAATTGCAGTCACAATGAGCAATCCCTGTGAAACGAGCCAAGCTTTAGTCTTTAATTTCATNTTTACTTAGTTAATCCAATTTTCCGGTGAAGTTCAAACCTAAGGATGATTGATCACGATTACTGGNAATTGGGTATTGCAAAAAATTGAAAAGATTGCCTTGTTTGAAAGAGGTAGATGAAGATAATTTGGGCGATTGGGATGCTTGTATTTTGCTCCTCTTTATTTGGGGAAGCAACCCATGTGGTACGCAAAAATGAAACACTTGGGGGCATTGCCAAAAAGTTTGGCGTTTCCACATCTGCTCTCCAAGTTTACAACGGAATCACCAATCCTAATCTTCTTTTTGTTGGNAAAAAACTTAAAATCCCAACCGGTTCNANAAAGCAAATATCCTACACTATTAAAAAAGGAGATAGCTTGGGCACAATCGCCACAAGGTTTGGAGTTAAGTTATCTGTTCTTACTGAAATCAACAATATTTCTCGCCCTGACCTGATCAGGATCGGTCAGAAGTTAGTAATTCCACTTAAATCAGGTAGGGTAAAAAGCAGTACNTTGTTATCTAGCAGTACAGTTAAGTCCCTTTCAAAAATCCGCCCTCATTCCAGCAAATGGAAACGAATAGTCATCCACCATTCTGCGACTCCAGTAGATGATGCTATGAATATGCATCGCGTGCACAAAGCCAGAGGAATGAAAAACGGATTAGCATACCACTTTGTTATATCAAACGGCTCAAGAAAAGCATATGACGGGGAAATTTTCATCGGAGATAGATGGAAAGGGCAACTGGATGGAGGTCATATGAAAAAACTTTCAGACAACAAGACAAGTATTGGAATTTGTCTGATTGGAAACTTTGAGCTTCGTTCTCCCACATCTAAACAACTTAATAGCCTGGAAGGTTTATGTGAGTATCTTATGAAAAAATGTGGACTGAATTCGAATCAGGTAACCACCCATAAAATCCACCACCCAAATCATACGGTGTGTCCAGGCAAGTTCTTTTCTCTTGATTTAATTAGAAAGAGGATCAGTTCATAGAATCCATCAAAGCCTGCTTGTCTTTGGCAAAAAGTACTTTCCCAAATCGGGACTGAGCATTTCGCTGAAAAGCCTGAGGGAATTCATCCAACGAAAAAAATGAGTCGATTGGGTATGAAACTTCAGTCAATGCAAGGGGCTGAAGTATTTCCTCCAATGCATTACGAATTTGAGCTTTCGTTTTTTGCCTCCTCCACCGGTCCAGCCAAAATCCTACAAACCGCACATCATCGAAAATTAAATTACGAGTTGGAAAACGGACTGGTTCTCCGTTCATTGCCCCAAATGTAACATGAACTCCTCCTGACTTTAAGCATTTGGCCAATCTAGTTGCACTTCTTCCACCGACCGAATTCAATACCAAACTACATCCCTTGCCATTCGTATACTCCTCCGTTCTCTTTGGTACTTCTTCATCATCCAACCAAACCTCCTCAGCTCCAAAATCTATAAGCTCTTGCATCCTTTTTTCGCTCCTCACTAGGCTCACGCACCTGAGCCCCATTCTTTTAGCAAATTGAACGACCGAAACACCAACCGCAGAATTCCCTGCATTTTGGATAACAATGTCTCCTTCTTTCAAATACTCAAAATCATTAAGTAGCCGCCAAGCAGTCATTGGATTCAATATAGATACCGCCAGTTGAGCGTAAGGAATAAGAGCCGGTAAAAGAATTAAATTATCCACATGACAATTACAATATGCCTGCCAGGCCCCAACCAAATCAGGCACTGCCACAATCTTATTCATTACTTCTTCAGTGACTGCACTTCCGACCTCCACAATCTTCCCAACACCTTCTCTTCCTCCAATGGCCGGCAAAGGGCGAAGCAAGCCATAACTACCCTGAATAAGCCCTAGATCAGAGGGATGTATAGTAGATGCCTGAATCTCTATGCGAACCTCTCGATCATCAAGCTTTATCAGGGGCAATTTTTCATAGGACAAGACCTCCTCTGGAGCACCATGCCGAGGATAGCAAATTCCTTGATTAAACATTACTTTAGCTCCAGCCAACCCATTGCTTTCATCCACTCACCTGCCCTTTTCGGCCATTGGGAAACTGGTTTGTTCGTTTTTTTCATNCCATATCCATGNCCGCCATAGGGNTAGATATGCAATTCGCTACCTTCTACCCCAGCCTTCTCCAATNCATAATAAGCAAGTAAACTTCCCTCGGCAGGGACATGATCATCGCCGGTATGAGCAAAAAAACAAGGTGGAGTCTGGTCATTTATTNTAATCTCAGGAAACAACTTGTCACGCTTACTTCGGTTCACTAAATATGCTGGATAAATAAGAATGCCAAAATCAGGNCGACAGGAAATTGCGTCAGCCTCATCGATTGGATCGTAAGTTCGCTCGCTAAAAGAAGTTAAAGCCATCATAGCTAAATTTCCACCCGCAGAAAAACCAAGTATTCCAATTTTATTAGGATCAATGCTCCAANCTGCTGCATTTTTTCTTACAATCCCCAAGGCTCTTTGTGCATCCTGAAGCGGTGCATCATGAGGAGCTCGATTCTTCCTTCTGGGCACGCGGTACTTAAGGAGTACGGCTGTAACCCCCAGTTGATTTAACCATTCACAAACTTGAGTTCCCTCATGCTCATAAGCCAAAATATTATATCCGCCACCCGGGCAAACGATCACTGCTGTACGATTCGACTTTTCTTCATCAACTGGAAAAATTGTGAGGATTGGATCACATACATTGGCAATCCGTAAAACATCGTTGCTACCANCTTTGGGGATTCTTTTCTCTTCCNNTCCAACTTCCCCAGCAACTTCGCCAGGAGCAGTGGCAGGCCACAAATTCATGCTTTCCTTTCCGCTTGNNCTTCCNAGGCTTATTATAAGAAGTAAAAATATATTTTTCTTTCTATTCATAGACATACATTCGTTTTTTATGATTGTCATTCGGATGGAAAGCAAAAAGAGAGTTATTTTTGCTTTGTGATTATAGAAGATAATTTATTACAANAATAACATGTTAAAATCATTAGTAATTCTGCTCCTTGGATTTTTTTCAGTTTTTTTGCACGGAAATAATCTCTCAGAAATCCTTATTCAGATAGGCCCAAAGGGAGAAGGTAATGNAAATGCTGTCAATCATTGGCATACAATCAAGCAAATGAGTTCCTCTGAGATCCCAAAGTTNCTCGAAGCCATGAACAAGGCAAATGAACTTGGAGATAATTGGATAAGAGCTGCAATTGCAGAAATNCTTGCTAATTCGGGTGAAGAATCTTTGCCCGCCGAAGAAATTGTAAAGTTTATAAAGAACCAACTGAATGAAGGAAGTTCTCGAAGAACTGCATTTGATTTACTTAACTCAACTTCTTCACAATTGGCTCAATCATTAGTGCCAATGTTTATTGACGACCCAGAACCAACTATGAGAAGAGAAGGAGTAAAACTACTTCTAGAACAAGCTGGTTCGCTGGAAAAAAAGCAACAATCCATCGAAGCATTCGAATACGCATTGAGCAAAGCACGAGATGTTGATCAGATAGAAGAAGCCTGTGCATCCCTGGAAACTTTAGGAAAAAAAGTCGACCTACCAAAAGTAATGGGATTTTTGACCGACTGGAATGTAATAGGTCCCTTTGAAAATAAAGGGCGTCGGGGATTTGGAACGCCCTACTCACCGGAGAAACAAGATAAACCAATTTTAAACGACCATCCCGGGAAAAACGGGCCAGTCAAATGGCAGCAATTTTCTACGAACGACCGATTAGGCTTACTGGACCTGAACCAGCCCTTTGGCCACATCAAAGAGGTATTATGCTATGCATATACTGAATTTGAATCTTCATCAGAAAAAAATGCCCAGTTTCGAATTGGTTCAAAAAATGCGTGGAAATTATGGATCAACAATAAACTGGTTTTCGCACGGGATGAATATCATCGAGGCGGAACCAAAGTGGACCAGTTCGTTCTCAATGGTCAACTTCGCAAGGGGCGTAATCAAATCCTCGTTAAAATTTGTCAAAATGAACAAACTGAAAGTTGGACAAAACAATGGGAATTTTGCTTCCGGATAACCGACGAAAGCGGAACTTCCTTAAACTCTTTAAAATAATAAAATGAAGTATTGCACAATTTGGTCCATCTTACTTAGTTGCACATCTTACGCCTTTGGTGATTGGCACGGTTTCCGGGGTACTAATGGAAATGGGTTCGCGGATCTAGAAATCCCTCCTAACCTTTCCATGACTGCTCCAGGATCTTGGAAAACGGAACTTCCAGGGAGAGGACTTTCCAGCCCAATAGTTGTCGAGGACCTAGTTTTTATAACCGCATCTAGCGGACCACAGCAGAAAAACTTGCATATTATTGCCTGCAATGCAGAAAGTGGGAAACTGGTTTGGGAAAAGATATTCAGAGCAACTGGACGTACTATCTGCCACGATAAAACCTGTGTGGCAGCTTCTACAATGATCAGTGATGGCCAAATTGTGATCGCTCAGTTTTCTTCCAATGATGTTTTCTGTCTTGATTTAAAGGGAAACCTAATTTGGTTACGTGGATTAACCTTTGACTATCCAAATATTGCAAATGGCTTAGGCATGTCATCTTCCCCTGTTTTAGCAAATGGGGTGCTCATTGCTCAGGTTGAAAATGATGCAGACTCATTCACTTTTGGCTTAAATGTCAAAAATGGCACGACTCTTTGGAAAAAAAATCGGCCAAGGGGAGCAAACTGGACTTCCCCGGTTGTCCTGAATAACGACTCAATGATCTTGGTAGGATTACAATCCAAAGCTGGTATTTCTTTTATTGAGCCTAGCAGCGGAGAATCAGTTTGGAATTATCTGGATGGAGCAGCCACTATTCCATCGAGCACTATTGTTAGAGACAATTCTGTGGTTGTTCCATCAAACGGATTAACTGCCTTACAAATACCTGCTGCAGGAAAAGAACCCATTCAGATATGGAGAAATAACAAATTAGCCCCAGGTACTGGCAGTCCCGCAATTTCAGGGGACAAACTTTTTGTAATTAACAGAGCCAACGTTTTAACATCTGCGTTAACTGCAAGTGGTGAGATCAAATGGAGGTTGCGTTTAAAGGGTCCGATAAGTGCATCTCCAATAACAACCCAAAATTTGCTTTTTGTATTTAGCGAAGAGGGCGTTGGTCAAGTTGTCGATATCAGCAAAGAAGAAGGTGAGATTATTCAAGAAATTGATTTACAGGATACTATTCTTTGTACGCCCGCAGCAACGAAGGGAGCCTTATTTTTAAGATCTGATCATTTCCTTTGGAAATTAAGCTCCTAAAGATCTAATAATTGATTTCGAGGTGAGGGTTTCTTTTTTTTAACTGGGTCACCCCGCGAGATGTAAAATTAGACTTCCATAAATAAATCTTTTTTAAATTTGGAAAAGAGGATAAACAGTCTATGTCTTCATCAGAAATCCTCGTTGCAACCAAATTGAGGCTTTTCAGAAGCGGAGCATTTTGAAGGAAATGAATTCCTTTTGAACTTACTGATGTCCCCATAAGGTTAAGATTAGTCAGGCGGGGAGAGATCGCAATAAACTCAATTGCATCATCTGTAATTGAAGAGTTACGCAAATCAACTTTAACCAGTTGCCTTCTAACTGGCAGAAGTGCCTTAACCGTTAAATCATTAATTTCGCTGTATTCAGTAACAACCCGAGCTTCAACAAGTGGAGATCCAATTCCAATTGGTCTGATCAATAATCTAGTCGATCCAGAAAGGTCTTCGAGAATTGAATTTTTAACAGGCTTCAGTCCTTTTGCCAATATGTCAAACTCCTTAAGGTAAACCGCTTGTGGTAATTGCGTTGCCTTCTTCCTATTAACCAATTCATCAAGCCCGTCCGTTGCACCCTCCCAAGTTCCGAAATCAACTCCTTGAGCAATCCACATGCGTAAAGTTTCCTTTTGTCGTTTAGTAAGTGATTCGCCCTTTGGGGGCATGTGATCTCCATCGTCCTCCGGGAGAATGACCCGCTGGTAAAGTGAGCTTCTACTCGGATGATCTACCACAACCACTGGGCCGTCATCACTTCCATGCATAATGTAAGCAGCTCCATCCAACCTGAGACCAGCCTTAGGATTCTTAATCAGTCCGTTTTTTTCATAGGGGGCTTTATGACACTCTACGCATCTCTTTTCCAAAATTGGCCATACTTGTTCTTGAAATTTCACCACTTCTCCTAAGGACAGACTCAAACAGCTCAACATGAAGGTTGGTATAAAAAAATTTAAAGACATATTGTCCTTTTTATTCTTCCATTCGAAAACTTCGAGAGTTTTGATTCTGATTTTAAAGAAAAAAATCGAGAGGTAAGAATATTTTCACTTGGAAAATACTCCTGAAAAAGCTTATTTAAAAATATGATGAGAATTCTTTCCATTACTTTGATTTTGTTTTCACTAACTTCTTCGCTCAATGCCAAAGCTAATTTCAATTGGCAGAAAAAAGAAGGAACCCACATAGATTTGATTTTGGGAGAGAAGAAAATTGCACGCTATGTTTTTGAAAGAATGAATCCCAATGATAGGGAGCGGACATATAAACCTTTCTACCACCTTTATGATTCCACAGGAACAAAATTTATAACCAAAGGACCAGGAGGCAGATATACACACCACCGCGGTATTTACTTTGGATTTTCAAAATGCTCTGCACTTGA
>NHDJ01000070.1 GCA_002167265.1 Verrucomicrobia bacterium TMED56 | reverse complement strand
GGGTATGATGCTTACACCAACAGATGTAAATCAGTTTGAAGCAGGTGACATGAAAGGTGACCTAGGTCGAAAACCTAAGGCCTTAACAGCACTCGTGAGAAACTGTGTGAACATGTTTGGAAGTTGGAACGTAGGACTTATAGCAACCAACCATACATATGCATCACAAGATATGTTTGATCCTGATGATAAAATATCAGGCGGACAAGGTTTTATATATGCATCAAGTATTGTGGTTGCAATGAAAAAATTAAAATTAAAAGAAGACGAAAAAGGAAATAAAGTTACAGATGTGAGAGGTATTAGAGCCGCTTGTAAAGTCATGAAAACAAGATATGCTAAACCTTTCGAAGGCGTACAAGTAAAAATTCCTTACGATACTGGCATGGATCCTTACAGTGGATTGGTTGATCTTTTTGAGAAAAAGGGACTACTGGTTCAGACAGGGAACAGACTGAAGTACATTGATAAGGCAGGTAATGAACACATCGACTTCAGAAAAGCATGGGTAGGTGATAAATTAGATATGATAATGGCAGAGTTCAAAGAAGAGATCTCTACAGAAGTAGAAGACACAGATGCCCCTATCGAAGTTGAACCAAAGAAAAAACCAAAATAATGATAGATTTTGATCACGCTGACATTGAACGACTGTGGAATTCCATTGTACATTATGTGCCGGAAAGACAGAAACTAGACTGTGCTATTGATTTTATTAAAAGTCTTGAGGACATAGGTGTAGAGCATGACGTACTCAAAGGATCTGCAGAACTGGATGCCAAGTTAGAAGAAGCAATCGCAACTGTGTTCGAGGAAGACGATGAGTCAGACGGATACGGTGAAGATGATTAATTGGTACAACGAAGTCAGCAGGAACCTAGCTAAGATACCAGACTGTGTAGCATACTTTGACAAGGAGTTGCTAGAGGCCAAGAAACAGTGCAAGATATACGGTAACCTAGAACGAGCCAGTGCCGCACTTCCAGGAATAGTTGAAGAAAGGTTCAGNCAANTNCAACANNTNGAAGCAATNNTAGAATANNTAAACATAGAATTAAGAAGANTNNGNTCNAAANCNTTNANAAAATNTNTNGAAAACTACAACAGNGCNTTNTCAAGCAGAGATGCNGAAAANTANGTNGANGGTGAANANGATGTTGTAGACATGGACAAGATNATNAATGANTTTGCANTGNTNNGNAANCAATGGTTAGGCATCACCAAAGGNNTAGANCANAANCAATGGCANATNACNAANATNGTNAAACTGNGAGTNGCNGGNATGGAAGATGCCNACATCAAATAGAATTATACTTACAGACGTAGACGGNGTNNTNCTNGAATGGGAAAAACATTTNACAGANTGGATGNTNNNNCGANNTTANTANAATGACAAANANGAAANAATNTATCCNTANAAANTNNTNCCNNNNAAANANAATACNTANGANATGGCAGAAAGNTTTGGACTTANAAATACNTNAAATAAGAAAAGAAATAAGAGAGTTCAACAAAAGTAGCATGGATGGCAACACAGTGTCCAATGGAAGATTCNCANACATGGGTAAAACTATTAGCCGCAGAGGGTTGGACNTTCATACCAATCACTTCNCAGACATCAGATATACCTGCACAAATAGTAAGAAAAAAAAGACTTGGAGAATTGTTTGGTGATCACATTTTCAAAAATTACCATATCCTAGACACCGGAGCAGACAAAGATTCAGCTTTAGCAGAGTTTCACAATACCGGGCTGTATTGGGTGGAGGACAAGCCAAAAAACGCACTAGCCGGGCTCAAATACGGTTTAAAGCCTATATTAATAGACCATCCATATAACAGAGATTTCGAACATGCTGATATTACCAGAGTAAAAAATTGGCAACAAATACACGAGTTACTATCTAGATAATAGCTTCAGGATAATTTAGGAAACAAAGTTCTACACATTCTCCGTTTGTTTTTCTGTTAGTGAGAACTGTGAACCCTTTAGTTTTGTAACGTTCTACTATTGAATCTAATTTTGAAAATTGCTGATCCTGATCACCTATGTACATTTCACATTCAACTAGAACACACTTAACTGGTAATTCGAGGTCCAGTATTTCCGTTAATAATTCGTACCAACGACCTTCTATATCAAGTTTAATAATGTCAACATTTGTTCCATTTTCTTGTGCTATACTTTTAAGATTGATTGTTTCAACTTCTATTTCATCAAAAAATTGTTCCGGCTTGTCTAATTGGTAACATTTTTTAGAATCATTGATTGCATAAAACTTTAATGTGTTTCCACTTTCAGAATCATAGGCTTTGTTTACATGAGAAATATTGTAACCCCCGGCATTGGCACTGTCCACTGTAATCTGTGACAAAGGTGTTGGATCCCAGGTTAATATTTTTGCACTCCTGTTGTCTTTTCTACACCCTAGCTCAAATCTTATCTCTCGCGATACACCAAAATTCCAAAACATACCAGCACTTTTCCTAAGACTGTCAGGCGTACTATATTGTTTGTATTTGGTCCAGCCTTTGGTATTTGGTTTTTCTTTTGTGTCATTTGCACTAGGAGTCAACGGAAATTTTAGTTCGTACTGCCTACAGCGTTCAGAGAGTTTCATGGACAAATATTTATAGTGTAAATATCAGTATGAGAATTTATGTAGGTTGGGATCCAAGAGAAGACATAGCGTACCAGGTTTGTGAACACTCCATCAAGCGTAGAGATGCCAATGCAGAAGTAATTCCACTTAAACAGAACGATATGCGAAAGCAGGGCATCTACACCAGAGAGATAGACAAGTTAGCCACAACAGAGTTTACATTCACTAGATTTTTTGTGCCATATCTTAACGACTACAAAGGGTGGGCGGTGTTTTGTGACTGTGACTTCCTTTGGAAGATCTCCGCAAAAGAACTAGAACAATACTTTGATAATTCCAAAGCAGTGGTCTGTGTACAACATGAGTACACACCGGAAGAAGGATCCATCAAGATGGACGCACAAGTACAAACAGCCTATCCGAGAAAGAATTGGAGCAGTATGGTACTATGGAACTGTGACCATCCAAAAAACAAATTGCTGACACCGGAGTTCCTAAACAAACAGACTCCCAAGTTCCTACACAGATTCAGTTGGTTGGAAGATTCTGACATAGGGGCACTACCACACGAATACAACTGGCTAGTTGAATGGTACAAGGAACCCAAAGACGGTGTACCCAAGATACTGCACTACACAGAAGGTGGTCCATGGTTCGATGGATACAGAGATTGTGAATACTCTGATGATTGGAAGAAAGAAGTAATCAATCTATTCTCAGCATAATGAATTGGGGTAAACTCAAACCACAACATTATCATAAAGAACCTGTGGACTACATCTACGCCCGATCTATATTTGACCTCAAGGAGTACGATAAGCTGTACGAGAATCAAAACAATCTCGTACACGAGGTATGGAAGAATTTTTATGATACGTATGGTATTGGATTTGAATTTTTAGAGGACATACGAGATATCAACAAAGACAAAGACATAATGTGCCTATGGTTCTTCAAGGAGCGGAACGACCGTAGTGCAGGCACTGACATACAAATATCCGGAAAGAATATTACTTATTATCCAAATACATTCTTTATTACAGAGTCAAAGGATATAAAAATACTAGAGAAAAAAAACGAATACATACGTAGACCGGTACTGCAACTGGACTTGCCAACTAGCGTATGGAATACTATTTTAGAAAGATTTAATAAACTNGTTTAGAACATTGACATCAGCCATTAGATGTCTATCCCTTACCTTTGTCCAAACAAAATTATCTCTGTTGCTNATGTTTAAATTCTTCCGGATTTGTTTGCCAGCGTTGTCATTCATAATTTTTTTCGCTTTGAATGTTACTGTTGGAAGATAAAGGCATCGACCTAACTTACGTGCAACTTTTTGTGTGTANGTGTCCACATGCCAATGCCAAAAGAANGGAGGTGCTAGATANCCTAACNTATTGATCCAATNTNTATGTACGGCAAAGTGTGCCGCTGGNAACGGTTCATCGGGCCAAAGTTTTGTTTCTGTGCCTNAATTTTTATTGCCTTTNCTTCTACCATCACTTGGNACNACCATNAGNATTTTATCCTCATATCTNTTNAATTCNTCTGCAATCAACTGATCCCAGTCNTGCGTTTGNACNTGTACATCATCNCCCATNANCATNACAATATCNTGAGATGCNTTCTCNGCCATNANGTTCCAACTGTAACAGGTGGATTGATTTGGACCAACTGTATAATGTTTTTCGTCTAGCAACTCTTTGTATTCTTCTAGTTTCTCATCATCATCGTTAAGATAAAATAAGAATTCTGTATTGTGTTTTTGTGTTGCGGTGGCAGTGTCAACTAATCTTTTTGCTAGTTCTGGTCTGCCTCTGGATGGACAACATAACGAAATCATATCAGTTTCTTCTTCCAAGTATCTGGTGTTTGGTCGTTGATGATTTCTAATGGTAAATGATATTGGAATTTCTTTGTGCCCCTAGTTCTAATATATTCTGCTGTCTTTTTAACTGACTGTCGCATGTTTGTTGCTGTGCTATAACCTAACAAGTCCCTTGCCTTGTCTGATGAACACACTGCCAGTTTGACTTCTTTAGGTCTGTCTTTGTGATGTATAGGATCTAAATTGAGTCCTGTTTCGTTTGCACAGGCTTCTGCTAACTCATTGATTGTTATAGGTTCTTCGTCCGGTCCTATGTTTATTACTTCTCCAACTACATTGTCTTGGAACGCAAGTGCATTCAAACAATACAAACAATCATCTATGTAACTGAAACATCTTTGTTGTTCACCGTCTCCGTATATTATTGGTTGCTTGCCTTGTAACATTCTATTCAACATGATTGACATAACATTTCTGAAAGGATCATCATACTTCTGCCTCGGTCCAACAATGTTGTGTGGCACAGCGATCACATACTCAACTCCGTGTGTTTCACATAAATTTTTAAGAACATCTTCTCCCGCTTTCTTGGCAATACCATATGGATCTTGAGGACGACACTCATAAGCTTCTTTGTATGGCATCTCATCATGATGACCATACCTTGCCATGCTTGAACAATACACAATACGTTTGACTTTGTTTCTTATTGCCGCTGTAATAGTTGTCACTGATGCTTCAAATATATTTCTCGTAACAAGGACAGGCGAGAATACTGATAGTCCTTCGTAAGCCGTAGCGGCGGTATGATACACTATGTCACAACCTTCCATGGCTTTAGTCATGTTTTCCAAATCGCAACAGTCCACTTGATGGAACTCTACATTTTGGGGAACATTGTCTGTATATCCACCAATCATATTATCATTACCAGCCACTGTATGGCCTTCTGATATCATTAAATCTGCTAGATGAGAACCTAAAAAACCTGCTACACCTGTTATAAAAATTTTCATTTTTGATTATTTAATTTAAGTTATCACGGTAGAAAACTTTGTCAGGCCAGTGACCTATCAGTAGCTTGAACCCTAATAACCTTATGTATTTTTCAACTTCAATGTTATTACTACCATACTTCTTAGTATTGTTGTTTAACTCTATCATTAGATACTGTACATTTTCTAATGTCTTAGATGCACCTTTTAGTACTTCCATTTCGTAGCCTTCCACNTCTATCTTAATCATATCTACGTCATCGAGTCCAAGGCTATCAACTGTAATCATAGGAATACTGCCTTCGCCTACTACCCTTCTACTCTGTGTAAAATTATCCTGCGATAATGATATCATCTTTTGTTCGGAACCAATGGCTAGCTGATGTGTTTCTACATCGTCGCCNACATTTTTTACGAGACATTCATAATGAAGTGCTTCAGGTTCAAAAGCAACCACTCGTCCACAATACTCATTCATGGCCATGCTCCATGTTCCAACCCATGCGCCAATGTCCAATATATGATTGAATTTTTTACTGTGTTTCTTACAATAATCTTGGAACTTTAAGAGACATTTGTTTTGTGTGAAAGGCTTGCCTGCTTTCCAATCAGTGAGATGTATATCATTACTGGGCACCCAGAACCCATTTACTTTTTCCATTATAATATTCCTTTGTCCATTAGTATCTCCACTGCTGTACCATTAGCAAATTCCTCCGGTGTGAACTGCTGGTAGGCGAGACTGTACAGCCATGGTTCTGGGCCTCCGTAATATGGGTTCTCAATGTCAGATAATTCTATGCCGGCAACATCTACAGCAAAACTTTTTTCATGGCAGAACACAGGCACGCCCTCACACATGGCCTCCACTGCCGCAATTGAACAACTAGTAACCAAACACCAAGCATCTTTTAGATCCTCAGACAACGGTACTTTTGCTTCACTTGGCCCTGACGTGCCTCTGCCACGTGGCTTGTTTCTAATCTTAATAGGTCTGTCTGTGTATCGTTTGATCTGTTCTACAGTCTCCTTTGTCCAATTAGGTCTATCAAGATAATCATTTATTCCCGCAGAACTAGGACACACTAGTATGTAAGATCCTTTGAAGTCAGGTGCTTTAATTTTTAAGCCAAACTTTTCAAACCTGTCTGCTTTACATCCTTTTATATAACTTGCATGGATTTTGTTCTTGCATATTCGCCAGTAATGATTGTCAGGCTGTAAGTTGTTGTTGTCAAATCTTCCGAAATATGGAGTGTCCGTGAACCAGAACTTCCATTTACGTGCTTCTAATTTTTTGATCATTTCCTTGTTGTTGTTTACNAAACCCCAGAACATTGCGTTTGAGAGTGGATCTGATGCTCTTAGATTATCAAGAGCCTGTGTTGGCTCAGGCCACGATTTCATCACTCCTCCAAACACCTCCCATGCTTTACTTTTTAAATTATTAAATGGTGCGTAAATCTTTAGCATCTATAAATTCCTTTAACTGTTTTGCCCACTGTTCGTGGCCTTCTGCTGACGGATGTGGATCGTTAGGACTCACTATTAAATTTTTGTCTGTGATGAATTCAAAGTGACTTACCGTTGGACTGAAAAATCTGTCCATGTTAATTGCATTCCTAATAACATTGAAGTCTTCTGTGCCGTTACCAAAATAATTTGGCAAAGAGTTATACATCACATAAGGTATTCTCTTACGTTCAAAGTAATTCTGTAAATCAAAAACATTATCAAGGAAATTCATTGTAAGGTTATTTTCTATATCCCAGCCCTTGTTTTTACGTATGAAACTTACATTGTCTAGTGTCTTCCAGGTTCTCCATGTGAGCTCTGTGCCTGGTATGCGACCTTTCTTCCATCCATCGTCTGTTATGTAATCATTCCTGACAGCACTGGACCACCCTATCACAGCAAAAACATCTTTGTCTTTGTTTTGTTCACACCAAACCTTGGTAGAAAAACTTATCCTAGTATTACCGCGGCCTCCCATTGCTATGTTAAACAGTTCTTCATTGTAATTTTCCGCTATAATCTTACTCACGAAAGTATTGACTCCGTCCTTAGGACGTGGCGTCAGGAAACTACAACCGTTAGAAAATATCTTGGACATACAGCTATTTTATAGTATAATTATTACAAATGCAAACGGTAAAAAATATTACAGATATAAGATACTTCTTGGATAAATTTGAGACCATAGACCAAGGGTACAATTACCAAGTCGATTATTGTGAACAGGCAGAGAGTCACTTTTCCTCACTACCAACATTCGTGGCGGAATTTGATNACTGTTTGGTCAACAGTTGTCCGATATTGTTAACAGAGGATCGGCACCTTATAACAAATCATGTATGGGGGCTTGTACACAAAAGCAGGCATCAACCACACAAGTCACACAAACTTTGGACNAAATGGGGAGACAGTGTTGACCTACGACTACCCCCTATAACCAAACAGTTCGAGGAAAGAAATAAATTCGTATGGCTACCAATAGACGAAGGTAGTGCAGAAAACCCATGGCATGTATGGATTGANATGATATCTAAATTTCGTTTACTTGAAAAGAGATGGAGTACTAATTTTACAAAGTACATCTTTATACTTCCCAATGCAAGTTCGTATTTTGATAAAGTTGCTAAAGAACTGTTTCCAGAATTACGATATTTTATTATTCCCAAGGGTGAAACATGGCGGTTCAAACATTTGATAGTGCCATCACTGAGCAATCATAATGACGGAGTCCTGACACCTCCTCTGGCTCCATGGCTGAGGCATTTCAAAGGAAAATACGGAATAGACGAATCTAAAATTCCAACCAGGAAGATATATATCAGTAGACAAGGTTCACTGACAAGAAGAGTTCTAAATCATGATCAGTTGTTGTTAGCACTGAAAGGATGGGAAACAGTTTCACTAGAGAAAATATCAATAGCAGAACAAATTAAAATATTTTCCCAGGCATCACATATACTCGCACCACATGGCGCTGGACTTGTAAATTTAATATGGTGTAAGACAGGAACCAAAGTGACAGAACTACAGGCTGTCTGGGAATGGTCAAAAAAAAAAGCAAATCGTGAAACTATACTTAAGAAAGTATATCCTATATTATCTCACACATTGAAATTAAAACACAAAGTGATTATCGCCGCGGCCCACCACAATTTTAAAATACACGGCGAAGGTAGTTGGTCGGGAAAGAAACCCGCAGGCGTTAAAAGGAAAAATGACATGTTTAGTTTCAAAGTCGACATTTCAGACCTCATAAAATATTTAGATTAAGTACGTTATATGTTTTCGTTACTACACAAGAAGCCCATTGTCGTAAAAGACCCGTATCCTTATTTCATCATAGAAGATGCATTACCAAATGAGATATATGACCAACTAGAAAGGGAATGGCCCGAACAACCACTGTTGGCCACAGAACCTTACGACAACGGAATATGTTACAGGTTAAAAGCAGACGAGATGTTAAAACCCGGTGTGGTATCTGAGATGTGGAGGAAATTTACAGAGTACCATACCAGTATTGAATTTTACAATGAGGTGAAATATATTTTCAAAGATTACATAACCGATATACCTAACGTTGAAAATACCTTAAGTCCTCGAGGATGGGACAACGGGAATGACATGATAGGAACCGACTGCCAAACAGTCATGCATTCTCCTATTGATTTCAGTTCAAGGACTCCGCACATTGACAACCCCAGGGAGATATATGCTGGTCTCCTTTACATGCCTTATCCAGAAGATGATAGCACGGGTGGAGAATTCCAAATACACAGATCAATTGGTCATATAAAAAGAGTTAATAAAAACGGTGGTAGAGAAGTAGCAATTGAAAATCAAGGTAGTATTGTCAAGTCTGTTCCGTACAAGAGAAATACATTTGTGATGTTTTGTAATAACTCCAGTAACTCGGTACACAGTGTTTCTAAAAGGGAAAATGCTACTTTACACAGAAGAAGTGTTAATATAATTGCAGAGTATAATAGAGTGGCTAAGAAGTCTATGTTTGATATTGAGGAGTTTAGGCAATGAACATAGCAGGTATACATACAACCAAACCACGCACACAGAGATACGTTGATGCGTTTGTCAAAGGTACTCCGGGAGTATCAAAGATATATCAATTCCGAGAATTGCAAGAACTGCCTCCGGAAGATTTAACAATGTACGGTATACTCGCAGGCTCCGGCGAAATATATAAACGATGTGAACAGGAAAAAAAAGATTTCTATTTCATGGACCACGGATATTTTACAAACGCACACGACACACCACACTGGCTACGTATTACAAAAAATGCACATTGTCAGACCAAACTTACAAATACTAACCCAGATAGGTATGAGAAATATTTCAAACGTGATCTAAAACCATGGAAAAAAGACGGCAAGAAAATTTTAGTGCTACCGCCAACGAATGCTATTGCTGGATTTTTTAATGCAACCAACTGGGTACATAAAACTATCAAAGTACTTAAAGAAAATACTGACAGGCCGATAGATATCAGAGAAAAGCCCTACAATCCCACCACCGCAACAGATTATGTTGGAGCTACAGTAAAAGTGGACAAACCTACAAATCACCAACCTACGATCAACTGGAATGAATATTTTGCCTGTGTTACCTATAATAGTAACACAATGGTCGAAAGTTTTACAAATGGGGTACCTGTGTTCTGTGAACCTAATGTTTGTGGTGCAACACCAATAGCAGAAACAGATTTTACCAAGATAGAAAAACCTAGATACGAAGACAGGATTGCATTGTTTTCGAATCTAGCATACAATAACTGGACCATTAAAGAAATGGCGGACGGAACTGCATGGAGAATGCTTAATGAAGGTTGAAATATTTAGAAGAACTGTAAAAGATCGTAAACGCGGAAACAGTTATGATCTTCTATATCACTTGAAGGAGGGTATAGAAGCCTCAGGCGACGAAGCAGTTATAATGCACGAACATAGGACTGGACCTACTGTAGAAGGCGAAATGACACCAACTGCCCCAATGGCGGCAATGTTTGGCTACGGTGGNGANANACAGATGCACCATACAAAAGGAAGACGCAGAGAACTTGCAAACAACTGCAGAGCAAAAAAAATTCCTTTAATTACATTTGATGGCGGCCTATTATCTAGTTTTGGCAACGTATCAACTTCACCTGATCATCACTTCAGGGTGTCGTTGTACACGCCAATGAATGATGGCGACTTCTTATCAGATAATAGTCCTAGTGATCGTTGGGAAATGATGATTAAAAAATTCAAAGTGAAATACGAGCCATGGAGAAAATCAAAGCAAGAAGATCCTATTTTATTTGGCCTACAGCCAAAAGATAACTGGAGCATGAACGAACTTGATCCTATAGAATGGTTCAATGGAGTATATGAAAAACTGCGACCCGCAACTGATCGGAAGTTCATAGTGCGTCCTCATCCTAATAATGTTTCCAACATAGTAGAACGTCAGAATGAACTGCCCGATGACGTAGAAATACAGTTTACACAAAAACATTTTGCAGGAGATGAAAAAAAGCACTATAGATTTCATTTCCAGGAGGCATTAAATAATTGCCATGCTTTTATTACTCACAATAGTACTGCCAGTGTCGATTCCTGCATTCGTGGAATCCCTACCTTTGTTACCTCAGATCTTGCACTTTGTTGGCCAGTAGCAAACACTAATTTAAACAACATAGAAACTCCCGAATATCCTGATAGGACACAATGGGTAAACGATCTTGGATACAAGATGTGGAGTATAAAAGAAATCAGAGATGGTACAGTATATAAAAGATTCAAACAAAGGCTAGGTCTTTAATGAAAACATTAACAGTCATTACCACGTTCCCTCCTAATAGATGGAATGCGTATGCTAAAAGAATGCTACAAAGTCATATTAATTTTTGGCCAGAGGATGTAATGATACATGCATACCATGAAGGTGATAGACCAGACTTCAGTCACGCAAAAATAAAATACATTAATATAGAGGAAGTAAATCCTGAACTAGTAAAATTCAAACAAAGACACAAAGACGATCCTGTTGCCAACGGCGAGACCACAGAGATAGCAGGGGGTGTGAGAAGAGATCCTAACGCTGGAAAAAATGATAAAGGAAAGGGCTCTTATCTTTGGGACGCTGTTAGATTTGCTCATAAGACGTTTGCTGTTGACCATGCTATCAAGAACGCTGGCACGGACTATGTGCTGTGGTTAGATGCCGACACATACACATTTAGACCGATAACAAAAGATTTTGTTATGGGACTTTTGCCTGAAACAAAACTTGTAAACTTTTTAGGACGTGGAGACAAATATCCGGAGTGTGGATGGGTATGCTACAACACAAAACATCCTAAGGTGAATCAATTCATGAAGTATTGGACAGAGATGTATATCAACGATACAATATTTCAAGAACTAGAATGGCACGACAGTTATCTGTTTTGGCAGTGTGTAAAACGTATTGCACCAGAAGATGGAGAAGATATAGGAAAAGGTGCTGGTGCCAAAGGACATCACGTGTTTATTAACAGTGTGTTAGGTGCATATATTGATCACATGAAAGGTAAAAGAAAAGTCAAAGGCAAAAGTAGTAAAAGCGATTTACGTGGTGACAGACACGAGTCTTACTGGCAAAACGTAGAATCCTATGATCCTTTTGGTGGTATAAAATTTGATCCTAAACAGGCAGATGATATCGTAAGCAAAGTTGCTAAAGGAAAGCAAGGAAACTAATGAAAATAGAGATATGGCCCGAACACGGTCCTTTGAATTCCAAAGACATATTCGATAAATTTATTAAATCTTTACGTGCATCTGGAGAACAGATTTGGGAAAACAAACAGGCACCCGACGCCGATGTGGCAGTAATATGGAGTGTGTTATGGCAAGGTCGCATGAGGAAATACAAAGACATATGGGACAGATACAGGAAGGCAAACAAGCCTGTGATAGTCATAGAGGTAGGCGGAATCAAAAGAAACGAAACATGGAAAATTGGAATAAACGGTGTGAACAGAGAAGCGGATTTTGCCAATCAAAATGTAGGCGGTGAACGTTGGAAAAAATTCAATACAGCACTACAACCATGGAAGCAGTCAGGCAATGACATTATCATATGCGGACAACACACAAACAGTCACCAATGGAGAAATAATCCTCCAATGTCAAAATGGTTCGTTGATAAGATCACAGAGATAAGAAAATACACAGACCGTCCAATAGTGATAAGACCACACCCAAGGAACCATGTTGAAATAGATACCACAAAATACAAGGACGTAAAAATAATAGGACCTAAAAGAGATAGGAACACGTACGACGACACAGACCTAGCAGATAGACTAAAGTCAGCATGGGCACTGGTCAGTTATTCAAGCAATCCTGCCATCACTGCGGCCATGCATGGAATACCAGTGTATGTGTCAGAGGCAAGCCTAAGTTATGACATTGGCAACACATCATTTGAAAATATAAACAATCCCAACATGCCGGATAGAGAAAAATGGGCCAATCAACTAGCATACACCGAATGGTGGACGGAAGAGATAGAGCAGGGACTGCCATGGAAGAGAATTAAGAAAAGACTAGAGGAGAAATATCTATAATGGTCAATCAAAGAAGTGGGATAGAGCCAATAGTATGGAAACCATACGAGGGAGAGGAAATAATTGTAAACACAATTATACGTAATGGAAAACGCACATACGAAAAACAATTCTTTGAAGACAAAGTGAAGGCAGTGCCAAGAGGTAATGCCTACTGCATAGGCAATGGTCCGTCACGTAAAGGTTTTGATTTAAACAAATTAAAAGCAACAGGACAAACCTATGGCTGTAATGCTTTATATAGAGATTTTTTACCGGACTTTATATTCAGCGTCGACGGAAAAATGTCCGCACAGATGTGTCTGGACAAAGTGGGTAGGCAGACAATACACTATGCTCCCTCGATAGAAGTGAATAGAAAACATTCAAAAGGCATGATCCATCTTATTCCAGATAATCCACACTGGATTTCAGGCAACCAGGCGTTCTGGACAGCAGGGGTTCATGGTCACAAAAACATATATCTAATAGGATATGATTTCAGAGAGTATGGAAAAGATCAACTTAATAACATATATCAAGAAACGGAATGTTACGGCGAAAGGCATGCTGATACCATTTTTGACGGATGGCTGAAACAGTTCCGTGACATGTTAAAAATGAGACCTTATGTCAATTACACAGTGGTGCATGACAACCCGCCGGACTACTTGAATTATTTGCAAACCGGAACGGACTTAGGTAATAGTAAGATTATAAGTTATGCCGAGTTTGAGAAGGTACTAACACCTGGTCAGGCCTAGACCTGCGTTCTTAAATTTATTTTTCCAGGCAAAAAAGTTTGCATTGTGATTTGAATAGGGATCTTTGAGCCATGTCATTTGGTAAAGATGCACCATTTCGTGTGCAAGTGTTTCCACAAAATCTTTCCATTTTGGAAACTTACGATGTAATTCTATGTAGAACTCTACGTCAATATGGTAAGGTATCACTCTTTGATCAAATTTGCCTTTTGGAGTCTTTCTATTGTCCCAATTCGCGACACATCTACCCCAATCCTTATGTAAGTTCTTAACAAAAATTGGTACCATTGGTAATCTGCTGTTGAAAAGTCCTCTGTTTAAAACTCTGAACCATTGATATACCTGCTGTTGTGTGGGTTTGAATCCAACAACGTTTTTGTGTCTGGTCAGAGTATTCTCCAACTTAACTTTCAGTTGTTTACGTGCATTTACCTTTTTACTTTTTGTTTTCTTCATGGTTGACAGTTTTACCAATTATGCTATAATATACTAATAATTATCTCGAAACACATGGACGATATGCACACAGATTTGCCAAAAACTATTAACGAAGCACTTAAAATACTAGCATATAATGATTATTTTTGGGCAAATCCCTCAATGATAGGAAATACAGGCGTAATCAAGCCACACCCAAAGGACAAAGCCACTATAACATCTTTAGCAGAATCCCAATATCCTTGGACTGAGAAACAGGCCAGACTAGCACTTGTGATACTCAAAAGATACGCTACCAAGTTCCTAGCACACGGTATGGATATAAAATCACTGTTAGATAAGCCTCAATACGATGATGAATTCCGTGTTATCAGCTTTGACAAAAGCATAGAGAAATACACAGATGAGGACAACGTGGATAAAATCGAATTAAAGTTTCCATATAACAAGAAAATTATCACGCTGATCAGATTGGTCAAAGACAAAAGAGGATTACCTTTTGGATACAGTCAGTATGACGGTGAGGCAAAGAAATGGACTTTCCAGCAATCAGATGTAACCACATACTACCTGACACTGATAGCAGTGCGATATGATTTTAAGTTCGCAGACGAAACTTTGCTAGATGATTATGATGAAGTTAGGCGAGAAATAAAAGGTCACAGGAGACCAACTGCCAAACTTATTGCCGGCGAGATTGTTCTAGACAATGCTACAAATTCTTTGCAGGAATATTGGGCAGACAATCTTAAACACAAAACAGCACTAGAGCAAGTCGATTCACTTAAAAATTTTGATATAAAAACAAATGGCATCAGCGTGCCGGCTAAGACACTCATTGCATCTAAAATTGCTCACAATAACTATCACAAGTTGTGGATAGATTCGGCTGGCTTCAGTAAGAAAGAAGTCGTGCAAGGATTATTAGAGCTAGGTTGCTTTCCTTTAATAATGCCAGTGAGTGGGGAAATGAATACAACTGAAGAGGTACAGGAATTCTGGGATTGGATGAATGCATTCAAATCTCAAGGCATAGACATCCTAGAGGAATGTTCGTGGGGTTTTGATGTCAAGGAACCAGTGTACATGAAGGATGTAGAGAGGGAATATAACCAAAGACAGATGATGATAAACAACAACTC
>NHDJ01000069.1 GCA_002167265.1 Verrucomicrobia bacterium TMED56 | reverse complement strand
AAGTTGCAACAATTACTTGAAATGTCACATTCACAAACGATTGTAATTGGAGAGGTGGCAGAGTGGTCGAATGTGCCCGACTCGAAATCGGGTGTGCCGCGAGGTACCGGGGGTTCGAATCCCTCCCTCTCCGCCATTTAAGTTTTAGCTTGGTTGTAGAATGCGTTGATTTTTTCGGCGACATCGCGGAACGAAATATCAGAAGAGTAAACCAATTTAAATTCCTCCATGGCTTCATTTCCCTTACCCATGGCTTCATAACAACACCCGAGCTCATAAATGGTTTCTTTTTTGCGATCATCCATTATTTGAATCTCCGATTTCAAAAGGTTGAATTGTTCTATGGCTAAATCAAAAAAGTTCTTTCTACTATATGCTCTTCCCAGGAAAAGTATGGCGTCTAATCGAACCTTAGCGTTTTTCTGGGCTAATTGGAAATGGGCTAGGCAGCTTTCATAGTCTTCTTCCTCAAACAATATTACCCCTAGTTCATACCGGTATCCAAAATCGTTTGGATATCTTTGAACAAGAGATTCAAGCTGGCTTTTCTGATAAAGCTTGCGATTGGAAATGGCTTCTTCCCAAGAGGTCTTAGTTGCCTGATCATTGGGGCTCTCGTGAGATTTTTTCTCCCATTGATCTATTTGATCGTCGAAATATTCTAGCGTTAGAATGCGTTCTTTCTCTTCCAGGGATACATCTGCCTTTCCAGCTTCTTGTTTTCTTGCCTCCTGAATCCATGCAATAGCGTTTTCCAGATCACCATACCTGTGATAAAGATCACTCAACTGCCTGTAGTGATTGAGGTTATTTGGTTCTTGTTCCCATTGGGCATATGCTTGACGAATCAACTCTTCAAGACCTTTGGCGTCGTTGACCGCTTTTGACGCTTGTTCTAAAGATTGTGCTTCGGCTTCATCTTTAAGTTGATTGCGAAAATCTTCAGATTCTTCCCACTTTCCCTTGTCCATAGCGACAGCGACTGAAGCTCTTTTCATTAAATCCTCAGCATCTCCGTCACTTGGATTTATCTTTTGAATTTCATTGCCGATGGCTATGGTTTTCTCGGTATCTCCAACTTCTAAGTATGCATTACCAAGATCCTTGAGATTTTTGATGTCTTTGGGATTTATTTGCCTGATAGTTTCCAGCCCAAAAACGACAGTTTGTTTCATATCCAAATTACGAGCGGCTTCCACCAGCATAAGGTGGGCCATGTCGTTAACTACAGATTTTTCAATCAAATCTTCTGCTTTAGCTAAAGTTTGAGCAGGATTCTTATCTGTTTTTCCTCTAAACATAAAAGGGGCTGCAGTAACTTTTCCGAAAAGACCAGACAATCCTTTGCTCGAATTCTGAGCCATTCTTAATTGAAGGGTTCTGAGCTTCTTGCGTAAATCCAAGCATCCAGGTTCTAATTTGAGTATGGCCGAATAAATTTCCAAAGAATAATTAGGATTTGAGCTGATAGCTTTGTCTGCAGCGGCAATTTGTTTGATCTGACGATCTTCAAGTTCTGAAATAGTCTTTTCCTGAATCATTGGGGCAATTAACTTGAGATAAGACGAAAAACAGTAAAAGCGAACAAAATCTAATAAAAATCTGTAAACGTTTGTGAAATTCTCAAATAACTTTCCTGTGCTGACTCAGAAGACTTGGATTCCACAAGAATTCTGACTTTTGATTCAGTACCTGAATACCTTACTAAAACTCGACCTTTCCCGTTGAAGCCAGCTTTCACTTCCTTAAGGCAATCTTGCAGTTCCTTAAGGTCTTCAAGCGGTTTCTTTTCCTCAACTACAACTGCACCGGAATATGATGGCCAAAGTTTTATTGGTTTACAAAGTTCAGTAATTTTTTTCTTTGATGATTGTATACATTGCAAAACTGAAAGAGCAGAAAAGAGTCCGTCCCCAGTATTAAGATAATCAGTACAAATGATGTGACCGGAGGATTCACCACCCCAATTGCATTTTAATGACTTCATAAGTGCGAAAACATTACGGTCTCCCACATCGGCACGATGCAATTGTAGGCCATTTTTGTTCATAGCATCTTCAAGCCCAGAGTTACTGTGAATCGTAGCCACGAATCCATTTCCTTTTAAAGTTTGTTTCTTCTTGTTGTGCAATGCAAGCATTCCGAGGATTTGATCACCAGGTATTTCATTACCCTTTTCACTGACAAATATGACGCGATCACCATCTCCATCATGGGCAAATCCCAAATCAGCATTTGTCTCAAGTACTTTTTGGCCTAATCCGGAAACAAACTCTGAACCAACTTCGTTGTTGATCAGCCCATTCCTTTGGTTAATTGGGATAACTTCAGCTCCGAATTCTTGAAGTATTCTTGGAGTAACTTGTCGCGTTGCCCCGTTAGAAAGGTCAACTACTATTTTTAATCCTTTTAGGAATGCACTCTCGAATTTAGATAAAAGGTTTTGAGAATATTGCTCTACATATTTGACTTGATCATTAGGAAGTAAGTTTGAGATAGGGGAAGGAAATTTATTGGGCTCCAGAACTGATTCAATTTGGGTTTCTTCATTCTGACTCAATTTCCCACCCTGCGAGGAAATTATCTTAAATCCATTATCAGAATGATGGTTATGAGAAGCGGTAATCATTATGCCAATACATTGATCAGAAGCTGTGACCGAAAAAGCCAGGGCAGGGGTCGGCAATACACCAAGATCTTCGGACTCTGAGTTCATTTCCCTCAGTCCACAACGTAATGCATTCAATAGGGACTCTCCAGAAGTTCGAGTATCACGTGCTAACAAAAAAGATGTTTGGTGATGTTTTTTTTGGAAATGGACAGAAATGGCTTTGCCTAATGAAAATGCAAAATCTTCATTAATTATTTTTCCGCCATATGATCCACGAATACCGTCGGTCCCAAAATATTTCAGGAGTTGGTTCATTTATAAAAATCACTCACTTTATTGATCCATCTTTGAAGGGTGCCATTTGTGAGTAGAGATTGCGACAACTCGATACCTTCCTCAAGAGATTGACAACGACCATAAATCCAAAAGGCAGTCGATGCATTAATTAGAACAGTTGCAAGTAATGCATCGGGGGCATTCCCGGATAGTAACTTTTTCATGATCTCCAAATTTTCATTAAGACTTCCGCCAGTAAGGTCGGAGAATGAGCCATAGTTCTGACTCCATTTTGATGGAGTCCATGTTTCTTTCATCGAGGTACTTTTTTCACCAATTCCAAAAATCCTGTTGTCGCCGCAATTGGTTAATTCATCAACGCCTCTGACTTCTTCATTGGAAACTAATCCATGCACGACCAGACCAGATCGTACACCATTTGCACTCAGCGAGTTGCCTATTTTTTGCATATGAAACTCATCAAAGACTCCGAGAAGTTGATACGCAGGTTTAGCAGGGTTGATAGTCGGGCCTAAAAGATTGAAAATTGTTATAATGCTCTCTTTTGCCAACTCTTTTCGAACAGGTCCGATGTGCTTGAAAGATGGATGAAAATGAGGTGCAAAAAGAAAGCAATAGCCGAGTTCTTTCAGCCCTTCCCTAATTTTTTCTTTAGTCGGATTTATTGGAATCCCAATTGCCTCGATAAGATCTGCACTTCCACATTTGGAACTTACAGAGCGATTACCGTGCTTGATCACAGGCACGCCTGCACTTGCTACGAGAAAAGAGACAAATGTAGAAATGTTGAAACTATGAGCCCGATCACCCCCCGTACCGCAAAGATCAATCGCTCTGTTGGTAATATCCCCTAATTCTGGGTCAATTGACAATTTCCTAAATTCCCTAACAAATACCTCAAATTCTTCCTCTGTCTCTCCTTTTTTAGCAAGTGATTTCAGGAAATCTTTTTTGTCGATCAGAGAAACTGATTCTTTGGTGATTTCTTGAATACAATCAGTTAGTTCTCCCTGAGACAGATTCTGATTGCTTTTCAATTTTTTGGAAGAAGCAGATAATTGAGAGGTATCATTCATTGACGATTTACTGGTTTGTGGATAATTGTAAGCTTGTGCAACATATTTTCTTGTAGAACCCAATTATGCCTTTTCGACAACCCTTTTTGCACCTTATCGTATTAAGTTTACTTGCCTTTACTTTTAAGTCTTCAGCAAAAGATATTGCTTTGGTGAATGATTCGAAAGAGGACATCAGTCCAACTACAATGAGCTATAAAGATGCAGTAATTTATGGTCTCGTTGAAGGTGTAACTGAATTCCTCCCAATTTCATCGACTGGTCACCTTGTTATAACAAGTGAATTATTAGGCTCTGGAAAATCGAATTCCATCCAGCAGCAAGCTTTACATGCATATTTAATCGTTATACAATCAGGAGCTATTTTAGCAGTTGCATTAATTTACAGATCACGAGTTTGGTCGATGTTTGCAGGGATATTTGGTCGCGACGATAAGGGCAGAAAACTTTTCATTAACCTTGTGATGGCATTTTTACCCGCTGCTTTTCTGGGCGTTCTTTTGGACGATTTGATTGAGAGCTATCTTTTCGGACTCTTGCCAATAGCTGTAGCTTTATTGGCAGGAGCAATTTTTATGTGGTGGGCGGAGCGAAACAAAAAAGCTCGAGATGAATCCCCTTCAAATACAGAAGAAAAATCCATCGAAAGCTTGACGATCAAGTCATCTGTTTTCATCGGGTTTCTTCAGTGTTTTGCAATGTGGCCTGGTACCAGTCGTTCTATGATGACAATCGTTGGAGGATACATCGTAGGATTGAAAAGAACCCATGCTGCGGAATTCAGTTTTCTGCTTGGGCTAGTTACATTAACAGCCGCTGCTGGCTACAAGGGATTTACTAAGTGGGCTTCCATGAGTGAATATCTCACGATTGGGCCTGTTTTAGTTGGATGTTTTGTTGCAGGGATTTCTGCAGGTCTTTCTGTCTTTTGGCTTGTTGGTTACCTGACGAGGAGAGGATTAGGAGTTTTTGTATTCTATCGAATTATACTCTCCATAGTTATTTTCACCCTTTATTTTGTTGATTGATTCATTGTGGTCTGACCTTGACGAATATGAACGAATTATTATCTTAGTGATTATGGGACAGCCTAAAAGAAAACAATCCAAGCAAAGAAGTCGTAAGCGTAGAGGAGCTAATCGTTTCGAAGCACCTTTACTTGTAAAAGAAGCAGATGGAACTTTTTCCCGTTCTCACCGCGTCAATCCTGAAACCGGTCAGTATCGAGGCAAGCAAGTTCTAGACGTAGAGATATAATTCAAGAGCACAGCTTCGGCATGAACTCTTCCGAGGCTAAAGTTACCCTTGCTGTTGATGCAATGGGGAGCGATCGGGGTGCAGCAGAAGTTGTAGCAGGTGTTTCAATTGCTTTGGATGTATCCCCTCGCGGAACAAAATTCTTACTTTTTGGAAAGGACGAAATTTTGCAGAATCACATCTCGAAGTTTGAAAACCTTCAAAACGGACAGGTTGAAGTCAGGCATGCACCAGAAGTAGTTGAAATGGACGAGAAGCCTATTGCGGGAATTAAAGGTAAAAAAAATTCTTCAATGGCACTGGCTTTAAAAAGTGTTAAGGACCAAGAAGCTCAAGCTTTATTGAGCTGTGGTAACACAGGTTGTCTGATGGCGGGCAGTACAATTCGTCTTAGAACTCTTGAAGGGGTTGAGCGTCCAGCCCTATGCACTATTTGGCCAGGCAGGGAGAGATACTTTACCCTCTTGGATGCGGGAGCTAATCCTCATGCGAAGCCCTATCACATCGCTCAAAATGCGATTCTTGGATCAAATTATGCCCGAGTCGCACTCGGCTTGGTGCGCCCAAAGATCGGTCTGTTAACAATCGGGACAGAAGAGGGCAAGGGAAATGAAATGATTAATGAAACCCATTCGATGCTAAAGGAAATTGACGGTAGCATTATTAATTACAGCGGATTAATTGAAGGTTTTCAAATTTTTGAAAATGCGGTTGATGTAGTTGTATGCGACGGATTTGTGGGTAATATTGTTCTGAAGGCGTGCGAATCTTTAAGTAAGCTTATAAGTTCTTTTTTGGATGAAGAATTACGTAGAAACGCTTTACGAAAGACCGGAGCATTGTTATCAAAAGGTGCCTTTAAAAGCTTGAAACAAAGAATTAATCCTGAACAGTTTGGAGGGGCTCCTTTGTTGGGACTAACACAAAATGTAATCAAAGCACATGGATCTTCAAATCGGAATCATATAAGTGGAGCAGTGAAAATTGCACTTGATCTTGTCCAGCATGACATGCTTGCCCAAATGGCAATAGATATATCAGAAGCTAACGAAATTTTCCGTCCCGAACTTTTTCCTGAGGCATCGGCTAAATCAACAGAATGAGCGAAGAAATTACCGGAAAAAAATCGAGCGTAATTTTGGGAATTGGTTCCTATGTCCCAGAAAAGATTCTTGGAAATGTAGAACTGAGTCAAAAGGTGGAAACTTCGGATGAATGGATTTATTCTAGAACTGGCATATCCGAAAGGAGAATTGCTTCTGATAAACAATCAACAAGTGACCTCGCCTGCTTAGCGGCAAAAAAAGCGATTCGAAATGCCGGCATAGGAGTTGAGCAAATAGATTTGGTGATTGTTGCTACGATAACTCCCGATATGTCCTTTCCTTCAACCGCGTGCTTGTTGCAACATAAATTGGGGTTGAATCAAGTTGCGTGCTTTGACCTAGAAGCAGCCTGTTCAGGGTTTTTATATTCTTTGGATGTAGCGGACAGCATGCTTTCATCCGGACGATATAAATGTGCATTGGTAATTGGAGCAGAAAAAATGTCTTCGATCATGGACTGGGAAGATAGAACTACATGTGTTCTTTTCGGAGATGGAGCAGGAGCAGCTGTTTTAAGTTCTGGAGGAGAAGGCCCTGAATTGCTTGGATTTCGCTCAGGTGCAGACGGTTCAAACCCAACATTGCTCCATCAACCAGCAGGAGGTTCATTAAAACCTGCTTCCCCAAATACGATTAGAGAGAGGGAGCATTTTCTCAAAATGAATGGCAGAGAAATATTTAAATCGGCTGTACGAGTTATGGAAAAGGCAACTCGCGAATTACTTGCAGATCATTCTTTGGACCTTGCGGATATTTCTCATGTGATTCCTCACCAAGCGAATGTCAGAATTTTTGAAAGTATGGCTCAAAGATTAGAAATTCCTATGGAGAAGTTTTTTTGCAATCTTGATCGTCATGGTAATACCTCTGCAGCTTCCATTCCCTTGGCTCTTGATGAAGCGATGAGAACCGGATTGTTTAAGACTGGTGAATTTGCAGTACTAGTTGCTTTTGGTGCAGGCTTGACTTGGTCGGCAACACTTGTTCGATTTTGAATTTAAATTTCTGACTATGACAAAACTTCTGTTAACAATCATAATTTCAAATGCCTTATTTTCCTTTGTTCTCCTTGGACAGCAAAGTAATTCTCGATATAAAGAAGAAGAAAAAGAATATCTTTTCCCAGGAACAGGATTTTTTGTCAAAAATCGAAAGCCTTATGAAAATAACGAGGCGATTAATTGGTTCAGAGAAGCTTATTCATTAGAGCTTAAGGGAGAATACGGAAAGGCGTTGTCATTATACGAAAAGTTTTCCAAAAGAAGATCAGATGCTCTGGTCAAAATTGATTCCAAACAATTTAAGGTTGGTCCTGAAGCTCTTTTCCGTGCAGCAAGGATCAGGGAAACTAGAGGAGATTGGAGCAAATCTTTCGATCTTCTTAGATTAATCGCCCAAGCGTATTCTGACTACGAGTTTGATATAGTTGCCTCTTCTTTGATGAGAGTTGCTGAGCGGCTTGCTAATGAAAAACTTCCTAAGAAATGGGGTTTAGTGCCTAGGTTTCGATCTGGCAGTCAAGACCGGATGAGGCTTAACCAAATTGCTGGTTTAGCCAAAGGTCCCAAATTTGCACCCAGGGCACTCATGACCCTTGCAGAAATTTCAATTAAAGACGACAGAGAAGAAGAGGCGATCGATGCTTTGCAAAGAATAATAAATTTATATCCAGAAAACTTTTTGTGTGAAAAGGCCTATTATTTAACCGCTGATATTTACAGGGAAATGTCATCTGGTTCCTCTTATGACCAAGGGAAATCTGTAAAGGCATTGAATTATTATGAAGATTACCTGATTTTGTATCAAGAAATCCCACCTCGTGGAGTTCATGAAACTGAGAAAGATTTTAAGCTACGAAATATTCAGTACTCCCAAAGAAAAGAACTAGCTGAAGAGGGGAGAAAATTCATGCGCGAGACATTAGCAGCAAGTAAATTAGAGATAGGTACATATATAGAGGAATACGGCAAATATTACCTTACCAACTGGCAGGAATTGGGGGATGGACCAGCTTTGCAATTTTATAATGAGGCTGTTACAGTGGCACCCGAATCCGCTGCGGCACGTGCTGCTGAAAAAAGAATAGCTAACCTCAAAAACCGAGTTGAGTAATTTCATTTTCAAACCTTGCTTATGCTTGATTGTTCTGTCCCTGAATTTTCTAGTTGGATGCAAATACAAGCCAGTCCAAAAGGACTCCATTTCTAATGTATTTGTTAAAATTGAAAATCGTTCGCTTATCCCTCAATTTGACTTAATTCTAAAAAGAAAAATAAAGGAAGAGATTTTAATGTCCGGTCACTTTAGAATTGTTGAGTCAAAACGGGCAAGTGATGTAGTTGTGAGAGTTAAAGTTGATTCCCGGAATAGATACGGAACAGTCTTTGAGAAAGCTGATCCCATCTTGGCGACAGCTGTAAATAATGAAGTTCTTGGTTCGATAGAAATTGTAGATAAGAACAAAAAGCCTGTTGAAGTTCCGTTTAAGATTAGTGCTCCATCGATACGCCCTACTAGTTACAGTAAAATCATTTTAAATAAAGCAAACATGGATCTATGCTCTAAATTAGCAGTGAAGATCGTGAGAATTTTGATGTCCTAGTACAGATTTCTTTGTAATATGTCTTTTTTAAGAAAACCAGTGTTGGCACCTTCAATTTTAGCTGGAAATCATGCCAATCTTGGATCTGCCTTGAAAATTGCAGATGCAGATGGCAGAAGATGGATTCACTTGGATATTATGGATGGGCATTTTGTTCCGAATCTGAGTTTTGGACCCCAAACCGTGGCAGATTTGAGAAAACAATCCTCAATTTTCTTTGATGTTCACCTTATGCTTGCGGAACCTGATCGTTACTTGGATCCATTCATTCAGGCAGGGGCAGACTTAGTAAGCATACATTTAGAACCTAATTATGATCATTTGGCTGCTTTGAAAAAAATAAGAGGTGCTGGAATAAAAAACGGAATTGTCATTAACCCTGACACTCCAGTAGATGGGTTGATTTCTTTACTTGGAGAAGTAGATCTCGTTCTTTTTATGACAGTCTTCCCTGGATTTGGGGGACAAAAATTTATTGACGAGGTTCTTGAAAAGGTCCACCGAGTTGATGAAATTAGAGAACATTCAAAGTTTGATTTTTTGATTGAGGTGGATGGTGGAGTGGGTCCAGAGCATGTTCAACCTTGTTTGGATGCAGGAGTGGATGTGTTTGTTGCTGGCACTGCGTATTACAAACTGGACACTGATGGGAGACGCCAATTTGCGGAATCTATTGAAGAAGCTTAATTAACCAGTTTGGTCACGGTCAACAAGCCCTATAGATTGATTAAAGAAAAGGTGCCAAAACAAGGGCTACCACTGACATCAATTTAAGTAATATGTTCAGGGATGGTCCTGATGTGTCCTTCAGTGGGTCTCCAACTGTATCTCCTACAACTGCAGCCTTATGAACATCAGAACCTTTTCCGTGAACTTTACCATCAATTTCGTATCCTTCTTCAACCATCTTCTTTGCGTTGTCCCAGGCACCTCCTGCATTTGATTGGAAAAGAGCCATCAACACTCCTGATGCCGTAACGCCAGCGAGTAAGCCACCAAGCATGGTGGCCCCACCGCCAAATCCAATTATTACTGGTGTAAGAATTGCTACCATTCCTGGAGCCACCATTTCCTTGATTGCTGATTGGGTCGAAATTTCAACGCATTTTCCATATTCTGCCGAATCGATTGCTTCATCGAAATCTGCACGCTCTTCATCAGTCCATTCTTCCGTCGGTTTGCCTTCATTTCTACTCATGATGGTTAACGCTTTTTTAAGTGCCGGTATATCATTAAATTGTCTGCGTACTTCTTGAATCATTGACATTGCAGCTCTGCCGACGGCACCCATCGCCAATGCACTGAAAAGGAATGGTAGCATGGCCCCAATAAAAAGTCCCGCCATCACTTTTGGAGCAGAGACATCAATTACATCGATCCCGGCAGTTTCCTTGAATGCAGCAAATAGTGCAAGTGCCGTAAGTGCAGCCGATCCAATGGCAAACCCTTTACCAATTGCTGCAGTCGTATTTCCAACTGCATCCAATTTGTCTGTTCTTTGCCTCACTTCAGGGGGGAGTTCTGCCATCTCGGCAATACCGCCTGCATTGTCAGAAATTGGGCCGTAAGCATCCACTGCTAGCTGAATACCAGTATTTGAAAGCATGCCTACTGCAGCAATTGCAATTCCATACAAACCTGCCAACTCATAGGCACCAACTACTGCAGCAGCCAAGATTAGAATTGGGAAAGTAGTTGAGATCATGCCGACTCCCAGGCCAGAAATAATGTTGGTGGCATATCCGGTTATTGATTGCTCAACAATTGCACGGACTGGTTTCTTGTTTGTTCCAGTGTAATGTTCTGTTATGAAACCTATGGCAAGACCTGAAATTAACCCTATTATAGTTGCCCAAAATACGCCAGTTGCAGTGTAAGTGATATCGTTGTAAATCCAGCTCTCAGGAAGGAATTTGTGAATTACATAATATGAGGCTGCAATCATGATAGCCGAAGAAGTAAACTCTCCAGCGTTTAATGCTTTTTGCGGATCACCTCCATCTTTCACTTTAACTAAAAAAGTTCCAATAATAGAGGTCACTATGCCAATTGCACCAAGGATCAAGGGGAGTACAATAGGCGAAAGTCCCCCAAGGAAATCATTGAAATTTGTAGCCCCAGCGACCATGGCAGCCCCAAGTACCATGGTACCAATCATTGAACCAACATAGGATTCAAATAAGTCTGCCCCCATACCAGCAACATCTCCAACATTGTCGCCGACATTGTCTGCAATCGTCGCTGGGTTAAGAGGGTGATCTTCAGGAATCCCTGCCTCTACCTTTCCTACCAGATCCGCTCCTACATCTGCAGCTTTTGTGTATATGCCACCGCCTACTCGGGCAAAAAGTGCGATGGATGATGCCCCAAAGGAGAAGCCGGTTAGCACTGACAAGGTCACACCAAGGGATGCTTGGGGTTTAAATGCATCAAAATAATTTCCGATCAAATAAAACAAGCCACCCAAACCAAGTATGCCAAGACCAACTACACCTAGGCCCATCACTGCTCCTCCGGAAAATGCAACTTCCAAAGCTTTACCCAAACTGTCCTTTGCCGCATTTGCGGTACGAACATTTGCTTTGGTTGCAACCTTCATTCCCAAATAGCCAGCTAGGGCAGAGCAAAATGCACCGACAGCAAAAGATACTGCTACAAGAGCATGACTGCTGTCGTTATTAGAACCGCTCCAGTATAGAAGCACGGCTACTCCAGCTACAAATATGATCAGAATACGATACTCAGCTCGAAGGAATGCCATGGCACCCTCTTGAATACTTCTTGCAATTTTGGACATCCGCTCTGTTCCTTCAGGAATTGCATTGATTTCTTGAGTTTTCCACCAAGTGAAAAGGAGTGCGAGCACTCCCAGGGCAGGTATGGTTATGAGGAGAGTTTCTAAGTTCATACTTCTGGGCTGTGTATTAATTTATTTGAGAAACGATCACGATTGATCGAAAAAGATCGAATTTGATCGATTTTGAGCAATTTTGCAAGTTTGTTATTTCGGAAACCAGACGATCTTCAAAAGCTTCTGCTCTCTGTTAATACTTGCATTAAATTCTCAAATATTCAGAGTATATGGTATGAGATTGTTGTTGTTAAAATATATTGCCTTAATATTTTCGATAGTTTTGGTCTCATGCCAAAATCCTTATCGAAAAAACGCTTCCTCCGCCCCTTTGAATGATGGACATTCTGCTGATATGCACTCAGTTAATGGGAAAATCACAAAGGACGCATATCAAGTTGACAGCGATGAATACGATAATTTTTTTGTGATGAGGTACGGTCTGCTTTATCAAAAACTTTCAGATGTTCCATTCAACGGAAGGATTGTACAAGTTGAAGATGGCCCTAGTGGTAAATATGTTTCATCAGATGAAAATTGGAGAAACGGTAAAAAGCATGGAATTTGTGCAAAATGGTTTTCCAACGGTAGCAAGATGTTTGAGCGAAATTATAAAGAAGGAAAGTGGCATGGTCCGGTAACTCGTTGGTGGCCAAATGGACAGCGTATGTATGTTACCGCTTACACAGAAGGAGTTCGTAACAATAAAGAAGCCAAGTGGAAATCAGATGGAACTCCCATTGGGGAATCTTTAGAAAATACTCCGACTGCTGAATCTATCGAAACTGATATTGAACCTGAATTATCTGGCAATGTGGATCCTTTGACTTCAGATACTGGCATCCCTGTAATTGAAGAGCCTTCAGTGATTTCAAGTAATCCTGATAACTTTGAACAGGCAGTTCCCGCAATCCCTGTTGAACCTCAGATTTTAGAGGTAGATCTTCCTAATACGACAGAAACTCTCCTGCCTACTCCAGACCTCGAAACCGTAAGCCCGAATGATTCTTTCCCCGCAATGTCGGAAACTGACGACATCCCATCCGAGTTACCCTTCTTACCAGATAATGATCCTTCTGGTGGTCTAGCAGACCCGAGTCTGCCTACCTTACCGGGAATCCCTGAGGATCCTTCAATGAATCAATCTTTGCCTTCACTTCCTGGATTGCCGGATGTTTCAACAGAAACTGATCTTCCCACTTTACCAGGACTGCCAGAAGCCCCTGCTGGAGATGAATCTGTCCCTCCCTTGCCAGGACTGCCTGATGTTCCTGTCCAACTTGATGTTCCTGATTCTGTTGACGCACTTCCAGGATTACCTCCTCTACCAGGTTTAGGCAGCGGAACGGAAGATTTGCCCGGTTTGCCCCCACTGCCTAGTTCAGATGATGGAACTGATTCACTGCCTCCTCTTCCTCCGCTTCCCTAATACTGAAATTTTCATCTTGATTTAATTTAAGCCAGTTTATTCAATTGATATTTTGTTAAACTTTAGCTTTACAGGTTGAAAACTCCAAAGCTTTTCCTAAATCTAATTGAACTTCTCCGTATCCTTAGTGTATATGGTAACTTAACCATATATGAGGATTTATGTTTCAAGAAGCGGGCAAACTTTTGGACCGTATACAATTGAAGAAGCGAAAAGCTTTTTAGGTACTAATCAACTGCTTGCTTCGGATTTCGCTTTGATCGAAGGCTCGAGTGAATGGAAAAGTTTACCTGAAATTTTGTCACAAGCTCAAACAGATCCTCAACCAGAAATCCCTTTTCAATCTCAAGAAAAATTACATGTTGTAGCTAATCAAAATCAAGAAAAGCAAAAGAGTGAAGCACTTGAAGAATCTCCCAAGGTTTCTGAGTCAAAAATCAAAAAAAAGTCAGATTCCTCTAAAAAAGTCCAAAAGATTAGGAAATCTAAAGGCGGTCAGATCATTATGGTTGCGCAAGAAAAAAGTTTTTTTTCAAAAATTCTTTCAGTTGCTTTCATATTCATTCTATTATTTTTATTAGCAATCGGGGGAATTGTTGGAGCCTATTTTGCAATGCCCTCAAAAGTGGGTCCCATTTTAGGAAGATTTGGCTTGGAAATGGATAACCTAATTGAAGACAGTGGGAATGAGTCTTCTTCAAGCGAGATGAAAAACCCGAGTGAAATTATGCTTAGTGAGGATTCATGGAATACCTTGAGATCTTCTGGCATTCGAATTCAATCCGTGGTTGGAGAGAAGGGGGTTCAGGTAATTTCCTCTGTAGATCCAGATTTGGCAATGAAGGATGATGACTTGGAGAAACTCATGATTATTGCACCTCACATCATTTCCTTAGATTTAACTGATTCTAAAGTAACCAACGCCGGATTAGAATACATCGTTAAAATGCCAAATCTAAAGAAATTAGTTCTTGAAGGGACTAAAGGGGTCGATTCATCTGCAATTTTCAAACTCAAAACCCTGAGCAGTTTGCAGCACTTAAATCTAATTCGTTTAAAATTAGACCCAACTGCAATCGATGCTTTAATTGGTCTTGAACCAATTCAGGAGGTGTACCTTTTTGAAACTGGGTTGGGCGAGGCTGATATTAAAAGACTGAAAAACTCAAGACCCAAGGTATTCATCAATTCGGGTTAAGCTTTTTGGGTAATAACTTTCTTTTTACGAGTGGGGAAGCATGATGTGCATATTACGCACTCTAGCCCGTAACATGATAGAGCGGGGCAATGTTCTCTCCCATAGTAAATGATTTGCAGATGCAATTTGTTCCACCTGTCTTTAGAAAAGTGCCTCTTTAAATCTTTTTCTGTTTGAACCACATTTTTACCCCTGGTCAATTTCCATCTCTGAGACAGTCGGTGTATATGAGTATCAACAGGAAACGCAGGATGCTCAAATGCTTGAGCCATAACTACCGATGCAGTTTTATGCCCAACTCCTGGAAGTTCTTCCAATTCTTCGAAAGTTTTTGGAATAATGCCATTATGTTTCGTAACAACAATTTTTGAAAGATCTCGAATAGCTTTAGCTTTTCTTGGAGCTAATCCGCAAGGACGAACAATATTGTTAATTTCTTCAATTTTTTGTTTGGACATTTTTTGAGGGGTGTCGGCTAATGCAAAAAGGGCAGGAGTGACAATATTGACCCGAGCATCAGTACATTGAGCAGACAAAAGGACCGCGATCAAAAGAGTGAAAGGATCCTTATGATCGAGCGGAATCGCAGGATCTGGATAGAGCTCATTTAGCTTTTGATCAATAAATTTGATGCGTTCGCGAAGATTCACTTTAGTGCATATCCAGTAGTACAATGTCAAAGCTAGTTCAAGCGCTCGAATTCGACGGAGGGCTTTATTATTTTTTATATTTTGCGGCCTCTTCGGAACCACCGGTTGCTGTCCCTTTGGAATATGAATGAGCTCCCATTCCTGCAAGTTCACCGTCTTTAACAATCAAATATGGATCTCGAATTGGAGAACCATCGAAGAAGCATTCAAGAATTTCACGGACTCCAGAGGCATATCTCGCTTGAGCGGAAAGTGATGTGCCGGAAGTATGAGGTGTCATTCCATGATGAGGCATAGTGCGCCAAACATGCTCGTTAGGGGCTGGCTGGGGAAACCATACATCGCCCGCATATCCACTTAGTTGTCCAGATTTAAGGGCTCTTGCGATCGCATCTCGGTCGCAGATCTTTCCCCGTGCAGTGTTTACAATATAGGCACCGCGTTTCATTTTTCCGATTAATTCATCATTGAACAGGTGCTCGGTTTCCGGATGAAGCGGACAGTTTATTGTTATCACATCGCAAACAGATACCAGTGAGTCAACGCTTTCATGATGCGTCAAATTTAGTTCCTGCTCAATGCTTTCAGGAAGTCGGTGCCGGTCGAAGTAATGCAAATGAACATCGAAAGGTTTCATTTTTCTCAGAACATCCAATCCAATCCTACCTGCCGCAACGGTACCCACATGCATACCCTCCACATCATAGGAACGTTGAACAGCATCCGCAATGTTCCATCCCCCTTGATTAACAATTCGATGTTGATTNTGATAGTCACGAACCAGAGAGAGGATCATCATCACAACATGTTCTGCAACTGAACGAGAATTGCAGTAGGTCACTTCTACAACATCTACTTTATGATCCATCGCAGCTTGGAGATCTACATGGTCGGAACCAATTCCTGCGGTGATGGCCATTTTTAGGTTCTTGGTAGACTCGATTTTTTGGCGAGTGAGATAATATGGAAAAAAAGGTTGAGAGATAACGATATCGGAATCAACTAATTCTTTGTCAGCTTGGCATCCGTCTCCATCTTTATCGGAAGTTACCACAAGACTATGACCATTATCTTCCAAAAATTTTCTTANACCAAGTTCTCCTGATACACACCCGAGTAATTCTCCCGGTGTGAAATCAACTGCTTTCGGTGTGGGAAGTGACATGCCGTCTGGATAATTTTNCAGTGCAGGTATGCTGTCCTTGGCGTATCTTTTAGGCATTCCATTTTTTGGGTCATCGTAGAGTATGCACAAAATTTTCATGGAGAGTTTTCTTTCTAATCTCAAATTCATCAAAGATTTGAGGAAGGTTGGGAATTATGGGTTAGAAAATTATGGAACCATATAAAAGTTCTATTGGAAAGAAATATTTACAGGGCAAATCTCATGGATTTTGGAATGTTTTACAAAAATTTTAATTTCGCAATATATTTCATAAGCTTTTGTTTGAAGATAGCNTTTANANTAACNCCACCTTAGCAATCGGGTCATCTTGACTCGTTTCTGCAGAACTTAAGTTTCATTTGTCACACTTTTTTTAGATGTATATCCTTGGATTACTCAAATAACCTCAATGATGAGCTTAAACATTTAATTTTAATTTCGGTATGAAACATGCAAATAGGTTGTTATGAATATTGATCCTGAAAAATTTACAGAATTGGGAATTTCNGCTGTTCGAGAAATGGCTGAAGTTGCGAAACGTAATGGACAACAGGAAGTAGATGTGTGGCATCTTTTGGTATCTCTAATGGCTCAAGAGAATGGAATTGTCCCTGCTTTAATGGAAGAAATGGGGCTTGGTACCGGTCCAATTCAGTTGGCGTTACAAAGAGAACTCAAAAATTTGCCGAAGATTGCTGGCGATATTAACACTGCCCGATCATATGCATCAGCATCCTTGACGGAAGCAGTTGAAAAGGGACAAGAAATATCAAAAGAGATGCAGGATGATTATGTTAGTACAGAACATCTTTTACTTGGACTGGCAAGTGTCGGAAAACCTGCTACATTNAAAAATTTTCTGAAAAACTTTGAGATTACCGAGAAGAAAATTCAGGAAACAATTGCTAAAATACGAGGAGGACAAAAGGTTACTTCGAAAACACCTGAGAATTCATTTCGGGCACTCAGAAAATATGGAATCGATCTAGTTGAACAGGCAAAGTCTGGAAAACTAGACCCAGTAATTGGTCGTGACGCGGAAATTCGCCGGGTTATTCGTATACTATCCCGCAAGACTAAAAATAATCCAGTTTTAATAGGTGAGCCCGGGGTTGGAAAAACAGCCATCGTTGAAGGTCTAGCACAAAGAATTGTTAGAGGTGATGTACCAGAAGGATTAAAGGATAAAACTATTTTTACCCTGGAAATGGGCTCTCTTTTAGCGGGTGCTAAGTTTCGCGGAGAATTTGAAGAACGCCTTAAGGCAGTTTTGACAGAAGTAAGTAAGGCACAGGGNCAAATTGTNCTTTTTATTGATGAGATGCATACCATTGTTGGTGCAGGCAAAGCGGAAGGGGCAATTGATGCCGGGAATATGCTTAAAGCCNATGNTNGCNCGNGGTGANCTNCATTGCATTGGNGCNACCACANTNAATGAATACCGACAAAATATTGANAANGATGCNGCNCTNGAACGTCGNTTCCANACNGTNNTGGTNGANCAACCCAATGTGGAAGATACGATTTCAATCCTCCGTGGTCTGCGAGAACGATTCGAAATTCATCACGGTGTTAACATTCGGGACGAGGCATTGGTCAATGCGGCGGTTCTTTCCAATCGATATATTTCTGACCGTTTTTTACCTGACAAGGCAATCGATTTGGTTGATGAGGCTTGTGCGATGATTAGAACCGAACTAGACAGCATGCCGGCGGAGCTCGATGAAATTAGTCGTCGTGTGCTTCAACTCGAAATAGAAGAAACCGCACTTAAACAAGAAAAGGATAAATCAAGCAAAGACCGCTTGGAAGCTCTTCGCAAGGAGTTGGGTAACGCTCGGGACAATATGGAAACCATAAAGCGACAGTGGGAAAACGAAAGAAAAGGGATTGACGATGTCAGAGTTCTTAGGGAACAGATCGAGTCCATGCGTGCAGCAATGGAGAGAGCAGAGCGTGCCTATGACCTAAATTTAGTAGCTGAGCTAAAACATGGTAAGCTTCCAACTTTGGAAGCTGAATTGGAATCTTTGGAGAATGCTGAAAAAAAAGAAGATTCCATACTCAAGGAAGAAGTGACCGCAGAAGAAATTGCAGATATTGTAGCTCGTTGGACAGGAGTNCCAGTTACCAAGTTGATCGAGGGAGAAAAGGAAAAGCTTCTTCGTTTGCAGAGCATTCTTCATGAGCGGGTAATTGGTCAAGATGAAGCAGTTCAAGCGGTATCCGAGGCTATCATGCGAGCTCGTGCAGGTATAAAGGACCCTAATCGACCTATCGGTTCCTTCCTCTTTCTCGGACCGACTGGGGTTGGTAAGACCGAGTTAGCAAAAACATTATCCGAAAGCCTTTTTGACAGNGAAAATAATGTTGTGCGGATCGACATGTCCGAGTACATGGAAAAACACTCAGTGGCTCGGTTGATTGGAGCACCTCCCGGGTATGTCGGTTATGAAGAGGGAGGACAATTAACCGAGGCGGTNCGTCGTAAACCCTATTCCGTTATTCTTTTCGATGAGATCGAAAAAGCTCACCCGGATGTCTTCAATGTTCTGCTTCAATTAATGGACGACGGCCGTCTAACCGACTCACAAGGCCGAACTGTTGACTTTAAAAATGTTGTGGTCATCATGACTTCCAATGTAGGTAGTCGATACTTACAGGATAACTTAATTGATAATGAAATTTCTGAATCAGTTCGTGATTCAGTAATGGCGGATTTACGTGACCATTTTCGTCCAGAATTTCTTAACCGTATAGATGATACTGTTCTTTTTAAACCTCTCTCCCTTGAGGAAATTACCGAGATCGTTGATCTCTTGCTCGCCGGTCTAAACAAGCGACTTGAAAACCGTAAGGTAACTGTTGGATTTACTGNTGCCGCTAAAAAGTGGATTGGGGAAAAGGGTTACGACCCTACTTACGGAGCCCGTCCGCTAAAAAGGTTCTTGCAGAAGCAGGTTGAAACACAACTTGCCCGTGCCTTGGTTGCGGGAGAAGTAGAGGAGGGAAGAGAAGTTACCTTTTCAGTTAAGGAAGATGAACTGTTTATGAAGGTGAACTGAAGTAATCTATATATTTCATTAGCTTGCATACTGAATTAAAGACTTTCGTATAACCCTTTTGTTTAAAACCGCATAAACCCANGCATAGGCGACAGTAAAGTAAATAGTGGGCGCGGATAGAATGAGACCTGTTTCGATACCAAGTTCCGCGGCTGCTTGACCAAGGAAATACTTGATAATAAAACCGAACGCCAAAGAACCTGCTATGATGAAAAGAAAATGACGAAGGAAACCCTTAAAAAAGACTTTTAGGAGCACTTCAATAGAGAACCCAAGAAGTAATAAGTTTCTAGTATTTTCGGACGATTGTGCGANTACGAGTCGATAACTGGTCGCAAATGTTGCGATTGAAAGAACCGCNAGTGAACCACCACATACAATCATTCCAATGAAAAGGCTTAAAATAGCCTTTTTGATTATATCTTGTTCTGGAAATTCTCGGTTAAGTTCGTACCCATTTTCTTCAATAAATTGGAGAAGGTCAGAAGATGGGTTGTCCGTAATTTCCAAAATTATTCTAGAAGGTTGNGTCTGGCTCTCAGAACTTTGGGTAATTATAGATATGGGCGAACGAACAGCTGGTTGTCCAAAATTTTGATTGGCCCACAAGAGAAAGCTTTCTGGAACAAGTACACTGTTGATCCTTTTACTGAAAGCGACAAATCGCCCTTCAAGAATATTTTCACGGTTTTTTCCAATAAAAATTTCGATGGGCATACCTGTAGCTGCTTCTGCAGAAAGCGTAGGATATTCCCATCTCGATGGAGCAAGACCGAAATTCCAAAGATCGAGGTAAAACTTTGGCACCATAATGGGCACGAAAGATGCGTTTTCCTCCCAGTCCCATTCATCTGGAATAAAGTCTAGAAATTCATCAGGAATTGATTCAAAAAACAAATCGGTTTTGGCTGCGGCACCCATACCAACACGTCCCAACGGCCAAATGTGTAAGGTAAGAGGAAATTTATTCCGGGCAAAACCACCGATTCGTTTAACCCCGTTTAATTTACTNATTTCTTTTAACTGGTTGGGTTCGAAAACATTTTCTTTTTTCCCAAGGTTTATCAACACTCCTCCTTCGATTTTCTTATTTAGGGTGAAGTAATTTTTGGGTCCCTCGTTTTCCTTAAGATAAGCATTTGCATCAATATAAAATTGTATGGCTAAAATCAAAAGGGTTGTGCCGAAAAGACAGCCAAGAGATGCAACAGCAAGTTCTCGACGGGGCCCATTAACTTGTAGGCATGAATGAAGAGTTGTTTCTGAAAAAGAAGCTTTCATAAAGAATACTTTTGATCGAATGAAATTTCTGGAACTAACCCTAAGGTGGATAGAATGAGTCCTGCTTTATTATTATCAATAATTTCTTTAATGAGAGAACAGGCATGACTCTGGTTGTCTGAATCCAAATGGCTGAAAGGTTCGTCGAGAAGTAGTAGTCGAAACGGTTTGCGGAGAGTACGAATCAAGGCGACCCGCTGTCTTTGGCCATGGGAAAGCGTCGAAACTGATTGGGATAGAAAATCAATTACTCCTAGTCGACTNGCCATTTCTTGAACACTCGGAACGGATGGATTAACTTGAGGAATAAGGTTGATGTTTTCAGAGGCTGATAAATTCGGAAATAGACGAAGATCTTGAAAAAGTAGTGAGATGGAACCTCTTCTAATCATTTCCCAATCTTCAAATGTAAATNCGGCTGAATCTTTTCCATTGATGGTAAGAGAACCCGAGAAATCCTTGCGTAGTCCAAAAAGCAGATGTAACAAGGTTGATTTTCCCATTCCAGACTTAGCGGAAATGAGGATGGATGAATTTGGTTTTATAAGAGTTTGGGTGTTCCACAGTTCCGATAGATCAACAAGTTTTCTTGGTATAGGAGAGGGAATAATATGGTTTAGTTCGATCAGCATGGAAGTAAGGATAAAAAATTCTCACCAAATATCGCTGCGCTTTCCTGTTCAGTTAATTTGGCTTCTTCTAAAATTAATTTTTTAAAAGAAATAAAATCTGGTTTTTTTTGGGTGGCGGGTAAAATCCGAAGGGGGTAATCGGTTCCCCAGATAATCTTCTCAACCCCTACTACTTCAATCAATTTCCTGTAGATAGTATTGTCATAGAGTAGGGTGGAAGCAGCTAAATCATAGTATACATTCTTTAATTCGGGTCGAACTTTTGGGTTAATTTCGTAGAAGGGGAACAGACCGCCNNCATGAGCTAGAATGATTTTGAGTTCNGGAATTTCTCGGGCCAACCAGAGGAAATCCTCAAAAGGGGTTGGTACACGCCCCGGATAATTATGTCCGACTGGTTCGGTAACATGAAAGGTTACAGGCCAACCATTTTCAGCGGCAAACTCCATACCTTTTATCCAGTTAGCATTTTGGATAGAAGTACCTTGTAACCAAGGGTGGCATTCTCCGATCCCGACAAACCCAAGATCCTTGTATCTTTCAAGNTGCTCGACTGGATTTTGAAATTCTGGATGCAAGCTTACGAATCCAATAAAACGTTCTGGGTCNGTTGAGATCCATTCAGCACACCAATCATTATGCAGTAAACAAGTTTCCTGATTTTCCCAGTACCAACCAAGCAAGGCTGATTGATTCACCCCTGCCATATCCATATCTTCAATCATGCTCTCTCGCGATACCCACCCTTGAAGTCTTTTCTGATTTTGAGGCTCCATTAATTCCAGCCAGTGTTTTTCATTATACTTTAATCCAAAGGACAAGGGATCAGAAATCACTTCATTGGGATATCTATGTGTATGTGCGTCAACGATCATAGACTGTTATTTCAAGGCTTTGTTCGTTCGAGCAAAGCAGAGAGTTCAATAAAAAAAGTCAAATATTATGGATAGGCGATTAACTTGATTCTCGTGCAGGGTTCTCCTCTTTGTTGACATTTGCGAGTCTGTGCGAAAGAGAAGCCTCGATGAATGCAGCGAATAGAGGGTGGGGCTTGTTTGGCTTTGATTGAAATTCTGGATGAAATTGAACCCCAACATACCAAGGGTGATTTTTAACTTCTACAATTTCTACCAGATTGCGCTCAGGGTTAGTCCCGGAGACAATTAGTCCGGCTTCTTCAAGCTGATCTCTGTATGCATTGTTATACTCAAAGCGATGTCTATGTCTTTCAGAGACTTCCTCTTTGCTGTAAGCATTGAACGCTACAGACCCTTTTTTGAGGGTNCATGGGCAAGCCCCAAGTCTCATGGTAGCACCCTTATCTTCAACTGANTTTTGATCATCCATTATGTGAATAACGGGGTCAGGTGTTTTGGGATCAAATTCCTCACTATTNGCCTTTGTTAATCCCAAAACATTTCGGGCAAAATCAATTACGGCAATTTGCATGCCAAGACAAAGACCAAAGTACGGCAAGTTATTTTCACGAGCATATTTTGAGGCGATTATTTTTCCTTCTGTGCCGCGATCGCCAAAACCACCCGGTACTAAAATTCCATTTAAGTTTCCAAGAAGGGCATCTGGCCCGTCTTTTTCGATATCTTCTGCGTCGATGTGNAAGACTTCGACTTCACAGTCATTACGGATTCCTCCATGAACAAGTGATTCGTTTACTGAAAGGTAGGAATCTTGAAGGTCCATGTATTTACCTACCATTCCAATACGGACTTGGTGCTTTGGATTCAATAAGCGATGCACAACCTCTTCCCATTCATCTAATTTGGGGGCTGGAGCATCCAAACCAAGAAAGCGGGTCACCAATCTGTCCAGGCCTTCTTTCTTCAACATGTGTGGAAGTTCATAGATGGAGTGTGCCACATCCATTTCCTCGATTACAGCTTCTTTGGGAACACTACAAAATAAGGAAAGTTTTTCCCGAATCTCTTCAGTAATGGGTTGCTCNGTTCGACAAATCAGGATGTCCGGCTGGATACCGATTTCTCGGAGTTTGGCCACACTTTGTTGAGTTGGCTTGGTTTTGAGTTCACCCGCAGCTCGGAGGCTGGGTAAAAGAGTCATGTGGACAAAAAGAACATTTGCCTTCCCCACCTCAGATGCGAATTGACGCATGGCTTCGGTAAAAGGGAGGCCTTCAATGTCACCTATTGTTCCACCAATTTCCGTGATCAATACATTGACTCCTTCGCCAGCTGCATAGATTCGGTCTTTGATCTCATTTGTNACATGGGGAATGACCTGCACGGTCTTGCCAAGGTAATCTCCTCTTCTTTCTTTACGAATTACCGATTCGTAGATTTGTCCACTTGTCAGNTTGTTAAACCGTGACAGTTTACCAGAAGTGAACCTTTCATAGTGCCCTAAATCCAAATCTGTTTCTGCACCATCATCCAAAACATAGACTTCCCCATGCTGAAAGGGGCTCATCGTTCCGGGATCAACATTGAGATAGGGGTCAAATTTTTGAATTCGAGTGGTTAATCCGCGTTGTTCCAGCAGAGCCCCAAGTGCACCGGAAGTTAAACCTTTTCCTAANGAGGAAACCACTCCGCCCGTAATAAAAATATATTTCATTGATACCTTATTCTATGCATGACATGGAAATTTTTTCATGCAACGATCTTTTGTTCACAGTTTAAGGCAAACTTGAAATTTTTTTTGTCGAACGATATAACTATTAATCTAGCTAATTGCTTAAGCTTATATAATTGATTTATTTTGTGTTTATTCTCGTCATTTTCTAAAGGAAATTAAAAGTTAATTTTATTAATAAACAGTAAACATGTTCTCTAGTTCTCTCGGAAAAAAGTACCTGATGGCTTTATCAGGATTAGTGCTTATAGGTTTTGTCTTCGTACACATGGCGGGCAACCTGCAAATACTACTCGGACAAGATAAAATAAATGCCTACGCTCACGCTCTTCAGTCTTTGCCCTTGCCAATCCTTTGGGGTTCGCGCTTGTTTTTGCTACTTGCCGTGGTTGTGCACGCAGTTACCGCATATCAGCTTATCAGAGAGAACCGAAAAGCNCGTCCTTTGGGGAACGATGTTGAAACCACCAAGAGGGCAGGGCAAGCCTCCCTTAGAATGGGGCTAACAGGCACAATCCTGCTCGCGTTTATTGTTTTTCACCTACTCCATTTTACAATCCGAACAATTTATCCAGAATATAATGATTTTAAAACCACTGTGGGCTCACCTGATGATACCCCGATTCATGATGTTTACACCATGGTGATTGCAGGTTTTCAACATACATGGGTTTCAATCTTTTACATCGTAGCAATGTTTCTTCTCTGTGGTCATCTCGGACATGGCTTCAGCAGCGCATTCCAGTCGCTTGGCATTCGGTCGGAAAATTGGCGTAATAAACTGGATCTTACTGCCAAGGCGTATGCTTGGCTTATATTCATTGGGTTTTCCATCGTACCANTTCTTGTCTTGGCTGAAACTTGGGATATCATTTCATACTTTAATATAGACTTAATTTATCCTTCGATTGCAATGCATTGATCTANCTTACAACCCAATTACCATGAATCTCGATTCCAAAACACCAGAAGGTCCCTTATCTGATAAGTGGGACAACCATCGTTTTTCTTCCAAACTGGTAAATCCAGCAAATAAGAGAAAATACAAAATCATTGTGGTTGGGTCGGGTCTTGCAGGCGGTTCTGCAGCTGCAACTCTTGGTGAGTTAGGTTATAATGTGGATTGTTTTTGTTATCAGGATTCTCCAAGAAGAGCACATTCGATAGCTGCACAGGGTGGGATTAATGCAGCTAAGAATTACCAAAACGACGGGGATAGTATTCACCGACTTTTTTACGATACGGTCAAAGGGGGCGATTTTCGCTCTAGAGAAGCCAATGTTTATCGGCTCGCTCAAGTAAGCACAAATATAATTGATCAATGCGTTGCTCAGGGGGTGCCCTTTGCCCGCGAGTATGGTGGACTCCTGGCTAACCGCTCTTTTGGCGGAGCTCAAGTGAGTAGAACATTTTATGCCCGAGGACAAACTGGTCAGCAACTTCTTTTGGGTGCTTACAGTGCTTTGAGCCGACAAGTTGCCTCTGGGCAAGTTAAAATGCACACACGACAAGAAATGTTAGACATTGTGGTGGTGGACGGGCATGCAAAAGGTATCATTACCCGAAACTTAGCAACTGGAGAGACCAAGGCTTGGACTGCAGATGCGGTCCTGCTTTGTACGGGCGGGTACGGTAATGTTTATTATCTCTCAACCAACGCCATAGGTTGTAATGTTACAGCTACTTTTCGTGCGCATCGTAGAGGTGCTGGGTTTGCTAACCCCTGCTTCACTCAAATTCACCCGACCTGTATACCGGTTTCAGGAGATCACCAATCTAAACTCACCCTCATGTCAGAGTCCTTGAGGAATGACGGCCGGGTATGGGTTCCTAAAAAGGCGGAAGATAGCGGAAAAAACCCTAACGACATAGCTGAAAATGATCGGGATTATTACCTCGAAAGAAAATATCCCAGTTTTGGCAATCTTGCTCCACGTGATATTTCTAGCCGTTCTGCAAAAGAGGCTTGTGATGAAGGGCGCGGAGTCGGCCCCGGTGGAAAAGGAGTGTACTTGGACTTCTCCGATGCAATTTCTCGCCTTGGTGAGGGTGCAATTAAGGAAAGGTATGGCAATCTTTTCCAAATGTACGAAAGAATTACCGGGGAAAATGCGTACCAACGTCCTATGCGGATTTATCCCGCCATCCACTACACAATGGGTGGGCTTTGGGTTGATTATAACCTTATGACCACAATACCCGGTTGCTTTGCTTTGGGTGAGGCCAACTTTTCTGATCACGGAGCCAATCGTCTGGGTGCCAGTGCTCTTATGCAAGGACTCAGTGATGGATATTTCGTGATCCCATACACCATAGGAGACTATTTGGCAAAGTCAGGTGCAGGAGCAATAAGTCCTGATTCACCGGAAGTGAAAGAAGTTATGGAATCTGTCCGCGAAAGAGTGGATCAATTGTCATCGGCAAAAGGCAAAAGATCCTCCCGTTCCTACCACAAGGAATTGGGACAGATCATGTGGGAGTACGCAGGAATGACACGCAACGCTGATGGGTTAACCAAAGCAATTGGTGAAATTCAAGACCTAAGGGACGATTTTAGCAAAAACCTATTGGTTCCCGGATCCAGCAGTAATTTGAATGCTGAACTGGAAAGAGCTGGCAGGGTTCGCGACTTTTTAGATTTTGGCGAGCTTCTTTGCAGGGATGCCCTGGAAAGAAATGAATCATGTGGTGGACATTTCCGTGAGGAACATCAAACCGAAGAGGGGGAAGCAGTTCGCGATGATGAAAACTTTGCTCATGCTGCTGTCTGGGAGCATAAAGGTGACGGTAAAATACCCGCGAGGCATAAGGAGAACTTACAGTACGATAATGTTAAGCTTGCGGTGAGGAGCTACAAATAGAAAATTTTTATGAAATTGTTTCTTAAAGTATGGAGGCAGGGCGGTCCTAATGTTCAAGGGCGCTTAGAAACTCACACCCTTGGAGGAGTCTCCGAAGATTCCTCTTTTTTGGAAATGCTAGATCAGTTGAATGAGCAACTTTTGGAAGAAGGAACTGAACCATTTGTTTTTGATCACGATTGTAGGGAAGGAATTTGCGGGATGTGTTCTCTAACCATCAATGGCTTACCTCACGGACCGGAAAATTCAACTACAACCTGCCAACTTCACATGAGAAAATTTGAAGATGGTGATACGATCACAATAGAACCTTTCCGTGCTAGAGCTTTTCCAGTGGTCAAGGATTTGGTTGTTGATCGTTCCGCGTTTGACAGGATTACCCAAGCTGGTGGTTTTATTACTGTCAGAACTGGCAGTGCACCGGACGGTAATGCTTTGCCAGTTCCTAAAGATGAATCCGACAAAGCAATGGATGCTGCTGCTTGTATCGGATGTGGTGCTTGCGTGGCTTCGTGCAAAAATGCTTCGGCTATGCTTTTCACTTCAGCGAAGGCAGGACATCTTAATATGCTTCCCCAGGGGCAAGCAGAAAAGGACAAGCGAGTCATTGCAATGGTGGCTACTATGGATGAGGCTGGTTTTGGAAATTGTCGAAATTATGGTGAATGTTCTGCAGCTTGTCCGAAAGACATCTCCTTGGATTATATCGCGAAACTTAATCGCGATCATGCCAAAGCAAAGCTGAAATCAATTTTCGCATAGCATATTCAAGCGATCTGACCGCTTGAATTTGGTTGCGGCATTGTCTAACCTTTGGATGATGTTCAGTAATGCCAGAAGTTGACAGACATGCCACCTGGGGTGGAAGGTTTTCCTCCAAACCAGATAGCCTAATGCAGGTATTTGGAGAATCCGTATCATTTGATAAAAGATTGGCTCCTTATGATTTAAAAGGAAGTTTGGGACACGCATCAATGCTTGCCCATATTGGTCTTCTAACTGCTGAAGAACTTAACGAGTTAAGTAATGGAATAAAAGAGTTGGAAATCGAAGTTCTAAAAGAAGATTTTCCATGGAAGCTCGAGTTTGAAGATGTTCATATGAATTTAGAGCAAGCTTTGATGGAAAAAACTCCGGTTGCTGAAAAATTACATACAGGAAGAAGCCGAAACGATCAAGTCGCCACCGATATGCGGCTCTTTTTCAAAGATGCCTGTTCAAGTTTGCAGATTAGCTTGGAGGGTGCAATGAAGGCCCTTCTCAAGGTTGCAGAAAAATATGCCACCTTACCAATCCCCGGCTACACCCATTTGCAAAGAGCACAGCCAGTGACGGTAGGGCATCATGTACTTGCTTACATTGAAGCTTTGGGTAGAGATTACGAACGATTTTCTGTCGTTGCGAAACATTCGAATGTTTGCCCATTGGGTTCTGGTGCAATTGCAGGATCAACTCTGCCCTTGGATCGTGAATTTGTGGCAGTCGCTCTTGGTTTTGTGGATGAAGAAGGAAATCCCTGCTTGACTCCTAATGGAATGGATGCTGTAGCTGACCGAGATCTCTTTGTGGAATTTGCCTTTGCCTGTTCAACGGTAGCTCTTCATTTATCAAGGCTTGCTGAGGATTTGATTCTATGGAATTCATCCGAATTTGGTTTTGTGGTATTGCCTGATGCTTTCACGACGGGTTCGTCTCTAATGCCTCAGAAAAAAAATCCGGATTCTTATGAATTGGTTCGTGGGAAAACTGGCAGGATTGTTGGAAACTTAACAAATCTACTCATCACAATTAAGGGATTGCCGCTTACTTACAACCGAGACCTACAAGAAGACAAACCGCCAATTTTTGATAGTTTCGACCAATTGTCAATTTGCCTTGCAGTTGTGAAGAATTGTATGGAAGCGACTGAATTTTCTGAAGAAAAGTGCAGGACTGCTGCTTCTGATCCGCTCCTCTTGGCCACAGACCTAGCAGACTACCTTGTCAGTAAAGGGGTTCCTTTTAGGCAAGCTCATCATATAGTAGGGGAACTGGTCGGCCTTGCCGAGTCAAAGGGCATACTGCTCACTGATATCAATGAAAATGATGCGACTTCCTTGTCAGAGCACTTAAATGGAGATTGGAAGGAAGTATTTAATTTGGACAGAGCTTTTTTGCTTAGAGAAAAACCAGGTATGCCGGGGCCAAAGCAGATTTCATCTCGGATTGCTCATTGGCAGTCGATCTTGGCAGATTAATTCATTTGTGAGTTGCTTTGGCAAGATGCCATACTTCACTTGCCTAATATTTTTGACTTTTGTCTGCTTTTTAAATGCCAAGGTTTGGACGACTGTAGATGGTAAAAAACAGGAAGGTATCTTATTCGAGGTCAATGGAGACCAGATAGGTTTGAGAATTAATGGTCGAGAGTATCATTTTTTAGCGTATCGCTTTATTCCTGCCGACAGAGAATTCATCAGACAATGGTCTAAGATCCCGAGGTGTCATGGATGCTCGAAGCCAATCGGCAATCAATCACTCAAGGAGGCTGGGGATTATAGGTTTCATGAATCATGTTTTCGGTGTCTTGTTTGTGCAAAGGTATTTCAGGGTGGCGAAAAATTAAAACGAGATGAATGGGGTGGGATGGTTCATGTAGATCACTTCGACAGGGCAAAAATGTGTGACACATGTTCGAAGATTATTTCATCCGAAACAATCTCGTCCAAGCAAGTTTTTAAAGATGGCAGAATTGTATGTTTATCCTGTGCCTCCGATGGAGTTTTTGATCCAAAGAGGATGGAGGAGGTTAGAAAGCGGGTTTGGCCAACCTTGGCTGCTTTAGGAATTACCGTTCCAACCGGAGATGTAGTAATTCGAGTGGTGGGAAAAGATGTCATTGATAAACAGGCACTAAAAATTAACGCTAGAGGAAACCTGCGGGGACTTACTTTAACCACTTATAAAATCGTCAGCGATGGGAAAAGGGCGAAAACTAGTTTTTCTCATGAAATTTTTATACTTTATGGAATGCCTCATATTGAATGTGCATCCGTCCTTGCCCATGAATATGCACATGTTTGGTTAAATGAGAGATTTATTGAAGATACCGCTCCAGTGGTAGAAGGCTTTTGTAATTTGGTTTCTGAAGCCACTCTGGTGCAAGAAAAAGGAAAACTCGCTTCAATCATTCGTGAGAACATGAAACAAAACAATAGCCCAGTATATGGAATGGGCTATCGAAGAATGAAACAAAGACTTGCGATTTTGGGATGGCCCTCATTACTTGCCGAGATGAAATTAAAATCAAAACCACCAAAACTAAGATAAATATGAAAGTAGATTCTCATCACCATTTTTGGAATTATGATCCAGTGACCTATTCATGGATGAATGATCAAATGGAAATTTTAAAAAAGGATTATCTTCCGAAGGATCTTGAAAAAAATATTACAGAGGCAGGGATTGACGGAGTTGTTTCAGTTCAGGCTGACCAATCGTTAAGGGAAACAGATGATCTTTTACTTTTTGCCGAAAATCATGACTTTATCCTTGGTGTGGTTGGCTGGTTGCCTCTAGCAGACCCTAAAGTAGAGATAATTATGGAATCTTATGCTGACCGAAGTCTACTTAAAGGAATTCGGCATGTGGTTCAGGATGAACCGGATGATCAGTTTATCCTTGGTAAAGATTTCAATCAAGGGGTCAGTCTTATTAAGAAATTCAATTGGGTTTATGATATCCTAATCTATGAAAGACAGTTAGCTCCAACGATTCAATTCGTGGATCAGCATCCCGGTCAAGTCTTTGTTCTCGATCATATAGCCAAGCCGAGGATTGGAGATGCTTTAATTGAACCATGGAAATCTCTCATGCACGAACTGGCTAAAAGAGAAAACGTGATTTGCAAGCTTTCGGGACTGGCCACGGAAGCAAAATGGAAGGAGTGGAAAGAAGCTGATCTTACTCCTTACCTAGAGGTCGCACTGGATGCATTTGGCCCGAACCGGATGATGTTTGGTTCTGATTGGCCTGTTGCGAGGCTTGCCATAGAATATACCCCTTGGGTTGATCTTTGCCGTAGATTCATTTCAAACCTCACTCTAGAAGAACAGACTCTTATAGAGGGAAAAGTTGCTGAACAGGTATACGGTTTAAAGTGAAACGACTATAGTGCACCTTACCGCTGATAGATCGGTAAGTAGTGATACTTTACGGCTAAAGCAAGCATGGCCAGGGAAGTACAGTATATCTCTCCGTGACCAGCTTCTGAACCACCACCTTGCCAAGCTCCATTTTCTTTTTGCATCGGTAATAAAATATCCTCGACCATTTGACGTGCCCTGACCGCATGCTCCTCGCCTCTCTGATACATTGCCTGTGCATAGTAATAAGTTCCGTAAAAGAAAAATTTGCGGTTGGTTTGCGGAACATTTTCGAGCAACCAGTCAGCCGCACCTAGTACAAAAGGAGATTCATACTCACCACAAACCTGCATCGCTAACAAACCAGCAGCCGTGGTCGTGTATTCGGGGTGACCACCTGGCTGATAAGCAAATCCGGAAACTTTATCAATCGGATTTCCATCAGCATCAATTTTTGACTTATAAGATCTCTCTAAATATTCTACTGCATCCGAAATCGAAGTGCCTGGAATATCTAAACCGGAATTTTTGGCAGAGCGTAAAGCCATTAATTGCCAAATAGTTACAGATAAATCCGAGTCTCTGGCGTCAGGACTGTATCTCCATCCGCCTTGCTGAGCTTGGTTCTTGGGGACTTTTTGAGATCGTAAAATAAGATCGATTGCAGACTGGCATTTTTTTCGAATGGCTTTGTCCATTTCCTCGTCCATTCCCATTCCAAGCAATTCTGCAAGGGTTAGGGTTACAATACCATGTCCATACATGCGTCCACCGTTTTTACCGAAGTATCCGACCTCATTTTGATTTTTGTCGAGTAAGAGATAATCAATGGCCATGGCCATAGCCTCTCCTTTCTCATTGGGGTGAATAGGTAAGTTTCCAACGGCTGCGAGAGACATCACGGATAGGGCTGTAATTGCGGTTGGGTGCCCCCTGTCGTATATGGCTCCGTCCTTCTTTTGATTACTCAGTATAAATTGTATGGCAGTATCTATGGAGGCATCAACTTTGTCGCGTGCAAACGGATTTTTCCATTCGACGGATTCAACTGACTTTTTCTCTTCTCCGGATGATTGTGCGAACAAAAATCGATCTGGAAAATTTAGAAAAAGGAAAGCAAATATACAGATTATTGGGTTCGTGAAAATTTTCATGACTTTGGGACTAATCATTTTTTATTAGTCCTGGCCTTGGCGGACATTGCCTGAAAGTAAGCCTGTACCTGTCCGCGGTAGTTTTCAGAGACCTTTTCTCTTTTAGCTTCCATGAGATCTTTTGCTAATTTTGGAGGTAATTTCCCCCAGTCTTCTTCGTTGTCTTTTTCATCAATAAGAGGAAGTTCCCCAAATTCTAAAACAGGCGTGGGTTGATATTGACCATCAGATGAATTTAGTTGGTTGCCTTTGGCATCCATACTCCTGGTAATGAAAGATCGCTGTTGAGCCATAGTCTGAGCGTGAGCTTGGGTGGCATGTTGTAAAGATTGCAAGGCTTGTGCGATTGCATGGTTAGCTTGTGTCATTGAAGTTAGAGTACCGGCACCTCCTGCTCCCGGACCATTGCCAGCTTTAGGTTCACCGGGGTCGTCAGAGGTCGATGCCGGATCAGAGAATTCATTAATAGGATCTTCGGAAGATTGCCCAGCCTGTCCTGATTCATTATTTGACAGAGCTTCAGGCATAAAATTTTCAGTTGGTTCAGCAAATGGATTTGCAGCACCGAAAACGGCTTCATCCAAAGAGTCAAGAGCTTGTGCTAAAACTTCACTGACTTCAGGGTCTGAGAAAGGCGTGGATGATTCGGGCAGGGAAGTTGTACTTGGAGAATCTTCTGAGGAAGGGATGGGAAATTCAACAGGAGGTATTTCCTTGCCTTCCGTTTCACTCAAAGACTGGTCAATTCTTTGGGGTTCACCTGCTTGAATATTCTCGAGTGCTTCCAATTGTTCTTCAAATGAATTACTTGCATCATTAAGAGCAATGCCTGCGGTTGGCAATTGATCATCTCCAAGTTCTGCAAAAGTTGGTGGTTCTGAGAATTGCTCCAACAATGCTTCTGCAGCTTGGGCTATCTCAGAGGCTGAATCTGCTTGTAGAGAAGCCTGCATGGCTGCATCGGTAGCCTGTTGTGAATTTGCCTGTTCTGCCTGAGCCAGTTCCCTGGCTTCCGCATAGTTTTCAGAGGCAGCTTCAGCCGAGGTTGCAAGCTGCTCTGTTTCCTCCGAATCCTCTTTTGCTGATGCCTTATCTTCAGCTGTCACCTGCGGGGAATTATCTGAAGTTTCTCCATTTTGAGCTGATTTTTCCGCTTCAGCTTTTGCCTGTATCATTTCCGCTTTCGCCAATTCAGCATCTTTCTTAGCAGTCTCTGCGACTTGTTCAGCGGCCTCTGCTTGGACGGCAAGATTTTCTGCGAGCTCAGCAAGGTCTGCTTCCGCTACTTTGGCTTGTTCACTAAATTTACTGGTCTGCTCCTCGAGATCTGAAAAAGATGGATTGTTATCTAATAATTCAGTAGTTTCTTCGGCTTGATTGCCAAGTTCCTCAGCAATATTTTCATCACCCACCGGATCCCCTGCCAGTAATTCAGTTGAAAGATTTTCAGCAGCTTCGGCCAAGTTCTCTAATTGGTTTGCCAGGGCTTGGTTTTCAAGAGCCTGAGCAGTTTTAGGCAGCTCCCCGACAGCTGTCTCCTCAGTGGATTCTGCGAGTTCCTCAAGAATTTCACTTACTTCCAGATTTTCGAGCCTCTCTTCATGACGGGCGGCCTGAGCCAATTGCTGAGAAGTTTCGAATGTCTCTTGTCCAAGTTCTTCCTGGGTCTTCATTGCTTCAGCAAGTAAGTCTGAACTTCCTTTGGCACTTTCGGATAATTGATCCAATGCCTCGGCAATCTTTTCGATCTTTTCCTGGAGATCCTGAGCTTGTTCCGAAGCTTCCTGAGCAATTTCAGCACCTTGTTGGCTGGCTTCAGTAATTGATTCCTGCAGGCTTTTATCCTTTAGTGCCTCGGCCAGTAAGGATGCCTCTAAAGTCTCATTTTGCTGAATCTCAGCAATCTTTTCCGCTTGGTCGACTTCTGCTTCTGTCGCCTGTGCGGTCTCTTTTAAGTTTTCTGCTTGTTGTTCCGCTTGTGATGCCAATTTTTGTGCCTCAAGCAGGTCCTCTAATTTTTCAGTCAATTCACCTTCTGCCTTCAGTTGAGTTTCTTGTAGAGATGGGTCACCGGGAGATTTTTTGGCAAGATCCTTGGCATCATTCGCTTTTTGTTTGGCTTCCTCAAAAGCTTCTTTGGCCAGTCTTTCATCTATTTTCTTTTGGAGCGCTTCCTGTTGCGCATTCAGTGCTTTATCTTTTTTCTGCTCTGCATCTTTTTGGGCGGACTCAGCTTCCTCCTGATTTTTTTTAGCCATTTGCTGAGCTTCCTCTGCCATTTGCTGAGCCTGATCAGGAGAGAGATCAGCTTGAGCTGCCAAGTCTTTTGCAATTATTTCCAAATCCTCACTGGCATTTTCTAAAGTTTCTGCAAGGTCCAAAGCGACCTCTCTTAACTCCTGAGTATCGGGTTTTTTATTCACCGCCTCTTGGACGTCCTTAGAATGTTCCTTTAATTCATCGCTGAGGGCAGCCGTCTCATCACTTATGGATTCGCTTTTAAGCTCCTGAGCGTGCTTCCTGTTCGCTCTGTCTGATTGGAAGCCATTACCAGACAGCCCGGCTTTGTTGATAGCTAGAGCCAAACGCTTAATAATACTCAGGTCAATACTGGATCTCACAGGTTCCTGAGAATT
>NHDJ01000068.1 GCA_002167265.1 Verrucomicrobia bacterium TMED56 | reverse complement strand
GAGGCGGTTTTCAATATCACCGCAAAGCGGAAACAGCTACTTTGCCAAATGGAGTTTTACCTTGGTCCACTATCCTTAGGGATGCTGGTTACTTTTGTGCCAATAACCGTAAGTTGGACTATAACTTTAAGTATAATGGAACGAAACCCTGGGATCAGTCCAGTAATAAGGCAACCTGGAGAAATCGCCCAAACAAAGAAATCCCATTCTTTTACATGCGGTCCATGGGGGAGTCTCATGAAAGTTCTCTGCACTTCAATCAGAATTTGATGGAAAAGGAGAACACAATCACCCCTGTTACCGAGGTAGAACTGCACCCTTATCACCCTGATACTCCTACCTTTCGTTATACTCATGCCCGATATCATGACCGCATGTGCGTTATTGATAATTTGGTTGGATCAGAACTTAAGAAACTTAAAGACGACGGTGTCCTGGAGGACACTTTTATCTTTTATTTTGGTGATCATGGTGGTGTGCTTCCCAGGAGTAAGGGATATGCGTATGAATCAGGGCTGCATGTTCCTCTTGTTGTGAGGATTCCAGCAAATTTCAAGCATCTGGTTGATCATAAAAAGGGTACTCGCACGGATGGGTTTGTCAGTTTTATAGATTTCGGACCGACTCTTCTTAATCTAGCGGGGCTCAAAATCCCAAAATTCATGGATGGGAATCCATTTTTTGGAAAGGGAATAAATCGAAAAGTCTTGGCCAAGCGGGATGAAATCTTCGGTTATGCGGATCGTTTTGATGAGAAGTATGATATGGTTCGAACCCTGAGAAAGGGAAAATGGAAATATATTCGAAATTATCATGGATTTTATCCCGATAGCCTACAGAATAATTATCGATATCGAATGCTTGCATTTCAGGAATGGCGCGAATTGTTCAAAAAGGGAAAAATTACTAATCAACAAAGCCAATTCTTTAAAGCACGACCGGCTGAACAACTTTTTGATTTATCTCTTGATCCGCATGAAGTGAGTGACTTATCCCAGAATCCGAAGTTCCGTAAAAAACTTTTGGAGTTACGAGAAAAGTTGAGCAATGAAGTAAAAAGAATAAACGACCTGAGCTTTTATCCCGAGAGTTTCATGATAGAAAATGCATTGGCTGATCCTATCTCATTTGGCCAATCCAAATCTTCTGATATTAGCAGATTGGTGGATATTGCTAACCTTGTCCTCTGCCCGTTTACAGAGGTTGAAGATAAATTAAAAAAGATATTGTCTACCGGTTCAGAGTGGGAGAAATACTGGGCATCCTTGGTATGTGCTCAGTTTGGCAGTCAATCGCAATCATTGCATGCACATTTATCAGCCTTGAAGGATCATTCGAATTTAATGGTTCAAATGCGGACAGTGGAAGCATTGGCATTGGTTGCCGCCCAAGACCCTATGCTTAAACTTATTGAGATTATCAACAATTCAGAATCAAGAATCGAAATTTTGTTAACCTTAAATGCTGTGGCCTTTTTTCGAGATCATCACGGTTTTAAATTAGATCCTGAATTGCTTTCAATTGATGCGCCTAATGGAGAGTATAATCGCAGGCTGGAATACTTTAATCANAAGAAATAAACAAAAGTTTTTCACAGTAATGTTACCAAAAATAACGAAAATCTTCAGATATTTGTCCTATTATAANCTGATCTAGTTATGAGTCTATTGATTCTCTTTTAGGTTCACGGGCAAAGAACCTAAAAGAAATGTTACAAAACAAGGTGCGTGGTTTGGGCAAATCACGCACCTTTTTGTTTAGACCTAATAGATAAATTCCCATAATTTTAAAATGCAATGATGGGAATACCCAAATTCATTTACTGGTCTTGCGGAAGTTTAGTCTGCTTTTTTTTAGGATTTTGCTCTCAGGAATCCGGCACAAACGCAGTACGAGAAATGAGACAGATGGAACGTGTTCCCGANGTTTCTGCAAATCATGTTATATCTGGAGAAGTCAGTATTGAAGGTAATGCCAAAAATGCAGGCAAATTTGTTCTTTCCAGATACAGCAGAACCAGGTGCTTGTATTACGCTTATTTGAAAGAGAGAGAAGAGACGGATTCCGAGGGGGACACCAAGTGGGTGAAGGTTGATCAAGGCCACGAGTTTACTGATTTTTTTATCAGTGATGAAACTGGAAAAGTACTTGTTCAATTAAAATATGGCGGAGTGAAGCCGGATCTATCTATGGACTACAGGGAGAAGAAAGGCCGTTATCGGTATACGGAATGGAGGATTGAGGATGGTGAAGCGATTTATGCCTTTGCCATGGGAGAGTCAATGGAAGGTTTAAACTCTTTGCGATTTGATTTGCCCGGTTCTTTTACCCCAATTCTTTCCAATCAAGGCGCATTGGAGAATCGTGGGGGACTTGGTACCAGTGGAGTAATGTATAATGCAATAGGAGTTTCTTTTTTTTGCTTTGGGTGCTTATTTATTTGTTTTCTTCTAAGAGTTCATCGCGTTCTGGCTTTCCTCTCGATGGTTTCCGTTTTGGTCACTGTAGTTTTGATTTGGGCCTATTTATCTATGATGGAGGCAGACTTGAAGGATGGGCATGAGCGACTTCTTCGATTAGAGAAATCCGCAAGTGAAGCGATTTCTCTATCTTTTGGGGAATTGGTAGGGTGGGATTCTATTCCATCCAAGAGTAAAGACATAAATGATCCCCTTGCTAGAGACCGTGTTATGGGAATTAGGGAGGACTATCTAGCCTCTATATTTAGAACTAACGAAATTCTAGCAAGGTTTCCTGAGAACATACTTTCAACTTTTTGGGGTATTAAATCATGGGAAATGCCCGATGTTACCAATCTTGATTTAAGTCAGCAAATCAAGAAGACTCCTATCAAAGAATGGGTTGTTCTTTTATCAATGTTTGTTTCATTTATCTTGGTTGTACTCGGTGCTTATTTTGGATTTCGTAGGATCAAAATAAAACGTTACATTGAAAATATACCGACCTCCCTTTCCTCAGGTTTGGCCTTTGGGCCATGTGAAATCAAGGGGACAGTGGAATTTGGTCAGAATAAAAGATTAAAAGGACCAGAAACCGGGCAGGAATGCGTTTACTACAGGTACAAGGTTACAGAGACAAGGGGTTCGGGTAAAAATAGAAAAACTGTAGTTATAAAGGATGAGGTAAAAATGAGACAATTCTTCTGTTTGGACAGTGAAGGCAAGGCACAAGTGAGTCCAGAAGGTGCCGAGATAACTACAGAATTGAAGTACAGGAAAAGGCGGGGCAGAAGAACATATTACGAATGGCATTTGGCAGAGAAAACACAAATTTACATTTTAGGCTCNGCGGTGGTTGATGATTTTACGGGCGATCAATTGATTATAGCTGACGCTGGTGATGAGTTCCCATTCATAGTTTCTGATGAATCAGAAACAGAGATTATGCTGAAGCAGGGAAGAGAGGGTTTGTTTGGTATAGGGCTTGCCCAAAATGCCATGGTTTTTCTAGGTTTAGTAGTTTTTGGTGCACTTGGTTCATTTGCAGCCACAGATTTCTTGCTGTCTGCTATGATTGCTCCCATATTTCTGGCAATCAGCATGATTGTTTTGATGTTTAACGACTTGGTTTTTTTAAGAAATCGAGTGAAACGAGCATGGGCTAATATCGAAGTTTCACTGAAGAAGAGAGNGGACTTAATTCCNAATTTAGAGAATGTTGTAAAAACATACCTTGCCCATGAGAATGAGTTAATGCAATCAATTGCTGATTTACGAAAAGCGGTGACCGGAAAAAAAGGATTTACTCCTACCCAAGCTGATTATGCAAGGAAACAAGAGACTGTTATAAGCGATAGGTTGTTTGCTTTAAATGAAGAGTATCCCAATCTTATGGGGGAGAAAATGATGGGGGATTTCATGAACCGAATCACCCGTATGGAGAATGAAGTTTCAATGATGCGAGCAGGCTATAACGATGGAGTGGAAAGGTATTGTACGGTGAAGCAGAGGTTTCCTGAGGTATTGCTAGCGAAGGCATTTAAATTTGAAGATAAAAAACCTATGATGTTTTCTTCAGAAATTCGAATGATTCCCAAAATTGATTTTGAGACTAACCAAAAGGATGTGACTCTGCCCGGTCAATCTATTCAGGAAAATGGAGAATTGGATGCCTCTTTTGCAGAATCTCAGATCCCAAAAACTGGAAAAGGTCAAGCTGATGTAGACTCAAAAGAAATTTCAAGCATATATATTCATAAGGGAGGTAATCAATTTGGGCCTTACAGCCTGTCGCAAATCGAGGAATATACGAGGGCAGGGAATTTCACTCAAGAAGATCTAGCTTGCTGGGATAACAAAAATTGGGAAAAAATCTCCGAGATTCCTGGATTTAAAAGTGACTCAAATTAAGATTATTCTTTAATCTTCGGTCTTCTTTTATATTTTTCGAATAATCTTGTGTGGCGGCTAGTTAGGTTGACTTTTTTACCTAAGATGCGCATTTCAGCAACATTTGTACGCAAGTCAAATATGTCACCAGAGCATGCAATAAATGTTGCGTCCTTTCCTCTCTCCAAACTACCCAGTCTATGATCAAGTCCGATCAATTTGGCAGGATTTATTGTGATGGATGCTAAGGCCTGATTATGTGACAGTCCAAAAGGAATGCCATGTGCTGCATGATAGGGTAGGTTCCTTTGATTGGCCGCAGACCAAGCACCAAGTCTGAGTCCAATAGAAAGATCTACGCCCGCATTTGCTAAAACTCCGGGTGCCCGGAAATGATTATCAAATGGTTTATTAATATGATTAGGGGCAGTAAAAACATGGCGGAAAACGACCGGAACCCTACTGGATGCAAGTTTATCTGCAATTTTCCAGGCGTCCCGCCCGCCGGAAATAATAATTCGATACTTCTGCTTGGTCGCCCAATCTATGGCTGAGGCAATTTGTCTAGTTTCTTCTGCGTGAACCATAATGGGGAGTTTTCGAGATACGAAAGGAATCATTGCTTCCCAGCTAGGGTTGTAAGAAAGTTTTGCCTTATTATTTTTTTTTAGCTGAAGGTAAAGCTCAGCCTGCTCGAAGTATTCAGTAATTTCTCGGATACTTTTTTTTCGTTCATTTTCCTGATCATTTATAGATTTGGAAGAGTTTTTCTTTGCTGAAAGAGACAGGCTTTGTCCAGGCCACCAAACATGTAGAGCGACTTTTTTTTGAACGATCATATCTTCTATACCCCAACCATCTAGGGCGATTGTTCCAGAAGTTCCCGAAATGGAACCGCCTAGAGGGATGATCACTGAATGAGTAATTCCATTTGCACGGGCTACGGGTATGAGTTCAGAGTCTGGATTAATGGCTGTCCAAGCTTCAATCTCTGGGGTATGCGTTCCCACTTCTCTTTCATCCCTAGTTGACCGTAAAGAATTAATTTCGGCTAAACCGAGGGATGAACCGGGGCTGATTAGTCCCGGGTAGATTTCGTATTTAGTCCAGTCGACCACTTTGCATTTTTTGGGCACAGAGAGCTTCTTGCCTATTGCCAAAATTTTTGGACCTTGAATTAGGAGTTCGCCTGGTTCGTAACTTTGTCCGGGTGCGGATTGAACCTTTTTGGCTTTAAATAGGATTTGATCTTGGGCAAAATTTTTTTCAAATCCGCAAAGAAAGATAAGTAACAGTAGAATGACTTTCATGTATTTAGTTACTGTGAGTTAGACAGTCATTGGTTCTGCAGGAATGAGGGTATAAGTCGCATGCAACTTCTAAAGAAGACTTGAAAAATTTCTCTTTTGCAGACTTGGAAGCTTTGCTAACTGGAGATGTCTTTTTTTTGGTTTTGGCTTTTTCCACCAATTCCTCTCTTTCATGTACAAGAGATTCATTTCGTTTTCTTGAGTGCTTAAGATCATGAAATAACTTGCCGTCAATCCATGTTTGTTCGCAAACTGAACGATAATCTAATGGATTAGTAGTCCAAATTGCGAAGTCAGCATCTTTTCCTACTTTTAATGAACCAACCCGATTATCAATTCCAAGTTGTTTGGCAGGATTTAAAGTAACAAATTTGAGAGCTTCGTGTTCGGACAGTTTTCCGTATTTTACTGCCTTGGCAGCTTCCAGGTTCAATCTTCTTGCATGATCAGGAGAATCTGAATTGAAACTAACCACGCATCCACGCTCGTGCATGAGTGCACCGGCATAAGGAATTGCATCATATACCTCGAACTTATAGGCCCACCAATCTGAGAAAGTGGAAGCACCCGCTCCGTGCTTGGCAATTTCATCGGCTACTTTGTAGCCTTCAAGAACATGCTGCATGCTCCCAACACGAACGCCAAAAGATTCCATGGTTCTAAGGAAGACGATTATTTCATCCTGCCGATATGAGTGGCAATGTATCAAACGTCTTCCATGAATAATTTCCAGGATCGCTTCCAACTCTAAGTTTTTTTTGAAAGGAATGTTCAGTTGTTTTGCCGAGTTTAGGCTTTTTCCGTAAGCTAGAGCGGCGTTGAACCGGTTTTCAAAAAATGTTTTTACTCCCATTCGTGATTGAGGGAATCTGGTTTTATACTTGTCTCCCCAATTGGACTGTTTGACATTTTCCCCAAGGGCAAATTTGATTCCCTGAGGTGCGTTTTGAAAAAGTAGTTCTTGCGGTGATGCTCCAAGGCGAAGTTTTATGACGGCATTTTGTCCTCCAATTGGATTGGCGGAACCGTGCAAAAGATTGCAGGCAGTCACCCCACCTGCCAACTGTCTCTCAATATTTATACTTTCTGAGTTGATTACATCCTGTATCCTAACCATCGCCGTAGAGGGTAGAGTGGATTCGTTGACTCCTCCCAAAATCATAGCATGACTGTGACAGTCTATAATTCCCGGAGTTAAATGCTTTCCGTTTCCGTTGATGACTTTAGTTTTTTTAGGAAAGTTTGGGTTTAAATTTTTACCAATGGCGAAAATCTTGCCTTTTTTTACAATTAAATCGTGATTTTTTAAGATGCCTTCCTTCTCACATGTCCAAAGGTTAAAGTTTTTCAAAAGGATTGAACTGGGTGCTTCGATGAAGTTTCTGCTTTGTGAAGGAAAGTTTGCGGTCCGTTCTGTTTTTTGGAGTTTGACAGTGCTTTGATTATTTTCGCCATCAGTCTTAGTCCGATCATGGATTTCAGGCTTTCCTCTAATCCATGTGGAATGGAATTTTGGGTTTTCGGTGAAGTAGCTCGGCCCGTCGATAATAAAAAAGTTTGCAAGCTTACCAGGTTCCAAAGATCCACTAAATTCAGAAATCCCACAAAGTCTTGCTGGATTTAATGTGAGTGCTGCAATTGCGTTTTCTTCAGATAAACCCCGAGCCATTGCTTTNAAGAGATTTTGATGGAATTCTGGAAGGTCACAATCACTTGTNGTAAAAGATAAAGATTTTGTTTTGGAAAAAGCAAGTTTTGCAAGACTGGGTGCGTGGTCCCATGAACGAAGTTGATCGAGAGAAATTTGTTGCCAGTCCTCATTCGTGGGGAGTGATGGAATGGATGGGAAATGAAGAGGCAATATATAATCATGATCCGGTGAAATTGCTAAATCAGGTCTTCGCCATTCATCTCCAGTCATAACAATCGCTGTTCTTTTAAGATTGAACTCTTTAGCAAGTTCGATGGCTTTCGCTGCCATCAGAGCACTACCTGGTTCAAACCAAGTGGAAATCGAATCAGCGGGCTCGATTGTTTTTAGCAAATTTCGCATTCCTGAGTGAACCCTGTAGGGAGTAAGAGGAGGCTGCTTTTGATGAAATTTTAAGAGACTTTTGGTAAACTCGACATCTAAATATATTTGACGGATAGCNGAAAGCACTCCCATCAGGGAATTCGGGTAAACCGATGGATTATGATTTCTGCCCACAGGATCAAAGGCGATAGTTTGGGCAACCTGNTCTTTAAGTATAGTTTGATCCGAAAAGCCATTTTCTAAAAGAATACAGGGACCTGTTCCTCGAAAAATTCCATCACTAGGCGCAAGATGTGCCGTGGTGAATCCTCTTTTTCTAAAATCTTTCCATTGAGGTTTTTTTTCACGCAAAATATTTATGATGTTGATTTCCGGGTTTACTCCGATTTTACCAAAACTGGAGTCAATTTCTGCACTGGAACTTTCGGGTAGACCAGTAAAAGAAAGGTCCGCCTTTGCCAAAATGGTGTTTTGGTGTCCTAGATCAAGCAGGGTTGGATCGTCTTTCCCAAATAATAGATAAGGGTCAATGAACCCTGGGTAAATGCTTTTACCACTGCAATTCCATTCACGATAGTAAGTGGGGACTTCAATATTTTCTCCCACTTTTTCGATCAATCCATTATGAATCAGAAGAGTTGCGTTTTGAATCCGTTTTTGAGGATTAATTTGGATATCTCCTCCAACTAAGGCATGAAATGCGGGACCCACTGATTTCTTTCCAGGGAACGGAAAAATTTCTTCATCAATAGCAAAAACCGAAGTTCCGCCAAAGATTCCCCAAAATAGGATTAGGAAATTAGCATTAAATCTGCACATTGAAAATTAAGATGATTTCAATTTTGAGAAGGGCAAACCCTTAATTTTAATCCAATGGACTTGGATTAAGCCAACTTTCTTTTAGTCGTGAGGAAAATAGATTTTATCTAAATCTCGCCTTTTTACCACTGGCAGCATATAGGACTTTGATGATAACTTATTCTGAACTTACTGAGGTATCAGTGGCAGCGCTTACTTCAATTAACAAGTTGTTGCCTCAATTATCAGCCAAAGCATCAAAACTAACTTTAAATGATTTGCAGGACTTAGCGGATTCGGAAAGTACTCGTATCTTCCTTGCATCGGATGATTCCTCTCAAATAATTGGCATGCTTAGCTTGATCGTCATGCGAATTCCTACCGGAAAGAAAGCATGGATTGAAGATGTCGTAGTTGATGAGGGTGCCAGAGGAATGGGAGTGGGTAAATCTCTGATGAACCATGCCAAGGAAAATGCGAAAAACCTAGGTGTTAAGAGTGTCGACCTCACATCTAGACCCAGTCGGGTAGATGCTAACCGTCTATATAAATCGTTAGGATATCAAATTCGGGAAACGAATGTTTACAGATATTCTATTTCTTGATTGTAATATATCTTTATTCCCTAATTTTACCGATCATGACTGCTCAATCCTTTTTATTCTCCTTTCTTCTTTTCCTCGATATTCAGATTGAATCCATTGAACAGAGCGGATTTTACAAAATGCTTGCTGAAAAGTATCCGCAGATTTCAGAAGGTTGGCAGGCAGCAGAGAATATGAATCCTGAAGTTCAGGAATTGACCAAACTCACCGGTTTGAATTTTGAGGATCTTATCGGTTTTAACCTGCGAATTGAGGGTTTGGAGGGAATGTCTAAAGCGTCAGAGGAAAGCAGGTCACCTAAGCTTGGCTCTGAATTAGAATTTATAGTATCCGCAAAAATTAAAGGTAATTTGCATTCCAAGAAGCTTTTTTCTTTTATGCTCGAAAAATTAGAAGAGGAAAAAGGGCTTGCCGTGAGAAAAAAAGTTGAGAATACAATCAAAATTTCAGATCAATTTTCCAAGATGAGTGTTCCCGCAGAACTTCTTGGAAAAGAAAATACATCCACAGATTTACTACTTGCAATCAACCAAGGCGAGAAATTTTCTGAAATCAAATTAGGTGTGCCTCAAAAAGTAAACGCTTCAATGAAAGGCAAAGAAGAAAAGATTTCGTTGGCATGTCTGGATTCTATGGCTGAAGATCGGCAAATAACCTTTGCATTACGAATTGACCCTGCTGTATGGGATAGACCTGAATTTAATACTAATCAACAGAACCCTCTTTTTGCAGGATTAGCCAACTCAGTAAAAGGTATTCGCGAATTCGGAGTGGCTGTAAGTTTTCGTGATCTCTCTCTCGGTGTGGAAATTTGTGTAAATTGCAAAGACACACAATCAGCTCTTGGTTTATGGACCGTTGCACAAGGGGGATTAGGTATGGCTCAATTGGCAATGGCTCAGGAAGGCGGGCAAGCCCCTGCCATATTATCTAGGATTAAAACTCAAGCTGCGGATAAAAATGTTTTTATACGTGTGGATTTACTTGAAGAAGATTTGAATGAGCTTGAACGCATGCAAATTCTTCCNCAACAGGACCCAAGTGAAGGCTCGAATATTAAAAAACCCGAATCTGATCCTTTAATCGATAAGAAAGCTCCCAAGCTGAGCACTAAATTGTTGGATGGTAGTTCTTTCAATATTACCAAGCATAAAGGTAAAGTGGTGGTACTCGATTTTTGGGCAACATGGTGTGGCCCTTGCGTTCGTGCCCTTCCTGAACTGGTTGAAAATATATCCAGTTTNACCAGCGANGAAGCCATTCTGGTTGCCGTCAATCAAGGCGAGAGCAAAAAAATTATTTCCCAGTTCCTCAAAAAGAAAAAACTCGAAGGTTTAACTGTTGCCTTGGATAAAAATCAAACAATCGGTCGTGATTATAATGTNCAAGGTATCCCAAAAACCGTAGTGGTTGATCCCAATGGAGTCATCAGACATGTACATGTCGGGTTTACTCCNGGAATGGGTGAACGGCTAAAGCAAGAAATCAAAGCCTTACTTAAAGAGTAGTCTTTCATAACTTGGTGGGTAACAATTCTACTCGCATATAAATAGAATTATGTCCTAAAGCTTGGGATTGGTACTATTGGATTTTATCATTTCAATAGTTTAACCAGTCCACAACGCCCGAAAGGAGATAAAGCCATGATGAAAGTCAATGATTTCCAAAAATATGAAGTCTCTCTCAAANTTCCTTATGAGGATTACTTCAGTTTGATTTATGAAACCAAATATCTATTGGAGGCCAGATTGGGTGCNGACCGTTGCTTTGTTGCCCAAATCTCAATGTACGGTAACAGCAGGAAGAGAGCGGTACAAAAAGCCGTTGAATGGTTTACCAAAGAATTTAAAGGTATTCTTGGCCCCATCCATAAAGTCATGACAATTGATGACCCATTTGATGAAGTTACTTACAACGAAAATTTTGCCTGCAATGATTCAGGAAACAAATATCTAGACGAATCTACGATCGAGCGAATACTTGAAGAATCGAAAGGTGATTTGGATCGTGAAAATTCTGATGCTGTCACAAGTCACCCAAACTGTCTTCGTAGGGTCAAGCGCAGAAAGAAGCCAAATGTTCAACTAACTTCTAGACTCAGCCAAACTCCAAGTGGAACAATTTACTATAGAATGTCCGAACCGATGTCTTCTAATGAAACCCGTATGAAGTCCAAATCCGTTAAGTTATCATCGAAGAGTTTAGAAAAAGCACTTCGGGAAGTTTCCAGGAGGGGTCTCGACAAATTTGAGGAATTTGAAAACAATAAAAATTTGGTAAAGCCTAGATCTACTCATTCCCAAAAAGCTGCCTAGGTTTATGCCGGATTCCTCTCTTGACCGTTCTACTGAATTGCTTCAACTGATGATGAAGTACCAAAGGCGTATTTTCGCTTATATTCACACTTTGGTTCCTTCGCGAAGCGATGCAGAAGATATTCTGCAGGAGGCGAGTTTGACTATTTGTGAAAAGTTTAAGGATTTTGAATTAGGAACAAATTTTTACTCGTGGGCTTGTCAGATTGCCTATTGGAAAGTTCGGGCAGCACGCAAAAAGTACGCAACGGCTAAGGTTGTCTTTAATCAGGAGGTTTTAGATGTTATCTCTCAAACCCGTTCTGAAATGGAAGAGGAGTTGGATGTACGCCACGAGGCCTTGTCCCGCTGTTTACAGAAACTAAATGATCGTGATCGCCGAATGGTCCTGACAAGATATGAATCGGGNAAAAATGTATCTGCTGCCGCACAGGCTTGTGGAAGAACTGTCCAAGGAGCTTACAAAGCATTAAATCGTATAAGGAAAGTACTGTTTGACTGTGTAACTTTTGAACTTACTGCTGAACAAGCAAGATGAACTTAACCGACGAAGAAATCTTGGAACTTCACGACCTTCTCAATGGTCTCGTTGAGAGGAATTTACCTCCAATTAAGTTAAAAAGGTTAGAGAACTGGATACTTGAGTCCCCTATTGTAAGAAGAGAATATGTTTCTTTTATGGATATGTCATCATCCCTTTCTCACTATGCAGAAGAGATTGTTTCGGATGAAGACGAGATTAGTGATGAAGATTGTGAGCAAGAAAACAAAACGATAAAATTCTTCCGTCCATTCCTTGGGATTGCTGCTTTGTTTATCCTGTCCCTCACTCTATTCAATTTTATGTCTCATAATTTTAGCGAGCAAGATGGGGAGATTTTTTCCAAGGAAAAAGGCATTCAAGTTGTTAATGATTTCTCTTCAACCGAGAAATCTGTCTTCGCTGTTCTTACCAAAACTGTTGGTTTGGAGTGGTCTAATGATTCCTCTTACAGACCAGTTCTTGGGCAGACCCTGGAAAATGGTATACTTAATNTTAGTGAAGGTTTGGCACAAATTGAATTTATTCAAGGAGCCACGGTAATTTTAGAAGGTCCTGCTGTTTTCGAAATAACCGGAACTAATACAGGTGTTCTTACCCAAGGGAAATTAAGGGCCAATGTCCCGCCTGTTGCAAAAGGTTTTGCAGTAGATCTTCCTCGCGGGAACCTTGTCGACTTGGGAACAGAATTCGGTTTGAATGTTCATGACGGAGGGTCGACAGAAATTTTTGTCTATAAAGGCAAAATTAAATATGACGGTCTTTCCACTTCTAACGAGAGTTACACCAGAGAGGTTTCCACCGGCGAAGCATTATTTATTGACCCCTATGGTTACCCTAACTGGATTGAAATGCCAAGCGAGTCATTTTTGGGTGCTGCTGAATTGGCATTTATTTCGATGGAACAATCTCAAACCCGCTATTCGTCATGGATTGCATTAAGTGAAGAAATCGCTGGGTTGGATGAGACACTACTTTATTATTCTTTCGACAATCATTCCCCATGGTCAAGAACGCTTAATGATTTGTCTAGGAATTCAAATGGTGCAGTAGTTGGTTGTAAATGGACCGATGGTCGCTGGGCAGGCAAAAGTGCACTTGATTTCACTAATAAAAACGACCAAGTACGTTTAGAACTTCCGACTCAGCACCTTGCGATCACACTTGGTGCATGGATTAAACTCGATAAGCTNAATGAGTATCCTGTTCCAATCATCAGTTCGGATTCAAATACAAATGGTGCTGTGTCCTGGTTCATAAATCCGGATGGTAAGTTAGTTCTACAAATCACTAAAGATGGCACCCCTGTNCGTTATGAATCAGCAGTTGCCTTCCATAAAAACCGTTTAGGTCGCTGGATGCATATTGCTACCACCTTTAATCACGAGACTCAACTGGTTAGCCATTATGTCAATGGACGCTCATTCAGCAGAGAGAAAATTACAAATATAATACCAGTTTCCTTTGGACCGTGCCTATTAGGTAATTTCTCAAAGAAGTCATTTATTAAAAAAAGAAGAAGTATGCAGGGTAAGATCGATGAATTTGTACTTTTTGATCAAGCTTATGAAGAGGCTGGCATTCGTCGTTTGTATGAAATTGGATGCCCTTATGAAATTCCCACCGCATTCGGGTCATCCACACCATGATTTTAAAGACCTCGCTTTGCGTGTAATGCTTGGAACTTATGTCCTAAGTGATGAGGATGAAGCATTTCTTTAATTAGCCCTAATTTATCTTCATCGACCTTAGGGTTTTCAATTATTTGTTTTATTGTCTTTTGGGCATGATGCATAAAAAAAGATTCTTGTGTTTGTAGATTGATTTTAGAGAAGTCATGCTTTGCTAGTAAATCCTGAAGGAAATCCCAACAAACATGACATGTTATATCCTGTTCACCTGGCTTCTCTATGATTTTATTATTTACACTGTGCCTGTAATAAGAACGAGATGTCCCTTCAGGGAAATCATTGAGAATTCTTTCTTTTGACAAACCGTAATCGAAAGTAAGAAAAATTCCATTCCATTCTAAATTCAGAAGATTATCCAAAGATTGATTAGCCCCAGTAGACCAGTCAATGGTGTAGGGTAATCGAAGGTTTTGAGGAAATGTCTTGGTTATTTCGAGACTTGATTCGTGATCTGGAAGTATTGTTTCATGCCAAAGGTTATCTACTAATTTCACGCCCAGTTCCACCCATTGCATTTTTGCAGATTCAAATCTAAATCGTTTAAAAGGTCGGGCATCAAGCCACTCGTTTGAAAAAACAATAGCAGGCGAAGGGATTTCCATTTTGTCTCCCAGACAAATCGTTTTGAACTCTCTAAAAGGATGATTTAAGCTACTTAGTAAGTTTTCATCTGGTTCAGCCGCAATTTCAACAAATATAAATTTACTAGGGTCATACTTTTCAAGAAGCTTACATGTGGCATCCACAATGAGTTGTCCCCAAGTTGATCCGAGACTTGTGGAAGTGTAAAAATCACTTTTTGATGATTTCCCGACCCTTTTATATGGAGAGGTGTAATAGCCAATCTCAGGATGATAGAGTGCCCAGTTAATGAACTCATCATAGGGAACTGCTTGCCTTCCTGAAGCGACTGATGAAAAAGTTTGTTTTAGGGTCTCGTATCGATTTGTCATTGGCTTTCGTCAATACTTTGGGTANAGCCTATCGGGTGAAAGGCAAGCGGCTACTTCGTGGGAAATTTATCTTTTGGATCATCGGTTCTGGGCTGATAAGTTCCTTAGCCGGTTTTTCTTTTGCATATTTTTGGTACAATCCGAGCTCCAGATCATGGCTAGAATTAGAATTTTGGCAACAATGGCTACGATTCGGAGAAACTTTAAGGCTTTCTCATTCCGAATATTATGACTTGAATAAATCAAAGTATACCATACTCACGGATTCTGCGATCACAGGTATGATTTCGAATTTGGACAGGCATTCCTCTTACTACACCCCAGATCAATACAAGGCCTTTCAGGAAGATTCTCATCGTCAATATTTCGGAATTGGAATTATGATTCGTAAAATTGATCAGGGAGTTTTAATCTCTAAGGTCTTCCCTAATGGACCTGCAGAAGAAGTTGGAATGCAGGTTGGTGATCTTATTATATCTGTTAATGATGAAAAGATTGGGGAACTTGAATTAAGTGAAGTAAGTTCAAAAATTAAGGGGGTCGCAGGAAGCACTGTAAAGATTGAGGTTTCTAGACGGGACTCCTTGAAAACTATTGATGTTAAAAGAGGTCAGATTCAAGTGTCCACGGTTGAGAAATATTATGTGGATGAGAACAAAACAGGTTATCTACATTTAATTCAGTTTTCCTCCAAATCTCGAGAAGAAGTATCTAATGCACTCGCAGATATGAAGAAGCAGGGATTAAAACGATTGATATTCGATTTGCGTGACAACGCGGGTGGATTGCTTTCTTCAGCTATTGATGTGGCGGGTTTTTTCCTTCCCAAGGATCAACTTGTAGTCGAGTTGAAAGGAAGAGATTTAGAGGAGTCACGAAGTTTTCGCACCAAGATGTCATCCCCTAAGATCGAAGTCCCAATGGTTATTTTAATAAATGAGGCCAGTGCAAGTGCATCAGAAATTGTTGCTGGAGCATTATCAGTTTTAGGGAGAGCCCATACTGTAGGTGAAAAAAGTTACGGTAAAGGTTCAGTGCAAACTATTTTTAAACTGAGTGGAGCAAGCGGGCTACGATTAACCACTGCAATGTATTATCTACCAGATGGATCCACCATCCATGAACAAGGAATTGTGCCAAAATATTTGGTTGAATGTAGCGACGAAAACGAGACCAAACTAAGGATTCAGAGGAATTTAAATCTGCAGCTTATGGACGACCATAACTTTAGTGGTTTATTCGGGTTTAGTCCGATCGAAGATATCCAACTTCAAGAAGCTAAAAGGATTCTTTTTAACTCCGTTGATTAAATTCTCTTGTTTGCTTTCTTTCTGTCGCATTTTAAAAGATGATTTTGAGTTTCGAAAGTTCATGTGATGAATCTGCCGTTTCTTTAGTAAGCGGAAATGGGGAAATTATAGGGGAGTGGGTTCATACTCAAACTGCAAAGCACGCGGAATATGGAGGGGTTGTTCCTGATCTAGCGGTTGGCGAACATCTGGAGAATTTTTTTCCTTTGCTTGATCTTGCCAGAAATAAATTTTCGTCATTTGAATATATTGACTCCCTTGCGGTAACCTGCGGGCCTGGTTTAGTTGGATGCCTTGGAATAGGTATCAGTGTTGCTAAATCGTTATCGATTAGATGGAGGCTCCCGCTAAAGGGGGTCAATCATCTTCGGGGTCATGCATTCTCCCCATTCATGCCTTTGGGTAGTATTGAAGATTTAGACTGGTCGGCTTACTTGCCGCATCTTGGGCTGCTGGTTTCTGGAGGTAATACCTTGCTTTTTCAAATAGACGAAAACCGCAATATTGAGGTAATCGCACGAACAGTGGACGATGCGGTCGGGGAAGCTTTGGACAAGGGAGCAAAGCTTCTTGGCATCCCTTACCCTGGTGCAGCTGAACTGGAAAGAAGGGGTGTGCATGGAGATGAAAAAGCTTTTGATTTCCCAAGATTGATTACCGACAAAAATGATCTCCGTTTTAGTTTTTCAGGACTAAAGACAAGTCTTTTATACACCCTGAAAAAAATGAAACAAAAGGAGGTCGAATCAAAATTTTCGGATCTTTGTGCTTCTTATCAAAAAGCTGCGGTCGATCAACTTGTCAATATGTCAGGGAAAACTCTCCGGAATTCTAAGTTCAAGTCCTTTGGGTTGTCCGGAGGTGTCGCTAATAATCAGATACTGCGAAAAGAACTTGAAGGACTCTGTTTAAATAATGAAACCCCGTTCTTACCTGCTGCTATGAAACATACCGGCGACAATGCCTCGATGATTGGCTACTGTGCTGTGGTAGATCAAATTGGACTTTGGGATAATGGAAATCAACAACTATCNTTCAATCCTAGTCTTAAAATTAGTGATCTTCAAAATAATATGACAGAGTTTATTCAATAGCATCACTTGCCTCTTTTTTTAAAACTGTCATAATGAANATCAATATGATCTCCGATCCTAGTAAAACAAAAAAACTCTCAGCCAACGAAGGTATTAAAGTTAACAGTGATTTCCTTCGTGGAACCATAGCCGAAAGCTTGCTTGATGAAAGCACNGGAAACATCCCTGCCTCTGATGCGCAACTAACAAAATTTCATGGCACTTATATTCAGGACGACCGCGACAAGCGAATGGCACTGATTAAAGAGAAAAAAGAGAAGGCATTCTCTTTTATGATTCGCATTAGAGTTCCCGGAGGAGTTTGCACATCAAAGCAATGGCAAGGGATTGATGATCTATCAGATAAATTTGCTGACGGTACCCTTAAGTTAACAACACGCCAAGCATTTCAACTCCATGGAGTGCTCAAACATAACCTCAAGCAAACCATGAAGGAGATAAATGACACCTTGTTAGACACTCTCGCCGCCTGTGGAGATGTAAATCGTAATGTCATGAGCCCATCCAATCCATTTGAGTCAAAACTCCATGGTCAGGCGTTGGATATAGCTCAGAGAATTCATGATCATTTAACTCCTCAAACTTCTGCTTATGCTGAAATTTGGCTGGATGGAGAAAAAACTTCTATTGGGGAATCCGAAATTGAACCGATTTATGGGAAAACATATCTACCCCGTAAATTCAAAATTGCGGTCGCANTACCTCCAAGAAATGATGTTGATGTATTCTCAAACTGTCTGGGTTTTGTTGGAATTGCTGATGGTGATAAGATTGTTGGTTATAATGTTTTAGTTGGAGGCGGTCTTGGTATGACTCATGGAAAAACCACCACCTTTCCCCGCCTTGCTGATGTTATTGGTTTCTGTTCGCCCGATAAAGTGGTNCAGGTTGCAGAAGAGGTCGTTAAAATCCAGCGAGATCATGGGGACCGNACTGACCGCAGACATGCACGGNTAAAGTACACAATTGAGGANAGAGGGATTAATTGGTTCCGTGATGAATTAAATCAGCGACTTGGATGGAATCTCGACCCTGTTAGAGATTTTTCTTTTGAATCAACAACTGATCGTTATGGGTGGAATGAAGAGGGTGATGATCATTGGGCATACGGTCTTTTTGTGGAAGGAGGNCGTCTGCGTGGAAAAGCCAAAAAGGCGATTCGTCAAGTGGCTGAGCTTGTAGATTGTGAATTTCGGCTTACAGCAAACCAAAACCTTGTCATTGCAAGGGTCACAGATGCAGGAAAAAAGGAAATTGAAAATATCTTTCTGAGTCATCAAGTAACTGATTCACTTAGTCATTCGGCACTTCGCCTTAATTCCATTGCCTGCACTGCACTTCCTACTTGCAGTTTGGCNCTAGCTGAAAGTGAACGCTATCTTCCAACCTTGATNGATGAATTAGACAAGATTATAGATGAACTTGGCTTGCGGGAGGAATCTATTGCGATTCGTTCTACAGGTTGTCCTAACGGTTGTGGTCGACCGTATCTTGGGGAAATTGGTTTAGTCGGAAAATCTCCTGGTAAATATAATCTCTATTTAGGTGCTGGATTCGATGGAATGCGTTTAAATAAACTCTACCGTCCAGCAATCCAGCATGAAGAAATTCTAACATTGCTTCGTCCTGTACTCGAAGATTTCTCTAAAAACCGAATGGAAAACGAGAGATTTGGAGATTTTTGTATTCGTATGGAATATGTTAAAGAAACTGAACAGGGAACTGATTTCCACGATTGATTTTCCCAGAACTTAATGCCTAAACGATTTTCCAAGGCTCTAGGGAAGCGTACACACTCTAATCCAAATAGAGGCATTTCTACCTTGGATGAGGATGAAGGCCTCAGTTTTATTGAAGGTTTAAAAGACGATCCTTTTATATTAATTCTAGATCAGGTTCAGGATCCTAGGAATTTGGGTGCTTGTTTAAGATCTGCGGATGGAGCCGGGGTAAATCTAGTCGTTCTTCCATCTGACCGGTCTGCTGGTCTTACAGATGTTGTTAGACATGTTGCTTCGGGTGCAGCGGAAGCACTGCCTTTAATGAGAGTACGAAACTTAGCCCGTATTATGAGAGAATTTCGAGAGCTAGGAGTATTTCTTTTTGGAACCAGTGATCAAGCCAAGATGTCTCTGTATGATGCTAACTTTTCGGGGTCAATGGGACTCGTAATGGGGGCGGAGGGAACAGGTATACGTCGCCTTACGGCAGATTTATGTGATGATCTTATTCAGGTACCAATGTCAGGTTCGGTAGATTGCCTAAATGTCTCTGTAGCCACAGGTGTCTGCCTTTTTGAAGCGAAGCGGCAAAGAGACAATTAATCAANTTTTACAAAGTCATCAGAGGTTGTTGATGAGTAACAAGGTGAATTTTGTAGTCTTTGAAATCTTTTAGCAACAAACACAAGCAGGACAGAAAATAGGGTAGTGCTTAAAACAGAATTCCTAAGAAATAAATAAGCTGGAGTATAACCTGGTTCACCCATGATCATGGCTTGAATCCAACCCGCAGGTGATTTTGTATAGGCTGGGTTAGCAAGCCANGAAAANGAGCAGGTGATCAGGTGAAAAGCTATCGCTGAAAGTATTCCTGAGCTGAAAATTTTCANCAAAGAATGAGTGCGGTTTAATTTTCGCCCAATAAAAAATACTAAAATGTAAGAAATTAGAGTGACCGCCATAAAAGGCTCAATCAAGTTTGATCCGTAATTTTTGGCTAGTGTAAAGTCAGAAACAACTACCGCAAACAANGGGATAATTAACGAAAATTTTCCTCTGAAATACGCTCCTCCNACAAGAAATATAGCAATCACTGGGGAGAAGTTTAAAAGGTTNGGATAATCCAAAGGTAAATGTCTAGAAAACCCTATTAATATNAGTAAACCAGAGAACCAAAGAATGGATTTTCCATGTAAGGTGTTAAATTCAGCTGAANGCGACTTCATGTTTTAAATAAATGATGATTGAGAGTATTGAGAACTTATGAAGATACATGGAAATTATATTTAAACAAGTTATCGATCAAGGAACGNATTTTCTTATTNATNCAACATCCTAGATATTTCTNCAGTAACAAGAATTTNAAATTTCACTNCGGTCCTAATGGTNTTATACATTAATTCTTCTTTTATCGTTAAGAAAAGTAGACATATATAATAAATCATGCCAAGAANTTTTAATGCGTCGACATTTCTTTTTTAGTCCCTGTTCNTTAAAACCTAAGGCTTTATAACAGGNGACTGCTGCTTGGTTACTAGTCAATGTATTTAAAGCAATTTCTTCGATGGTATTCCAATTTTCAATCTCTGATATTAGGCACTTGCACAAAAATGTACCCAAACCTTGCCTGCGATTTACAGGGTTTACAATAATTCTGCACAAAGTAGCCCGTTCGATGTCCTGAATAACCACCTCACCATAAGCCTGAATTCGTTTACTTTGGTCAATGATTTGATAGGGCAGGAGGTCTTTCCTTTCCAAATGCTGCACAAATGAGTCAATAGAAATACCATGTTTAAAAGAATTTCCGGACCAGTAAATAAGGTCTTCTTCATTTTTTACCCATGACAATACATCTTTGATATTTTGAGATGAAAAACGGGTGAAAGAGAAGACTTTTTTTGAGGTCACGAGTTAAAAAATAGATTCACAACATATATATATTCAAAGATTGAAAACATGCGGTTGCTGATAGATCCTTCAAGAAAAAAGAGATTTGTCTTTGCGTAATTTCAAGAATTTGTTTTCAATTGTAGTTTAACCTCTTGTGGAAGGATGGATATGAAAAAAAATAAGAAATTGATTGGTATTGTGATGTTGACCTTGGCGAGCTTTTTTATGGGCTCATTTTTTAATCAGTCCGAGGCAAAACTTAAAGTAATTAAAGCGGGTGTAGATGAGAAAGGAAATCAAGTCTGCATTAATAAGTCGCAAGTCTATCTGTTTAAAAAGAATCAAGCTGAAAATAAAATTGTCTTCTATTTCCATGATGCACAAAGCGATAGTGCCATGGTGGCTAAATCATTCCCAGATCTTGAGAGCATGGACAAATACTGGGATGTTCTTATTAAAGACTGGTAGACTTATAATTTAAACTAAAGTTTCCTGGGGAATCCAATGGAATNATAGAATTCCTTTTACTTTGTTGTACTTTATTTTCTATCCTAGNCGACTCTTTCGACCTACCAAGTAGAGTTATCTCCNGTTATTGCNGGCCGGAGCACTTTCAAAANTCCCACATTGGGATGGACTCAATTTTAAATCAGAAATTGGCAAAATTTATTTACCTATGAAGAATAGGCTAAAAAATGCCCATCTTTTTGTTTTTTCAAAATTGGCATCTAAATTGCAAGATGCTTAATAGAGGAAAGGGTTTCATGGATTAGCAACCATGAGGTGCGTGTCATTAATTTGACACGCACTTTTTTTTTGGTTTTCACGATAGATTGCACTTACTTTTTAATGAGCCAAATATTCCTGAATTGCAGGGGGTTTCCATGACCCTGTAGTCTTAAGGGTCCATGAGTTCCCTCTTCATCTCGCCGGGAACCTCCTGTTTTCCTGGAAATTTCAAAATTATCATGGATTAAAATGCCGTTTAACCGTGCAGTCACACGAGCGTTCTTTATTTTTTTTCCATTCTTACTAATGGCATTGGTGAAATCGATATCATATGTTTGCCAAGAAAGGGGAGGGAAACAGGCGTTTACCTTGGAATCCTTAATGGAGTAAATTCCACCGCATTCATTGTTTAAACCTTCCAATCCAAAAGAATCAAGGATTTGGTTTTCATACATATCAATGTGGTATAAGCCACTGTTTCCACGACCTTGTCCTCGTGCCTCGGGCCGGTAGGGAAGCATGAATTCTAAATGCAGTCTGTAATTTGAGAACTTTCGAACAGTGCGAATATCTTTCCCATCAGTATTCAGCAATTTGGTAGAATCATCTAGGCGACCGCCTTGAAATTCCTGTTTATTGGATCCGTCAAATAAAACAATCGCACCAAGAGGAGGTGCTTTTCCTAAGGTTGGGCTTTTGCGGACAATTTTTTTAAGTCTTGTGCTATTTGTACCAGTTGAAATGAATAAATTTTTGTCACTTATTGTGCCATGGTACATTTGATGTCCATTGGGAGGAAACTTTCTTGTGGCACTGAATTGATCAGCAGGAGTAGCAAGGTATTTTCGGTTTCCAGTGGCAGGCGTGAGTTTTACCTTTTCACCAATAAGTTTACCATCAATTAGGCTACGATTGTTGCCATCCCATCCCTTCCCTGGTAATCCTCCTAAGTATACAATCACCTGAAAATTCCCTTTGCCCAAACTAATAACTTGTGCACCCATATTGTGGGTGGTGTATTCACCCTGGTATTTAAAATCTTTTGGAAGTTTTGAATCCTGCACAGAAGTATAAGTCCCTTCAAATGCTTTGCTTGCACTAAATGCGTGTGAAAGAGAAAGAACAATAAGTAGAACAACAATAAAAGAATTCATTATCCTAAAAGATTTGATTATTTATTTTCCTGCAAGCAGGAATGGATCAGAAATATAAATAATTGGATAATGAAAAGATATTGGAATATAGACTAAGAGGTAGACATTTCCAAAAGGTTTGCGTAACTGTTCATGTAGTCAATTACATCCACTCGGTTATTCCGTTCTAGATGCCTGAACCCACCTTCTAGATTATTCAACACATTTCTGTCTGAAAGGTTTTCTAGTTTCACAATATCGTCATGAGACATTCCGTGTTTTTCTATGCTGAGAAATATGTCATCCACTTTGCAGCCTGTCTTGGAGCAATAGTCAATTGCATGCTCTGACCATTCATCTAACTCAAATCCAATTGACTCAACAATTTCAAAGCTACTCATTCCGGTGAGGGTCTGAATGAGATGACCAGCATTACATTGCCCCATGTGACCCCACTGGTATTTGACATCCCCATTCGAAAGCCTTTCGGAAGTCTGTCTCAGTGCATCAATTAGAAACTGTTTTGATTGATCATTATTGATCGAAAAGGATTTTTTTGATCGCATTTACATATTGTAAGAAAAGAATATCATTTTCTCAACTATTAGAGTACTTTTTTATAAATACTTACACAAAACAAAGGATCCATTATGTGCTACACAGCAATTATTGAACAAATCAAACGAAGAATTACACCTCGAAATATGTTTAATGTGACCAACATAGCAGGAGTTTTGTGTACTTCCATTTGCGTCTCAGTGAGTGGATTTGTAGAACAAGCATTGCTTTCCACTGTACCTAAACTTCCCGAATCAGTCTTCTTTTCACAGGTGGTTGATCTTAGCCACACTTTAAATTCTGATTTTCCCGCATGGTTTGTTGCAGACAATGAAGTAACAACCAACGGCAATCGTACTTTTGTGCCCGCTGCTATCGTCAATGTACACAATGAATGGATGGGAGATAAGAAGTGGGTCGTGGAAAACCTCAATAATTTTGATAATGTTCCATCAATTGGAGCCACCATATTGCTTGGTCAGCCCAGTATTATGCGTGGATTAGGAGGACCTAACCGGGTTGCTTTTGTATGATAAGAACATCCATTGAAAAGATGAAAGTAAATTCTTTGACTTCCATTGCTTTGTTTTCATTCATCTTGTCATCGTGCAGCGATTCTATTCAACACCAAGGAATCTATGATGGTAATATTGAGATGGAAGATGGTGTAAATCGTATAACTTTAGAACTTAAAAAAAATGGGGATGCCCAGCTCGACGGTCTTTATGAAGAATCTGTGCATGGCGAATGGCTAGTTGAGCGGGTTGGGGGATTTTACGAAGACGATGTCTGGGCAACCTTCAAATTTCCGGAATATCGGGTACGATTGAAACTTAAATCAGAAAAGGAAGGCTTAGTGCTTGCTTCAATGACAGCTCGCCTTGAAGGAAAGACAATATTACGAACACTTCATTTGAAGAAAAAAAACCCTTTCTTAAAAAAGAGAGATATATAAAAAAATGGTGCGGGCACTCGGAATCGAACCGAGGACACCAGCTTGGAAGGCTGGGGTTTTACCCCTAAACTATGCCCGCATCAGAAACTTTTATAAGCTGAGATCAGTTCAGCCGTCAAGGTGATTTCAAGTCAGCTTTGGTTGATTCCTAATACTTTGCAGACTTCATGTTGAAAGAGTGCAGATCCAACGCGGAATGGGCAGGCTCCCATGGAAGGGCTGAATTGCTTTAATGGGAAGACTGGCTCTTGGAGAAATTCAAAAGTGGCCCCAGCTCCCTCGCAAATTGGATAACCTGCCGCGCAATCCCAGGGTTTAGAACGGAATTCAAGGCAACCATCCAGTCTCCCTGTTGCGACATTCGATAGACCGATGGCAGCAGATCCAGGGCATCTTATCCGCCAGACTTGCAAGGCTTCGCGAAGAGCATCCAGTTTAGCTGTTGGGATAGGAAAGTGCATGCAGAAGGTGAGCTTTTCGTTGACTAGATCTGTGGTTGCCCGAACGGGAATCGTTCCCTCTATGGATCCGAATTCCTTGCCTCCCTGAAGCAAATTATCCCGACCATAATCGTAAATAAATCCGTACACGGGCATCCCGTGATGTAAGAGACCCAAAGAGATGCCGCACTCAGGTACACCAACTGCGTAATTGTTAGTTCCGTCTACTGGGTCAAGTACCCAAGCGAATTCGCTATTGAGCAAAAGAGGTTCAGGAGTTTCTGAAGATTCTTCTGAACAAAAGTCATCAGAGGGAAACAGTTGGGCTAATTCGGTAAATAATTCTTTTGAAATAGTTTCATCCACTACAGTGACTCTTGTACCATCACCTTTCCATCGGCTTGGTGCAGTTCCAAAGTTTTCGCGGAAATAGTTGATTTGTCCAAGCACTGCAGTATGGCCAGCCAGAATTCGTTCTTGCAGTTCAAAGTCAGCACTGGAGATATCGGGAATTTTATTATTTACGGATCGATCCATTTACCTTCTTCTTGTATGAGATCGATCAATCGGTCAACCGCATCATTTTCAGGAATGGAAGATTTAACACGATTTTTCCCGACATAGAGATCGATTTTCCCGGGCCCCGATCCGACATAGCCAAAGTCCGCATCAGCCATTTCGCCGGGTCCATTGACTATGCAACCCATAACGGCAATGGTTGAGCCTTTAAGATGTCCGGTCGCTTCTTTGACTTTTTGAGTGGTACTTTGAAGGTCAAAGAGTGTACGACCGCAACTTGGGCAAGCCACAAACTCAGTTTTTGATATTCGGGCCCGTGCACCTTGCAATAAGTTGTAGGCGAAGCCACGGTTACGGTCGAGAGAACCTAAGTTTTCGACTGAAATAAGATCACCTAGACCATCGCAAAGAAGTGTACCCGATAGAACGGAGCTATCGAGTAGTCTGGCCGAGAATATATCAGATTTTGGAAAGAGACGGTCTTTTTCACGGTTACGAATCCAAATGGGTAATGAAAGTTCATTCCTGGCAAGAGAAGCGGCAAGGAGACGGTATCCTGCAACTGCATGGTACTTTTTACAAGGGGACAGGGTGATAATCGGAGGCTTTGGAGAGTATGAAAGCAGGGAGACGGTAGCATCACTGATCATTTCTCCCGTGAGCGAAACGACTGGATAGTGCCCCGCCTGATCGCAGAGAGCAAGGAAGCGGGCAAGGGAGGCTTCATCCTCAAACGAGGATGAAGGATGCCAGGCAATGGGGACGCCTTCAGATTGAAATCGAGGTAGTTCGTCATCTGTTTTTCTTTGATCTTCAACGATGATCAGAGGGATCGCACCAATCAGAGAATTAGCGAGGGTTTGAAGAGCGGTGAATTCGCATGAATTTCGGATATGGAGAATCAGTCCTTCGATGGGAGCATCCCTGGACCGGGTTTGGACTTGGGCAATTTCCTTGATGATTTCCGCTGTATCTTGGGGGGAGAAATGCGTTGAAACAAAAACAGAAGGGGGATGTTTGTCACCAATTTGAAGATGGGGATGGCCAAGTTTAAGATTCGAGCATACACGGCGTGTGAAGCTGAAAGGATCTACGGATTCCTTAAGATGTATATGCTGGGTGGGTAAAGAATTTGACCACCAATGCTTTGCCCTGAGTGCGAGGTCCTTAGCAACAGGAATTTCCGCCAGAGGGTCCTCTGTAAGGGAAACGCGGATGGTATCACCCAATCCGTCGAGCAGCAGAGAGCCAATTCCGATGGCACTCTTTATGCGGGCATCTTCCCCATCTCCAGCTTCAGTGACTCCAAGGTGTAGAGGGTAGTTCATTTTTTCCTCATTCATGAGGGAAACAACTAACCGGTAAGCTTCGATCATAATCTTTGGGTTACTCGACTTCATGGAGAGAATGATATCCTGATAACTGAGCGACTCAGCGATTCGAATAAATTCAAGGGCAGATTCAGCCATGCCACGTGGAGTATCACCAAAGCGGTTAAGGATTCTGTCAGAGAGAGAGCCATGATTAGTTCCTATTCGCATGGAACGACCGAGTTGTTTGCATCGAAGCACGAGAGGAGAAAATTCTTTATGCAAGCGGTCTAATTCTTCCTCATACTGGATATCAGTGTACTCCCTAACTTGAAATTTCTTCCTGTCAGCGTAGTTACCAGGGTTGATTCTGACTTTTTCCACATGTTTGGCAGCTTCCATGGCAGCATTGGGCATGAAATGAATATCGGCAACCAAGGGGACATCTACTTTTGCTTTTCTAATCTCAGAAGCGATATGACCAAGTGCTTGAGCGGCTCGCACATTAGGAGCGGTAATCCGGACGATTTCACAACCTGCTTCGGCCAACTCAATAGTCTGGCGGGCAGTAGCCTCTACATCGAGTGTATCGGTAGTAGTCATAGACTGGATCCTGACTGGATTATTTCCACCTACGGCAACAGAACCTACCCCGACCATTCGGGATTCCCTGCGAATTGATTGAAAGCGCGAGGGGCAGTAGGGAGTCGCCATACCCGAAATACGATTAAGGAAAGATTCGCTGCACGTCAAAGAAGGTAACGTATAGCATGAAGGAGAAGAGAAGAACGACAAAGAGCATTTGAGCACGCTCCAAAAATGCTATGGGAAGTGGCTTACCCCTAACTTTTTCAATGGTGGCAAACATCATGTGACCTCCGTCCAACACAGGAATAGGAAGAAGATTAAGAATTGCAAGGTTTACATTGATGAAGACGACAAACCACAAAAGTTTCTTGAATCCAATTTTGGCAAACAAACTGAGATGATTAACGATACCGACCGGACCACTCATATTCCGTAACTTTACATCTGATTGCGGACTGACCAACCCGCTTAGAGTTAGATACATATCCTTAACCCGGCGGATAATAAGAGTGAGAGGATTGGGATAAGTTGTAACAGTCTTGAATTTTGGGGTAAAACCAATCAATTTCCTTGATGTAAAACTTTTGCCATCTGCATTTTCTTTTTTTACCGGGATAATATTATAGGTTTTTTCAGGGCCCTTTTCCCCGCCTTTGCGGACGGTGAACGCAATCGACTGATTGTTATCGGTTTGGCTGAGATAATCGACTACTTGGTAAAAAGAATGAATGGTCTGACCGTCAATTGCGATAGGCTGGTCCCCGACTTCTAGCCCAATTTTTTGTCCGGGCATGGACGAGTTCAATTCGCCAATGAAAAAGGTTTGTTTGGGTCCAATACCTATAATTCTCATTTCTTCAGGACCGAATAAAACAGGATGAACCTCGATTTCACGCTCCTGTCCATCTCGCAGAATCTTTAGGAACACAAGTGGTGTTTCTTGTTCGGTTTGTTTTTTCCCAGTAACAATTCTGTTCTGAATATCCATGAAGTTTTCGATAGAGGCACCATCAACCAGCAAAATTTCATCTCCCGGCAACAAACCCGCCTTTTTGGCTGGGCCGCTAACCGTTTCAGCTTTAGGAGGTTTTATTTCTGGATTCCAGCGTTCAACAGTGTCCGCAACATAACCGACCTTGGTGGTCAGCTGACCATCGGAAACATCGTAGCCAAAGAAGTAAAGGACTGAGGACAGGGCAAATGCCAAAATCATGTTGAAAACAGCACCCATTACGGATACGAGCATTTTGTCAGTGTAAGAAATTTTGGGCAGAGACTTGGGATTAGACTGTTCGTCGCCGTCTGTGTCTTGATCTTCATCGTCAAAATCATCCCACTTGAAGTTTTTCCCCTGATCCCTCTGGATGGAGCCTGAATCGACTTCCTTCTGTCCTTCGAGTCTTCCCGTATCAGCCAATTGGGGAAGGGCAACATACCCACCGAAAGGGATCGCGGACAATCTGTACTCCACTCCATTCCGGGTCCAACCAAAAAGTTTGGGTCCAAACCCGATTGAGAAGCGAAGAATAATTAAACCCCGCTGACGGGCAGCAAGAAAGTGTCCAAGTTCGTGTATAAAAATAGTAAACCCTAAGGCAAATAGGGCTACAAAAATGAAGGCAAAATCGTAAAGAATGCTCATGAGTTTGGTCCGATTAATTGCGACGCGATGCGACGGGCTTCGGAGTCAAGATAAAGTAAGGTTTGTAGATCATTCTTGGTTTGATGGTCAAATTTCGACAAAGTTTGTTCAATAATGCCAGAGATTTGCAGAAAGCCAATACGATTCAAGAGAAAGGATTCAACTGCAACCTCATTGGCTGCATTAAAAACCAGGGGGGCTGATCCGCCATGAATAAGAGAATCTTTGGCCAACCTTAGGCAAGGAAAACGTTCCATCGATGGAGGTTTGAATTGTAAATCAAGAGGGTTGGAGAAATCAAGAGATGTATTTACGCCCTCCGCTCGGTCAGGGAAAAGAAGGGCGTGCTGAAGTGCAAAGGTCATAGACGGGGGGCTGAGTTGTGCAAGGCAGCAACCATCGACAAAGCGAACGATAGCATGAACGATACTCGATGGATGGATAACGACTTCCAGTTTTTTCGGATTTAAACCGAACAGCCAATGAGCCTCGATTAGTTCCAAACCTTTGTTGGCCATAGTTGCAGAATCAATGGTCACCTTGTTACCCATGGACCAGTTTGGATGATTAAGTGCCTGCTGAACTGTGACATTTCTTAGCTCATCCAAGGGAAATTCCCTAAATGGACCACCTGAAGCAGTAAGAATAATCGAATCGAGATCACGATGATTTTCTCCCTGAAGGCATTGGAACACCGCATTATGTTCACTGTCAGCAGGTATTACGCGAACCTTATTTTGCGTTGCGGTTTGCATAACGAGGTGTCCCCCAAGGACTAGAGACTCCTTGTTGGCTAAAACTATGTCTTTACCAGCTTCAAGAGAAGCTAGGGTGGGACTGAGTCCACTGGACCCGACTACAGCGATTACAACTAAGTCGGCTTCCGGTAAAGAAGCCATTGACACAAGACCATCAGTAGAGCGATCCAGATTTGTTGAAGATGGAAAACCTTCCGCACGGCCAGCAGATGGAGCTAAATAAGCATAGGGTACCTTAAATTCGCGAGCGATATTTGCGAGTTTCTGACCATTGGTATGGGCAGAAATTCCTACTAGTTGTAAACGATCGGAATGCTTACGGAGAACTTTGAGTGTACTCTCGCCGATAGAACCGGTCGCCCCCAAAAGAACGATCTTTTTCGGTTCGGTCACGGTTTAATAATCTGCAAAATAAAATAGCCAGTGGGTGCGGCTAGGATAAGACTGTCCGTGAGATCAAGTAAACCTCCGATTCCGGGAATTGCACCGCCAGAATCCTTGACCCCAGCGAGCCTCTTTAGGACAGAAGCAATTAAATCACCAATTACTGCGGCCAAAGCAATCAGCAACCCCCAAAGACCTCCTTCAAGTGCGTTAAAAGAACAGACAGAAAGGTCACTAAAGGAGGGCGAGTACTCTTGGATCAACCAGGGAATTAAAGCACCCACTCCAGCAGAGGCAAGGAAACCACCCAGCAGACCTTCAATTGTCTTTCCTGGGCTAATAGATGGTGCCATTTTAGTGCGTCCAATCGCTTTTCCAACGAGAAGAGCTCCCATGTCGCTGAATTTTGCTACGATTACGATCCAGAGGCAAAAGAACAGTCCAAAGCTGATGCTCACTTCCTTGGTGCTGACCGGATCAGTTTCCAAAATTCGTACAAAATAGTGCAGCAGGAAAGGAACAAATAGTAGACCAAAGAAAGTAGGCATTAGTCTTTTAATGTACATGCCTCTTTGATCCTGAGGAAATAAAACACAGGCGGAACAGGTGAAAAGTGCACCAACAGCTAAAACATCGATTCCGTATTCAGGGAAATAGTAGGAAATTGGAATCATGCAACCGCCTGTGAGCAAACCGGATAGTCGATTAGCAGCGAATCCCAAACGTCCCAAAATAGTATAAATTTCAAAAAGCGTAAGCGTTGCACATAAGTTGAGTACCCACATGGCACCAATTTCATCCATTGTGTAAACAATTCCAGCAATTGAACTCCATAGGAAAAGGGAAGAAAATGTGCGTAAAATCATAGGGTTTTTTGAGGAAATCAGGTGGATTGAAAAGTGAGAATTTGTTCGCTGGTCTTTCCAAACCGACGTTCTCTAGAAAGGTAATTTCGCAACGCATCCAAAAAAGCGGAGCGGTCAAAGTCGGGCCAATGAAGGGGGGAAACGAAGATCTCCGCATAGGCTGCCTGAAGAAGTAAGAAATTACTCAGCCTAAATTCTCCTGAAGTTCGAATGATAAGATCTGGATCAGGAAGGTCGCGAGTCTCCAAGTACTGAGCAAAATCTGACCATTCCAGTTTTTGGTCACCAGTTTGACTTGCTTGAGAGAAAGAATTCACTGCGTTGAGTACTTCCTGTCTGCTTCCGTAATTGAGGGCCAGCGTTAGATTCCAGTCCTGATTGTCCTTCGTTTTTTCAATTGTTTCAGACACAATACGGCGGGCAAACTCGGGTAGACCATTAAGGTCGCCTATGGCACGTAGCTTAATACCATCTCGCATCATTGCATTCAGTTCCCTTTTTAGAAATTCCTCCAGTAGTTTCATGAGTCCAGATTTCTCTTCTTCTGGTCGGTTTTGGTTCTCCGCACTAAAAGCGTAAAGTGTAATGTAAGGCACCCCAATTTCTCGAGCAGCATTTACCACACTGCGTACATTTTCAACCCCATTACGATGACCAAACAAGCGGGGCCTTTTTCTTGCACGAGCCCATCTACCATTCCCATCCATGATGATTGCTATATGATTTGGTATTTTACCCTTCAAAA
>NHDJ01000067.1 GCA_002167265.1 Verrucomicrobia bacterium TMED56 | reverse complement strand
ACATAAGACCTGACGCGGTGGTCTTTACAAAATCAGGGGGAACTTTCAAAGGAAGAGATTTAGAAACTGAATTTTATAAAATTGGACCTCAAACTCTAAGGAGATTAACAGGAGGAGCGTTTGACGATGGCGGCGGAGGAGGCGGAATGCAAGACCCGTTCGCACCGGCTCCAGATGATGGTGGAGGTGGGGATAATGACGCTATGACCCGTGCTATTATAGATTTTTTCTCCGCTGCAGGTATAACTTTTAACGAAGGGAATGGAGAGCTGCTTAAGTTTAATGGATTTGATGAATTGATTGTGAGGCATAACCGACGCACACATGATGCAATCAATCGAATCATAGCCCGTATGGATGAAGAGAGAATTCCCCAAATCGAAATTGAGGCGAAGTTTTTGGAAGTTCAGGAAGGTGCATTGGATGAGATTTCATTTGACTGGCAGTATAATTTCGGAAATGCCGTTCCCGAGGTTGACCCCGTGACGGGAATGCCATTGGTGGATGCAAGAGGAAGGCCCAAGGCAGTTTTCGAAAAAAATATTATCGGAAATACTCGAACNCTGGCAAATGCCCATTCGCCNAGNGGTATTCCCAGAGATGTTACCATAAGCTATCCCGATAACCCNGATGCAGGCCAAGTAATCGCCAACCCAACGCCGCGGCTTCCTGGAAATGTGGGCATAGGGGAGGGTGTTTCTCCCCTTATTGATATTCAGAAGAATTTTAATTTTGGCGGAAATTCAATTTTACCAAGTTTTCAGGCATCAATTTTGATCAATGCCTTGAAGAGAAAACAGGGTACCGACTTACTNTGTGCNCCNAGGGTTACAGTTATGGACAAGGAAGAGGCNACCATCACTGTTGCCCAAGAATTTATCTATCCTACCAACTACACAGCGGCACAAGCTGGCGGTGGAGGGCTCGGTGGCGGTGGTGGAGCCGGCGGAGGACTGGGTGGTGGCGTTGGCGGAGGCATAACGATTCAGCCCGCAATCCCTGAGTTTAATACGGACTCCGCACCCGACGGAGAAGAGATGGGTTTTCGGGAAGTCGGGGTAGTTATGAATGTTCAGCCTAATTATGACCCAAAATATAAGACCATTGAAATGACCCTCACTCCCAAAGTCACTGAATTTGACGGTTTTGTTGAATANGGTGGTGTCACGGGTTCCATTGGAACTGGTTTTTCGACTGCTACGGTGCTGACACCTTCAGGTATTTTAATGCCGATTTTTTCTGTTCGGACTGTTACGACAAAGGTAACAATTTTTGATGGAGCAACCGTTATCATTGGTGGACTTACCCGTGAGGANGTGAAGACCGTAAATGACAAAATTCCCGTACTTGGAAACATACCATTAATTGGCCGTCTCTTTCAGTCCAGTGCAGAAAGTTATCAAAAACGTAATTTATTAATATTTGTAACCGCGAATGTGGTATCTCCGGGTGGCTCTCCAGTTAAGGAAAACATTCAAAACATCAGTGATCAATCTATCTTTAANGACCCGGTAATTTTAACACCGACCGGAACCATCAGAAGGACTCTTAAAGACTTTGGAGATGTTGACCGGTGATAAACCAAATGGTTGACTTTTTTCTGTTCCGCACTGCGGCTTTATCACAGGTTTTGGCACCAAACAAATTTCATGTATTATGTCAGTATTTGAAATACAGGGATCTTTTATTGCTAAAAGTTTTTAAAAAATCAATTTTTTCGAGTATATTATAATTCAACAGCCTATAAATGCCCTTATCCAAAATCTCACGTAAGTTCTTGGATTTGTACAAATTGTGTACATCTAGGATTTCTTGGGTCTTTTTTTTGGGAATTTCACTAGTTGCACTAGTTATTGGAGGAATTTTTTGGATTACAATCGAACGGGTGGAGCCACTGATCTCACCTGTCTCAAAACTTTCTCAACCTAAGCAAANATTATTCTCTTCAGTTCAGGCNNCACCTGCAATATCCAATATTGCCACCAAATACGACGAATGGTGNGAGGCTAAGGATTACAAAGATTTGTCGGGTCATGATATTTTCAAAAAGTTTGATAAGTGGATTGCAGGTTATGAAAAATTGAAAAGCCTNGGTGATTCAAATTTATACATCCAAGACCCCCGAAAAAGATATCAATTTTTTGCACTTGGAAAAAAACTTTCTCTGGAAAGAAAGGAAATTTTTCAAAAAATTATTAGGGGTGATCCACAGAAAGCCCTTACTATGGCCATGCCTCCCCAATCCACTGCTGGATTTCCTGATGAAATAAAGGAAAATATTGAATCCTGGCATAGTGAAAAAGTTGATTTAAAAGCCATTCATGTTTGTTACGATGAGAGTCACCCCGAAGGATTGATCAAGCGTTTTGCCCTGCTGAAAAATGGCAAGAAAGTAAGAGTTTGGACTTATGGCCAGCGTAGTAAAATTAAGACTGTAGATGGATTGGCAGTATGGGGCATTTCATTGGATGGGGATTTTGCGGTATCAGAAAATTCATATCGCGAACAATCCAGTGAATCTGGGGAAAAGGTTTTAGAATTTGCTGGTAACCACCACATTTACTCCTCAAATTCGGAGAAGGAACTTTTCATTGATGAAATTCAGCGGGCGGAAGCTAGGGTTTCATTTGTCAGTAGAAGAGTAGGGTATCCAATGATTGCAGCCAGTTCATCGCTATCCGATTACTACGAAAAAAAGTACGACCTCATTCTAACTCCTATGACCTGGAAAGATGCAAATAACACTGCTTTTGCCAGAAATGGCAGGTTGGTAACCATTGAATCGAAAAAAGAAAATGATTTCATTTTGGGACAATTTAAGGATGCTGCAGAAATCGGGTTTGATTCAAACGGCAATCCCATAACCTTGGGGTGGATTGGTGCAACAGATAACGAAGATCAAAATGGAACCAATTTTAATCCTGAGACCAATGCCTCCTCCTTTGTTGAAATTAATGCGACGGAAGGAAACTGGACATGGCTTGATGGAAAGGACATAAGCGAAACAATCACAAACTTTGATCCCAACTTTCAGGCCATGTGGTTAAACGGCATTGAGCCTTCAAATGCAAATAAGGATTTTGGAGCGATGGATTGGACAACTGCTGACGGGAATTGGACAGATGCAAATGAAACTTACCGGTTACCCTTTGTCATTGAATATGATCTGGGGGGAGAACCTGCACCGAATACGGTGGCAGCAAAAGGATTCAGAAAGGTGTTAATTGTACCCGCTCGTTTTCAGGATGAAGGATACGGACCCAACGGAAATTCCTCCCCTTTGACCGATCAATTTGGAAATCCCATATATCCGGAATTACAGCAGGATAGCTTTGAGCCGGTAAGTCAGCCAATTTTGGGTGCTGCAATGGAAGAGGTTACGGAGTATTATTTGCGTAACTCAGACGGTGCGTTTCATATCATACCGGTAATTTCTCCAACTGTTACCATTCCAATATCAAAATATGCAACGACTGACCCCAACGGACCAAACTTGTTCGACAGTGCGGGAAACTATATTGGAGCCATTGATTTAGAAAGTGATGAACTCTCTCCTTTTGGGGGCATAGGTGAACTTGGTGTTCAGATAGCCGCTCAGCAAAGTGAAAAATATGATTTTACAGATCATTATTTTTGGGGAATTTCATCCATTACACTTACAGGTGCGACGGTCGGAAGTAACTTTGCTGAAGCACCTGTAATAAGCTTTGTCGGTGGAAATCAAAATCCGGCAGACAACAACCTTGTCCATCCGGATTTTGAACCATGTGAAGCCCGGGCAGTGGTTAATGCAAATGGAGAAATCACTGATATAGAAATTTTAAACCCTGGTGCATGGTATTATTCAAACCCCACAGTTTTGGTGAATGGTAGTGGTACATATTCCAACAACATTACTGCGACTGCCTCCTCCATTGCTATTTCCTGGGTTACCATTTCTACCCATACACCGGGAGCAGCCGGTCTCGGATATGTGGGCGCAGCCGGTTCCCATGTGGATGCATCCGGTGGCTCTACTTCATGGGGAGTTATTGCTCATGAACTCGGACATAATTTTGGACTCTTGCACGCCAACCGGTTTTCCTCCAGAAGCGAGCGTCCAAACAGTGATGAAGGTGCATACTACGAATATGGAAATCCTTATGCTGTTATGGGAAGTGGAAGTGGTGACATGACCATACCCGCGAAAGTCGCCATGACCGCCAATGGATTTGGATACCGTTTGGGAACTTCCGTTGGAGTGGATGTTGCAAGTCTCACNAATCAGGCAAATCTGACGACATCGGTTACCAATCTTTTGGACGAAAACGGATCCGAGCATAATAACACTTTTCGAGTTTATCGTCACGATTACGGAACATTTCCCGCCTCATTGAGCGTTAAAGAATTTTGGGTTACGCACCCCGGGTATTCGGTTCTTTTCGAGAGCTCAAGCTTTGATTACAATCGAACATATCAGGTAAAATTTGATGGAAGCGGTGACGGAGCGGCAGGAATTTTGACCACCGACGACACCAACACATCCAAGCTGTCAATTACTGCCGGCGGAAAGGGCTTCGCTACAGACCCAGCCATCGATGTACTGAATGAAAGCAATCAAACCATCTTTCGCATTGACCCGGCATGGATACGTGTCAGGGAAGGTACATCNACATTTGTGCAGGCTGTTTTGCGAAACCTGGCAGATTTCTCTCCGAGAGGACTACGGGGTTTGCAATTCACCCTTTCCCAGTATTCCCCTNTAGGAACAGACAGTGGAGGAAACATGGAAAGTATGTGGCTTTCCTATCGCCGAGAAGCAACCGAATACGGACTGTCCGTGCTTCTGGGAGATGGGCATACAGAAAACTTCTGGATTGATATAACCCCTAATACGCCGGATGATTTTACAGACGCCTTTCTTTTACCGGGAAATACTTTCTCTGACTATTCCCGCGATGTTCATATCACACCAGTTGCCAAGGGAGGAATATCCCCGATGGAGTATATCGAGGTGGTTGTTAATATGGCAACGGTTGCCGGTGGGGAAGCCGCTGCCCCCGAACTTTTAATTGATGTAAGCAATCAATTTCCTGCGGTTGGTGAGTTTGTGGAGATTTCGGCAAAGGTTAGGGACCGGAATTCCTCTGACTTTGCATATTCCTGGCATGTGGATGAAGCCCAGCAANCGGACCCTCTAATCCTCAATAAATCGACCTTTTTCAAGTCGTTTAATGAAGTCGGGGAGTATGTGGTGCGCGTCATTGTTTCGGATATGAAAGGTGGTGTATCTTCCCGAAATATAATTTTAAAAGTGGGAGATTATCAATCCAGTCTGACCTCTTCGGTTTCAGGTACCGTACGGTCAGGAAAGGGATATATACAGGGGGCCCGTGTAGTCGCTTCTCCTGCTGAAGTCATTGAGCACACCATTTCCTTGAGCGGAAACCAGAGAGACTGGCAATTACCCACCGGCAAGAATAATCCGCACAACTTTGTAATTGACGGAGTATCTTCCCCGGATTTGGTCTTTAGAAGAGGGGAAATTCACCGGTTCAAATTCGATGTTTCCACGGATGGGTTTCCTTTATCATTTTTTGATCATCCTGAACATGAAATGCCCCGTGTTCGCCTGAAAATGCTGGTCACCCCCAAAGTGGATGACCCCGGGAATAACTACACCGTTCCACCCCAAATACAAGTNCTGGACGGGAGCATGTTCTCAAATTATTTAAATGATGAAATTGCCACAATTGTGGAGTTCAATGCGACTTCAAACAGTCTAATGGTTGGAGCATCTAATCCATTTGAAGTAAACCGTCCCTACGCAAAGGCTTTACTTTCTGATACCAATGTTACCGCCGTTCGGGTCCGACCACAAGAGATCAACGAATTTGGAATTTATGCTGCACATGGTGGTTATGGACACCACCGGGACAACCCACCCACAGTCACCATTCACCGGTCCAGCTTTTGGGAGGATTACTCGGACATAAATGCCACAGGAAGAGCTTATGTGGATGGAGTGGGTACGATATCTCCAAGAAATGCTAATAACGGACTTTTAGGAAACCGCTGGGAAAGAAGAGCAGCTGGAGACCCTACCCCCGAGGTCGTGNTCTGGGGTTCCGGTTCNGAAGCGAATGCATCCGTGCTTAAGACAACCAGAACAGTTAACAACAAAACTGTTTATGAGCACACCCTACAAATTCATAATCAGGGAATCGGTTTCGAGCCTAATGCAACCATGGCAGTGCTGCATTATCCCACGGATCCTAAAGCCATCTGGACATTTGACTTGCATGAAAGTCTTTACGACAGCGATACCACTCGATTTTATCCCTCTCCTGGATGGAATCGTAACCTCGTTGAAAATTTAACTCATTATTGGTCCTTTGATGAAGAAAATGGAACGACATTATCAGATCAGCCACAAACTGGTTCTGGTACTCCCTTGTTGGGAGCTTTGGAATTATCTGATTTAAACAACTCACATTGGGGCATAAAAGGGCGGTCTATCCATGCCTCAGCTTTGAACAATGTTAGCAATATGCAGTCAGAGACTGCAGATGATGACGGTTACACAATTTCCGTTTGGGTTAAGCCAGATAATACAGATTCNAGTTTTACNATATGTAATAAACAAATTTCGTTTTCTTCAAACACCGTACCGCAAACTTTTGAAATAGTGGGAGGCCCGATACTCAACCGANTTTCTCAATCCAGTAGATGGGCTCATATTGCACTCACTGCCAATTCCGCAACGGATGGTATTTTCTATGTCGATGGACAAGCCATTGCCTTTACTCCATCTTCAGGAGCAGCTATTGATACAACAAACTTNTNTGGNNTGATTGANGANTTAAGAGTCTACACGAAGGCACTTTCCGAATCTCAAGTCAGGTATCTGGCCGGTCGGTCATTTCTGGATTTATCCGGCAATAAAAACCATATCGTTCCCGTAGGTACAAATTTTGTTATGGATGATCCNNCAACAGATTCGGGAAGTTCCAATGACCGCCCGACAGCAGATCTTAAAAATAACAATGGATCATGGCCCCGTGCACTTGGAGACAGTGTCAGTGGAGAGGGCAACGGAAGGTCGGTCATTGTGGACAGCAATCTTTCGTACCTTGAACTTAGTCAACACATCTCTGAGTTTGAAGGGCTCAATGAGGGAACAATTTCATTTTGGTTAAAACCAGGAGGCAGTGGAGACCGATCCATTTTCTGTGCTTCCAACANGGATGAAAATCAAACCTATTTTCAAATCAAGTTGAGAGGAAATACGGGAGCGGTTCAACTTAGTGCGATTAATAAGGGTGTAAAAGTATCTGAATTTTACACAACCGTAAATGTATCCTCCGGTACAATTGAGTGGAAGCATGTGGCTCTGGTCGTGAACCAAACACAATCCGTTTTCTGGATTGACGGCCAGGTAGCAGGTAGCGTGGCTACACCGGACGGACCCGGGGCAAGCCGTGCTTTTTTCTCAGATATCGAGGGTTTGAATTTCATGGCAATTGGACTGCACAGGGATTCCAACACAAGTAATTCATTCAATGGAAATATTGATGATTTTCACATTTATGACCGTGCCCTTACCAATTCGGAAATAAACTTTCTATACAACCTCCATCAGGGAAGGGATCAAATCCCGCGCCTTGAAGCCTTGGCTGATGCCGTGGGTACAGTCAGTATAACCAATGGGGGAGCGGGGTATAAGGAACTACCAGAGGCAGAATTTTCTTATGGCCTAGATGGCAACCTGACCACCAACCTTGCGACCACCGCTCCTGCCAATCCTCATTACGGCGACTTGTATTATGATAATACAACTAAAGAAGTCTTCAGTCGTTATGTGGGATACACGGGTGATCGTAATACGGGTGGATCTTGGAGAAATTATCACCGGGCATTTGGTACCCCCGAGTTGAATGGCACTTCAATCGATCAACTTCTCTGGACAAAGGATACTTTCAGGGGAAATGTTCTGACCTTGCCCAATGATCGAAATGTAACCCGCAGGTATGTGGAATACATAATCGCGGGGGATGGAATCTATCCCTCTCCCAGTTATGCTTTTGGGGCACCCAAAGGTCTGTTTGGATACACCGCAGTTCCAAACCTTAATATCGAGGCATCCCATTCAGAAAATCCGGTTGATGATGCAAGTGGNTATGTTTTATACTTTTTGGATATTAACAGATCTGCGGTTATTGAAAATGCAGGTTATGGAGTTCTTGACTTTAGTGCAGGTGTATTAGATCTCATTCGAATAAGCGGAAAAGGTTTTCGTCCCGAGCAAATATATCGTGTGGAAACNACTAATTCAACNGGGGCAACNTCTTTGCTTGATGTGGTTAGTTCAAGTGTTGAACAGTGGTATCGAAATNATGGTGATGAAAATAAAACCCTGCTCTATAAGCTTTCTGAGCAGGAAAATAATTCCGATGCTGTAGCAACAATTGGCACTACTACTGCCGTCAATTTTGGGTCCAATAATGAATTTGTTTTTATGGATTGGACCCATAACGCTGCTTCTGGAGAACCCAGAGATGTAAATGTTGATTTCAATCAAACTTTAGCCCATGTGGTCGTTGAAGATCCTGGCTTTGGCTATTCTTTGCCGGTAAGTGTGCAATTGATCGGTGGATATCCTGTGGGATCGGAGTTACAACAATGGTATGATGAAAATCAGACAGGGTTGGCTGGCAGCAGNCCATTGCCTTACCCTTTTACCCCCGCAGTTGTCGAAGTNAATGCCACTGATGGGAATGGTGGCATTGTTTCAGTGGAAGTGAAAGATCCGGGGTTGGGTTATTTTGTGGCCCCTTCAGTTGTTATAACCGGCGGTGGGGGAAATGGGGCAAAAGCACTTGCAACGATTGATGCAAATGGAAGTATCCTTGCNATAACCGTAACAGATGCGGGAAGAGGTTATTTTAATATTAATCTGAACAACTCACCTCAGGCGGTAATCACGCATAATCCAATTATCGACCCTNGTGCAAAGGATGCCAATGTATCTGCATTACTTGGTGGCTGGCTTTCTGAAATTGGACTTTGCAATGGTTGTTCTGGCCTTCCAAGCGGGCATACCCACATGGATCCATTTATTGAGATTTGGGACCGCAATCGTTCGGAAACATTTATTGATTCGCAAGAGGCACGGGCAAGGGCCGTGGCCAAAGTCCGTAATGGTAAAATTGAAAAAGTCGTCGTCCTTGATGGTGGAAGGGGGTATGTTGACCCGGTGGTGTATGTTCGGGGGAGCCCAAACAATAAGGACATATCCAATATAAGATCCAATTATTTTCNATCTGCAGANGGGGTTAGACAAAGACAATGGAGATGTACAAACACGAGGGAATCGGTGGATGGATCTGTTGTTGAGTGCGGNCACATACAGATGGGGCTCTATCCGCCAGAGAGTTGCCCCGGAGAAACGGACAATACTTTTCCTGCAGATCAGGAAACCACAAGTGAAGCAGTCACTGCCTGGCAGAATCGCCACGAAAATTGTGGAACTGCAGGAGGTTATCCTTGTCCGGATCACTTTGGGGTGACTTTTAAAAGTAGGGTTTGTTCCGGCACCAAGGCAAATTATGTTCTGATTAATGACCCGTACCGCATACCCTATGAAAATTGGGAGCCCTGGAATGCAAATCTCGTTGCACTGAGCGAGGGCGGCCAAATTAAGGAAATCGTAGTGTTGGATGGTGGAGACATGTATGGTTCCACTCAGATAGCTGTCTCTGGATCGGGTGGAGGAGTGGATGTAATCACCGCCTATGATGATGAGGGTGTAAATACCCATGTTATTTTTGATGATCCTGCTCTTAAGAATTTCCAGACCGATATTATTTCCAGGCCGTTGGGTGCCGGACAAGGGTTCATGGAAAGGCCATGGTCCTGGGACAGGTCATATCAACCAACTTTTGGATATCAGGAAATTGCCACCACTGTGAACGAAGGATCTGACGAATTTGGCAATGCATTTTTTGGAGCCCCTGTGATCAATGATAATCTTGGGGACCGGGTCGTGGATGTTCGGATTCATGATGTGGGCAACTTTGATAGTACAGCACTTTCGATAGATGTGTTGTTTGACGGATCTTATCGACCCGATTTGAATGGCGATGGAAATCCGGATTTTGTGGAAGCTAAATTAAGCGCAACCACCACCCAGAGAATGGTTTCATTCACCCTGGACCAGAATGCAACTTTTAATGAAAACGGAGGGCTGGCAGGGGCCAGATGGAGGAGTCTCTATGTTGAAGAGCCGAATGTTAACTTGTTGCTCAACGGAACCAATCTCTCTGCAGAAACTCCAAACAGCTCGGTACGTCTCAATGGAATCGTGGATTTTGATGCCATTGAAGAACATGGATATTTTGATCTCTATGTTGATGACCGATTACCTGAAACATTCTACTATGGCTTTGCCGGGGATTTATTGAATGGAAATCCCAGCATGGGTGCCAAGATAACAGTAACGGAAGGATTGCCGGGAATGAACTGGGCAACCAGCGTGATTGATAGCCGCTCCAAAACGGCTTTCTCAGATCAAAACGGATATTATGCATTCTCCGACCTCAAGCCTGGACTGTACAATATTGCTGTCTTTATGGAGGATGAAAACTTTCAGGAAACTACATTCCGCCCGGAATCCAACTCCACGCATGTAACTGAAGTGCTCTATGTTCCCGGACTGTCTGACATAGTTATGGAATCTGATCAGCGTGGACAGGGAATTAGCCGGATGATTTGGACGCGTGAGGCCAAAGCCTTGGCTCGACCCAGTAATCAGGCAGTCAATGAATCCACTGTTGAGTTTAAGCGTTTAGAAGGAGTCGGCGCCGGCTTTCAACAGGGTACCACGCCGGAACTTACCATTATTCCTGATCCGGAAAACACAAGTTCAGGAATCCCAAAACTTTCGGTAGAAGTATTGGTGGACGGTTCTTTGGCACTTGAAATAATCGATGATGCCAACACGACGAAGTTTAATTCCAATGACCGATTTATTGTTAGCTATGGATCCAGTATATCCGGTGTGGATTTTCGTGAAGATTATATCTTTTCCTTGAGCGATGATGATTTGTGGTCTGGCTCAGGAGCGGCTAAGGAATACGGGCAAAATAGACTCATGATTTTACCAAACGATGGAAATGGTACCAACTTTGTGGAAGTTCCGCTTTCAACCAGTCTAACCGGACAACAACCCTTTAATTTCAATGCGATTGCTTATGATCAAAACGGAAACTTATTGGACACTTCCGGAGTAAACTGGCAATTGATTTTTGACTTTAACGCGACCGAAGGAAATCAAAGTAAGGTTGCTTCCATAACTACCACGGATGGAAATACGACTGATTTAATACTGCAGTCTACCCTGCAGCGAGGAAAGGTCACAGGCGTTCAGGTACTTGCAAATGGCACCAATTATACAAATGGCTCCAAGGTAAGATTAATTGGAACTGGGGTCGATTTTAACGGGACTTTGATTGTAAATCAGGCGGGCGGTATTACAGATCTCAACATTTCCAGTGCCGGAACCGGGTATGATGCAAATTCAGATTTCATCATAGAAGATGTTAACGGTAGTGGGGCTATGTTAAAACCAATACTGGGTGGTGGAACTTTAACGCTAAAAGCCACCTTGGGAACATTGGAGACAAGTGTTCGGGTTATGGCCTCTTCAAGAAACCAACTTAGTAATATAGAAAAGTGGTTGGATCTTTACCTTTTCACCTTTTCTGAAAAAACTGCATTGTGGTGGTTTGGAGACGGTGATACAGACTCCTTAAGTAATCAGGAAG
>NHDJ01000066.1 GCA_002167265.1 Verrucomicrobia bacterium TMED56 | reverse complement strand
CTTTTACATCTGGCTCTGAGATTATGACATATGCACAATCAAGTGATGTGGATGGTGGTTTGGAGTGGGTGAAATTTTATGTTAACGGTGAACCATTAGCTCTGGAGGAGGAAGCCACAAAACTACAGACAGCTTCCACTTACCCTTATTTTAGAAAATTTACAGTTCCCTCAGCCGGGACATTCACTTTTTTTGCAATGGGTGCGGATAACAGTGGAAACGGAGTTATGTCAAGAATTTCTACAATATCAAGCACTCACTCTTCTGGATTTTTCCCATCAGTTACCTTTAGTGGTTCGACAGCAGTTGCGACTGCATCCATCTCCAACGATGACATAAATTTAAATGGAGGAATACTAAATGCATCAATCAATTTTCAAGGAAATGGATATGTTCGTGACCCTCGGGTAGTCATACAGGGAGATGGCTCTGGAGCAGTAATAACTGCTTCTATTGAAAAGGATTCACAAAACCCAAATTTCGGGAAAGTGATTGCATTAAAAATTGAAGATTCCGGGCAAGGGTATTCTTACGCAAATATTGAGTTATTCGGTGGATTTCCCATTTTGAAGCCTTCCGGAGAAACGGCTTCTGCAAGGTTGATCTTTGGAATATTTGGCCCATTTATTACAATTACAGATCCTGGTGATGGATACATAAGCCCTCCAGAAGTTGTAATTGATGGAAATGGGGATGGGATGGAAGCGACAGCCACCATATCAAATGGTAGGGTAACTCAAATTCAGATAACCAATCCAGGTTCAGGTTATACATTTGGTACCGTTGAGTTAGTTGGTGGCTTTGCATTTAATGATCAGTTTTTCATTGCGGATGCAAACGATCAAGATGGAGTTGTTGAGAAAGTGACATTTTTCGAAAATGGTATTCCTTTGAGTTCCGACCAATTTTATCCTTATGAGTTTACTTGGTCTCCAGGACAACCAGGTTTCTATGACCTGTATTTTGAAGCCACAGACGATAGAGGAAATAAGTCCACTTCTGAGATTATGAGAAGGGAAGTTTTTTACGACACCCCACCTAAAATAGAGTTTGAGCCCGTGATTCAAGCTAACTTAAGAACAACTGACCTTGTAGAAAACGGATCATTTAAGTTAGGCAAGGTTAGCGATCTTAATTTTGCTAAATTTGGTACTGGATATCATTCAGCACCTCGCTTGATTATCTCGGATATTTCAGGAGAGGGAGCAGCTGGCCATGCTATAATTAGAGGTGGTGAAATATCTAGTGTGCACATCACGGCAGGTGGTGCAGGTTACTCTAACAACCCAACCATTCGTTTTGCAGGAGGTTTAAATACCAGCTTTGAACCAATATTTTTAGAACTGGGAAGGTCTTCTGTATTTGGCTTACATGCAGAATCTGAAACGAGCCTAATGAGAAGGGGTGACCTGAAGTTATTTATTAATGGGGTGGAAAACAATTCTATGACATTCTTCGGTACTGAACCTAAGTTTTCTTTTGTATGGCAACCATTAGTTGAGGGCAGGTATGATTTTTATGTGCTCGGTTCGCGAGAGGATGGTTTGAGTGCTCGTTCTGATACGATGACGGTAGAGGTTTTGCCAAAAAACTTAAATCCGCCATCAATTGGGTCTTTCTACCCTTCGACGAGTGGCTCTGTACAGGAAATCAAAGTTTTGCGAAGATTTGAAAGAAGATCTGCGCAGTCACCAAGTGTATATTCTTTGATTAAAGGTTTCGACTCGAGTTTCTTAAGTGAATTGTCTGTAGATCAAAGGATTCGATTTGCTGCAGGTGAATCTTTATCTTCACAAACTTACACGATTAAAAGCATAACTTCTGATAATGAGCTTGAATTAAAAGAAGAGCTAAATTCATCTGACCAAAAACTTTTAGAGGGTCAAGCCAGCATTGAAATCGTTAATGCATACAGGGCAGGTTCTATAATTCCTTTAACTTTGGAAGAATCTGTTGAAGATAGTACTTTCAGTTCCGTTTCCTTTTATGCGGATGGGGTCTTCTTATTCAGAGATGATGTATGGCCCTTCGCGACAAGCTTTATGCCGGATTCGGATGGAATATATGTGTTTACTACAATTGCTGAAGATAGTGCTGGAAACCAAGCAATTTTTTCAGATAGCATTGTAATTGATCCCCGCTTAGGTAATCTACCAGATGGTGCACTTCAATTGATTCCTGATATTACCAGGCCTGGCTCCACAACCATAGGATCTGAACTAATGGTTTCGGCAAATTACAACGATTTGGATTTAAATGGCATGAGCAGGGTCGAATTTTATCTCAATGGAAAATTGATGCATGTTGATCATGAAAGTCCTTACTATTTTAAATTTCAGCCTACAACGGATGCATCATTATTTTTAACTGATCGAACTTGGGAAGTTATGGCTGTTGGAATAGACAGCGATGGTAATCGTATATCATTATTTGAAAATGGTACCGTCCAAGGTAGCACCCTTCTTCCAAATACAGAAATTTTGTCGCCCTTAAACATGGAAGAGTTCGCGGATGGTCAGTCAATGCAGATTAGAGTCGAGGTAAAAGGACCAAATATGGAATCTCTTTTAGGACCAGATTCAGGCACTCCAAACCCAAATGTAACTTTGACACCACGAATGATAAACATTTACGCAAACGGAGTATTTATTGTTACTGCTACGGAGAGTTCTTGGGGGTCGGGTTCTTTCGCTGGTGATTGGGTATGCAACAAGGAACTCGCAGGCGATTCTGGAGTGGTAGAACTTTTGGGAATAATGGTAATGACAGATAGAGTAATTGATGGATTGCCATTTACTCCAGTTGTAACGAGTGATGTAGTTAAAATAAAGCTGGTTGAACCTAACATCGGAGGCAGCCCAAGAGCTGCCATTAATCAAACATTTTTAGATTTATTAGGTTACAATCCGTCCGAGCAAGAAATTAATATTATTTACGACGAAGATATGAACAATGGTGAATATTTGTTTGAAAATGAAAAATTTCTAGAATGGGCAACTCTTTTATCCAAACGAGACACTTTTCAAAATATGCTAGATTCGATTGCAGGAATTCATGCAATGACCGGACAGTGGCCAGACTTCATTCAAGTCCAAGAAATTTTACAAAATTATTCTGCCATTCCAAATTATGGAGCTGATGGAGCTACTGACTTGGATGGAGACGGGTTTTCTTCGCTCCAAGAAAGAGTGTTTAGAACAAGTGATCAAGATCCGACAGATTTTCCTAATAGTGCCTTTAATATAGGAGCTTTCGTTGATGATACCTTGTCCTCTAGAGCATTTACGAACATCCATGGGCCAGTACAGGAGCTTACTCCTCCTGCAACCGGACAAGACCGATTTACGAATTATGAGAAAAACAGACGAGATTTTGTTACCACAATATATACAAACAAATACGGTAGACCTCCATCTGTACAACAACAAATACAGGGTTCCTACAGGATATCGGTATTTGATCCCAATTCACAACAAGCTAGAATGGACCAGCAAAGACAAATGATGCAACAAATTGCGATGTATGCCAGTTTCGGAGGTGGCGGTGGATTTGGTGGGGGAGGTGGAGGAGGTAATAATAACAACAATCAATTGTTTCAATCCTTACTTGGCGGTAATAATAACCAAAACCAGCAAAATCAAGTTACTCAACCTACCTACCAAACTGGTCAACCAGCAGTGCTTTTTGTTGCCAGTGTTATCGGAGAAGATAAAATAGACAATTTGGATTTAATCTGGGGAGCGGAATCGAAAAGAGATTATTATAAGACAGCTGCCTTGATAGTTGCATATTGGCAAGACAACCTCGATGTTCTTTCAGATGAATTGATATCCGAGTTTGCTGGTATGAGTACAAAACAGACCATATCTGCTTTAATGAAAGATAAAAGATACTTTAGCAGATTCGGTGGATATTCGATTTCAAGACTATCAAAAGAGGTTGAAGGAGTATCTGGGTGGAAGTGGTTGGATTGGTTTGGTCATTTTAATGAAGATAATTTTCCCTGGATATATCATTCTGGACTAGGCTGGCTCTATGTTCAAGGTTCCTCAAATGAGCAAGTGTGGTTTTATATGCCTGCCGTTGGCTGGCTTGGAACGACCGAAGAGATCTGGAAAGACATGGATAGTACTTCCACTTATCTTTGGCTATATGAGCAGTCTGGTTCAAGGTGGGTCGCATATCATTTAGAGCAGCCCTCGGGTAACACATTTTGGGATCCTCAGAAAAAAATCTTTTTTAAATACTAAAAGTATTTCATTCTACCTTGAAGATTGGCCAGTTGGTTCATTCCACAAATCCGGAAACTGGAGGAGTGGCGAAAGCAGTAACTGATATTAGTGATGCCCTGACAATTGCCGGAATAAAGAATGAGTCTTATGAAGACAGGGATAGTCTGNATAAGGATATTAGTTTTATAATTGCGCATGGCTTATGGCAGTGGCCGGGTTTTACTGCGTATCATCTGTTGATGAATCAGAAGATTCCATATGCGGTTTTCCCTCATGGCATGCTTGATCCATGGTTTAAGAAAGCTTATCCATTTAAACACTTCAAAAAACAATTATTCTGGTGGTACAGGCAGGGGAGAATATTGAAGAATGCNCATTCCGTGTTTTTTACGACTGAGGAGGAAAGGCAACTTGCTCAAAAGACTTTTTGGCCCTATCAATGTAAGGAAGTGGTTACCGGTTTGGGAGTGGGAAACCCACCGGAGAATGATGTCATGCAGTCCAATGCATTTTCGAAGAAGTTTGTTCAGGCCAAAAATAAGAAAATTCTCTTGTACATGGGTAGGATTCATCCAAAAAAAGGTTTGGATTTACTCATCGATGCATTTGGTAAATATGCCGGTAACGAGCATCTCTTAATGATTGCGGGACCAATTGAGANAAACGATTCCTATTATCAATCATTATTTCAATGTTCACAAAAATTTGGAAACAGAATTCTTTGGACTGGAATGTTGGACGGTGACTTAAAGTGGGGGGCAATCAGGTCGTCGGAGGCTCTAATTTTACCTTCACATCAGGAAAATTACGGTATGGTGGTTGCGGAGGCTCTTTCAGTTGGCACGCCCGTACTTACCACCCATAAGGTGAACCTTTGGCGGGAGGTGGTTCAGTACGATGCGGGGATAGTGAAAAATGATGATATTGGAGGGATTAACAGCCTGGTTAACTCATGGATTAAAGGCCATGTTATCGGTAAAAGCCTCAATGCTAAACATTGCTTTGAAGAAAAGCTACATATCCAAAAGACAGCCAAAGTAATCATTGAAATAGCTAAATCTTCAATGTCTTGATGTTGGAAATATGAAAATCAATATTCTACAGGGTGCATTTTTACCAGTTCCACCAAAGCGGGGTGGAGCTATTGAATCCGCTTGGCATTTGCTTGGTCTTGAATTTGCAAAATTAGGACATAATGTCACCCATTTTTCCAGACTTTGTGATGACTTGCCGAAAAACGAATTTGTAGACGGTGTTCAATACCACCGTATACCTGGTTCGAATGCAGTGAAGAATCCATTTCTTTTGAAGATTCTGGAATTTCCATATGTGTTGAGGGCAAGAAGACTTATGCCGAAGGCGGATATTATGGTAACACATGCCTTTTGGGCACCGATTATTTTTCCACCTAAAAGGTTTGGAAATATTTATGTCCATGTGGGGCGATACCCAAAGGGACAGTTGCGATTATATGGAAGAGCCAGTTGTCTGCAGGTGCCGACCAATGCGATTGCAAATGCCTGCCGCCGGCAAGCTTCGGATCAAGTGCAAAAAGTTTCCGTCATACCATATCCTTTACCTTGGAATGTGGATGAAAACCTGGACCTGAAAAACCGAAAAAAAATGATTCTTTACGCAGGTCGCTTACATCCAGAAAAGGGACTTCTGCAACTGATAAATGGTTGGGGTGGAATTCCTCATGAATTGACCAGAGAATGGACGCTTCGTTTGATTGGACCGTGGCGGGAAGAAGAGGGTGGGGGAGGACTGTCATTTCTTAAGCAAATAAAACAGGAAATTTCCAAGTGCAGGAACAGGGTTGAGATTGTGGATCCGGTTTTTGACCGGAAAGCATTAAAAAAGGAGATGAGGACTGCCCGAATTTTCGTGTACCCTTCGCTTGCAGAAAAGGGAGAAACATTCGGGCTCGCAGTTTTGGAGGCGATGAGTTGTGGGTGCGTACCCATCGTATCAAATTTACCATGCTTCTCCGATTTTATTGACTTTAATAAACAGAGTTATTGTTTGGGAGACGCCAGTCAGGTTAATGACATTCAGCAATCCATAGGACTGACTTTAAAGCGAGCCATCACTGCCGATCCAGCAAAACTCGATCAAATGGCAACCTCTGCCTGGCTTGATTCAAAGGAGTATGAGCTTTCTAAAATAGCTAAAAAATACACCAAAGATTTTTCCTCTCTGCTTTAAAGTTTACTTATCTTGATGTGTTTAATTTCTTGGAAAATATCATAAAAATACTTATTTTAGAGTAATGAAAAGTCCTTTCCCTTTGTGGATAATCCTTTCAATTGCTGCTTCCAGCTTTTTTTTCCTGGCGTTCTCCTACAGTGGGGAAGCAAAAAGTGAAGATGTACACTTGTCAGAAGAACTTATCATCCCAGATGATTTGCTCGATGCAACTGGCGAACGGGTAAGCTCTAAGAAATTGGAGGGAAAATTTGTGGGTCTTTATTTCTCTGCCAGTTGGTGTGGACCTTGTAGAAAATTTACACCAAAGTTAATTGAATTTAGGGATCAATATGCCGATGATTTTGAAGTCATTCTGGTTGGCGGAGATGGCAGTAAAAAAGCACAAGCTAATTACATGAAAAAATACGCCATGCCTTGGCTGGCGATGGAAAATCAATCTGCAGAGGCAAAATTGGCAAGTAAACTTTCAGAAGTGGAATATATTCCTTACTTGGTTATTCTTGATTCACATGGAAAAATTGTAACCAAGAGCGGAAAAGCTGACATCGACAGAATGGGACAAGATGCCTTCACCTACTGGAAGGATTTGTAAATTACTTTCTACGAACCGTCAGGAGATTTAGAGTCTGACAGGGACACCTTTGCTTTGCATAATCATTTTAGATTCATGGATGGTGTACTCTCCGAAATGAAAAATACTTGCTGCGAGAACCGCACTCGCTTTTCCGGATAAGATTCCCTCAGCCAAGTGCCCGGGATTACCCACTCCACCTGATGCAATTACAGGCACTTCAACAGTTTCGCTAATTGCTCGCGTAAGTTCGATATCATATCCGTCCTTGGTTCCATCTCGATCCATGCTGGTCAGTAGAATTTCTCCTGCCCCACGACTAACCACTTCCTTTGCCCATTCAATTGCGTCTAATTTCGTAGGCTTTCTTCCTCCATGAGTGTATACTATCCACTGGTTTTTGCTTTCACTCAGCTTTGCGTCAATTGCCACCACAATGCATTGATTTCCAAATTGCGAGGATGCCTGGTCAATAAGTGAGGGTTTTAAAATTACAGCGGTGTTTAGGCTGACTTTGTCAGCCCCGCAAAGAAGCATGTTGCGAATGTCTGCCAGTTCACGTATTCCACCACCAACCGTGACTGGCATAAAACATGAGGCAACGGTTTCTTCAACAACTTCCCTCATGGTTTGTCTTTCATCGCTGGATGCGGTGATATCTAAAAAAACGAGTTCGTCTGCACCTTGTTGCTGATAGACTTTTGCTACTTCAACCGGATTTCCTGCGTCTTTCAATTCTTTGAAGCGTACACCTTTTACAACACGCCCCGCATCAACATCGAGGCACGGAATTACGCGAGCGGAAAGCATATTCTAAGTAAATAAAAGTCTGTAAATATACTTAATGGAAAGCATACCCTGATCTATTCGTCAGCAAATGCAATATCAGGATTGTATGAAAGTGACAGTTTATATTGCTGTCCTGGTCTCATGACTAATGGGTGATCCCTGACCAAATATTGCACATAGTGAATATTTCCTGAATAACCCCGATAATCAGGGTCTTCTGAGACAGTTTCAAATGAGCTCCATTTTGCCTGAAAATCATCCGTTTCCACATTTGCTCGTAATCCTTCAGTGCCCTGTCTGAGTGTAGTTCCCAATCGGTGTGTGGAATGCGGTGCTCCGATGACCAGTGCAAGTCTCATCCGGTCAAGGGTCGTGGGGTTTTTAACTTTAAAAGAGAATTCAGATTGGATGGTTCCATCTCCAAATGTCCACTGGACTTGGCAACTTCCTAATCCATGGGCAAATTCTCCGTTGATTTTGATGAGGTCAGGTTGGTCAAATCTTAGGTAAAATGAACGCTTTAACCCGACACCTGTTACACAATTCTTACCGTAATAGGAGGGGATTACTGAAACATCACCAAAAGTAAGTTCGGGTAACATCACGGGAAGGTAGCGATTGACCGGCCAGTCAAAAATCCCAGGGCAGTGAGGAAAAGCTAAATTATCACAGGTTACTTCTGGTCGGGGACCAATCAGCGGAAGCTGAAATTGCAGACCGTTATTTTCATCACGATATAAAAATACCCCGTGTTCTTTTTTATGAGATTTGTCAAAAACAACAAATCTTCCCGCAACTTTTGATCTTTGTGGAGGAGGAGTGCCAAGAGAACCCCCGATGACTCTGGCAAGTCTTGACCATTGGCAGAGGTAACGGGCGGCATCATAATTAGCCATTCTTGTGGTATGATTAGGAATGGTATTGCGGTCGGCATCCCTGATCACGAGGTCTCCCTTTTCCTGATCCAAATAAGTGACGAAAAAATATTGAAACAGACGTCGCAAGGCATCCAAATATAATGGCATTTTCTCGGAGGATATCCATTGATCACGCATTGCCTGAAGAATCATACTGATTGAATGAAGCTGTCCATATGCTCCAACCGCTCGACCATAATTCCACCCCAGACCGTCTTGTCGGGTGATGTCTGGAAGCATTTTAAGATATTTTTCAGCAAAGGTTCGGAGCTTGGGTAGCTTTCTATCTTTCAAGTGAACGTTTGCATGAAGTTGAAGAGCTTGCCTTATGAAAATAAAAGACATGGGTCCGTAAATGTCATAAATGCCACAGTTACCCGCAGGGTAATCGTTGCAATAGCCACTTGAACTGTGAGATTCAATCCTTTCAACGAAGCGGTCAATTACTTTTCCGGTATCGTCTTTTTTGGTGAGACCGAAACTGAATCTGGCCACTGATTTTGCCACATTGAAAGCTTGAAAATGATCCTTGTGATCGGATCGGGCGAGTAAGGAAGCATCAAGTTGTTCGCGGGTAGGATCCTGCAGTCTTTCCCATACTGAATTTCTTTCCTTTGATGCACCGTACGAAAGTAGTCCCAAGGCTGCATAAGCCAGTCCATTCTCAGAAGCAGCCTCGGTAAATGCCTGTTGAGTAACGCAACGAGCGGTTAAGTCAAACAAATCAAACCCTGCAAGCTCAACTTCCCCGGATGCCCGAAAGAACTCGCCGATGGCTAGAGCTGCATGTCCAGGTTCGTCTACACGGGGGTCTTCTCCGGATGCTGGAGTGACGCTACCGTCTTCATTGATGTGCTGGAGATTGTTGCCCAATAGTGAACGGGCAAGATCCAGACATTGTTCTGAAAAATTGTGCATAAAAGCCTAAGGGGATAATCAACGCTTATAAAGTTAACGCAAAATAAACTCTTTTGTCGTTAATCAGTCCTTTTGTCAACGCGTTATGAAGTTTGAATAAGATCAAGGAATTCCTTATTGCTCTTTGTCTTGTCCATTCTTTCAAGGAGAGTTTCTGCGGCGTCTATGATTTTCATTGGAGACATGGCTCTTCTTAGAAACGAAGTTTTTTCCAAAACATCAGCGGCAACTAGGTCTTCTTCTTTTCGGGTTCCGGAAGATGCAAGGTTTATCGCTGGCCAAAGTCTGAGTTCAGCCACTTTTCGATCCAGTATTATCTCGCTGTTTCCTGTGCCCTTGAATTCTTGAAAAATGAGTTCATCCATTTTAGAGCCTGTTTCAATTAAAGCGGTGGCCACTATGGTTAAAGAACCCGCTTCTTCAGAATTTCGGGCTGCAGAAAAAATTTGCCTAGGTTTTTCGAGAGCACGGACATCCAGGCCACCAGTCATGGTTCGTCCGCTTTTACCGGAATTTGCATTGTATGCCCGAGATAATCTTGTGATGGAATCCATGAGCAAAACAACATCCTTTTTGGATTCAACCAGNCTTTTCGCTCTTTCGATTGCAAGTTCAGCGATTCGTANATGACTTTTTACTTCCTCATCATTTGAAGATGCATAAATTTCGGCGTCCACGGTTCTTCTGAAATCAGTGACCTCTTCAGGACGCTCATCAATTAACATTACCATCAAGTGGCATTCAGGATGGTTTTCTTCGATTCCCTTGGCAATGTCATGCAGAATCGTAGTTTTTCCGGCTCGTGGCGGTGCTACAATTAGGGCACGCTGCCCTTTTCCAATCGGGCAGAAAAGATCAAGTACCCGAGTCGTCATACGCCCGTCACTGCATTCAAGGTTAAGCTTTTCCTTTGGCTGAATAGTGGTAAGCTGATCAAATCGGAAAAGTTTTTTCCTCTCATGTATGGGTAATCCATCAACTGAGTGTACATACTGGATTTTTGGATTGGGCCTTTTTTTGTCGTGGTTAGCATCTGCTTTTATTAAAGAACCGCGTTTAAGTTTAAATCTGCGTACTAGTTCACGTGGCACAAAAGGATCCAGCGGGGTGGTTTTACCTCCGCGTTTGGGATCAAGTAATGTCCCTGCCTTGTTTTCGACAATGTCGAGCATGCCCTCAACCTGAAGTGGGTCGGGTGCATCTTCTTTTTCTTCGCTCATTCGTTGCGTAATGGATGGAGCCCAATTTGTAGGACTGGGTTTACGAGGTGAAATCGGAAAGGAAATNATTAAACTGAANTTTTTCCGAAGACCCTTATTCAAAATGACAGGATTAATACGTCAACCTTGTAAAATGAAAATTTGCAATTGGTATGGTTCTTTGGATGGAAATGATCTATAAACTTGTTCCTAATGAAATCATTTTATCTTACAACCGCTATAGATTACGCAAATGGTTCGCCTCATCTGGGGCATGCTTACGAAAAAATTTTAGCAGATGTGATTGCCAGAACGAAAAGAGCTATGGGTGTGGATACGCATTTTGTAACTGGTCTGGATGAGCATGGCCAAAAAGTTCAACAAGGTGCGAAAAGTGAAGGAATCGAACCGAAGGAACGTTGCGATCGAATTGCAGAGGAATTNCAAAATATGCTGGTTCGTTTAAATATCTCCAACAATGATTACATCAGGACCACAGAAGATAGACATAAGAGTGTCGTTTCCTCGATCCTCATGGAATTGTTTGAGAGGGGAGAGATATATCAGGCTGAATACAGCGGGTTTTACTCGATGAGAGCAGAACAATTCCTTCAGGAAAAGGACAAGGAAGATGGAAANTGGCCAGAAATTTATGGAGAAGTCACTGAGATTACGGAAAAAAATTATTTCTTTAAGCTCGGAAAATATCAAAGCTGGCTNCTTCAATATCTTGAAGATAACCAGAATTTCATTCTACCGACTCATCGACAATCCCAAGTCGTTGAGTTCCTTAAGGAGCCTTTAAACGACCTTTGCATATCCAGGCCCAAAGATAGATTGTCATGGGGCATTCCTCTGCCGTTTGACGAAGAATATGTAACCTATGTCTGGTTTGATGCACTAGTAAATTACATNACTGCAGCAAACTATGGAAAAGATGATTTCTCAAATTTATGGCCAGCAGATTTGCATATTATTGGAAAAGATATTTTGGCACCACCCCACGCAGTTTACTGGCCTATCATGCTGAAGGCTTTAAANATTGAAATGCCGAGACAAATTCTTGCCCACGGTTGGTGGACAAGTTCGGGAGCCAAAATGTCCAAAAGTACGGGTGAAGTGGTGGATCCTCTGACATTGGTTGATGAATATGGTGCAGATATATTTAGGTACTTTGTAATGAGGGAAATGACAGTTGGACAAGACGCAGAATTTTCTCTGGATAGATTTGAATCAAGATACCGGGCAGATTTAGGAAATGATCTGGGAAATCTTTTAAGCAGGCTTCTCCACATGTGTGGAACATATTTTGACTCCCTGGTTCCACCAGTCCAAAATATAGAAGACCCGGAAAGTAAATTAATTACAAAATGGGATGAGAGCAGGAAACTGGGACTCAAGTATTATGGAGAGCATCAATTCAGCCTGGGCCTCGAGCAAGTTTCGGGNTTTATTCGGGCAATTAATAAATATGCAGACGAACGAGTGCCATGGAAGCTTGCTAAATCTGAAGACCCAGAGGATTTGAATAATCTGAAGACTTGTTTGGGTACCATGGTCGAAGCCCTTCGTCTTGCCAATGTGATGTTGGTTGCTGTTATGCCGGAAACATATGATAAAATAAATGACCGACTTGGCTTATCAAATTCACCAAATTGGAATACCGATCTAATTTGGGATAACAGACTGGAGGGCAAGGTTCTTAAGGAGAAGATGATTCTTTTTCCGAGGAAGTAGAATGCTCATTTTTTTGGATCGGATCTATCTCCATTAAAAGTACCCTTGTATCNTCTGCATCAATGATGGATACCTGCATTCCTTTAATGGNAACATTCTCCCCTTTTTCAGGGATACGCCCCAACTCCTTGGTAACAACTCCGCCTATTGTTGCTAAATCATCTTCACTTTCGAATTGGTTAATTGATTCTGGAAGTTCGTGAACAGGAACGAGACCAGATATCCTCCATCTTGAATCACCCAGTGATTCCGCAGGTTCTTCGTCCGCGTCAAATTCGTCTTTAATTTCTCCGACGACCTCTTCCAGAATATCTTCGAGAGTAATAACACCGTCAATTCCACCAAATTCATCACGAACCAATGCCATGTGAACTTTTAATTTCATCATCCTTTTAAGTGCTACCATTAGAGGCTCTTCACTAAGTAATTGGGCGGGTGCCTTGGTAATATTTTTTAGATCAAACTCTTCACCGTTTTTTACCCTGGATCTGAAGACATACTTTACATGAATGATTCCCAGGCAATGATCCAAATTACCAAGGCAAAGAGGGAGGCGGGTATGTCCGCAAGACTTTGCGATTTCCAAGTTTTGAGAGAAGGAATTATCCGAATCCAAAATCTGTACTTGGTTTCTTGGAATCATGACATCATTCACCTTGAGCTGACTCATTTCGATGGTATTTCCCATAATTTCAAGAATGTCAGGATCTAAGTTTGTNCCTTCGCGCCCAACAATTCTGATATGATCCGCTACTTCACTCCCCTCTTCTTTCTCAATCATAATTTTCTGATTCGTAGATTGCAGTTGTTTTTCAAGCATGGAAAGCAACCAAGTTAGAGGGAAGCAGAGGGCCTTGGTAATAACTACAGGAAGAAAGCCAAGTTTAAGATGCAACTCAAGTTGATTGGATTGGCTAATTCGAAGAGGGTAAAGCCAAGCCGTCAAGCGCTCTATGACTAGGGAAAAAAGAAACCCGGCTAAACATACTAAAATGGCACTAAGTCCACTTATGTCGTAATTATCGGTAAGAATTCGGGAGAAAANCAAAAATCCGAAAATAACTTGGAGGGATGAGAGCAAGGAAGCTTCTATGTGAAAAGGTCTCTCATGATTGGGTAATTTTAGGCATTCGTGAAAAGTTTTAGCAATTCGGCCTTTGGGATCAGGAGCAGATACAAGACCAGAGCGTATCCGATCAATAAGGGTTCTGTAAATACCCAGGGAAGTGGTGGATATAAATAATAAGGACCATACCAGACCCAGTTCGAGCAAAGAAAAATGGTTAATGATCATGCTGAAGCCAAGCTAGACATAATTTGTGCGAGAGCATGGAGGGCTTTTTCATTTTCAATTTCGGTACCAATGGAGATGCGAAGATACTGAGATAGTTTGTTTGGTAAGGGTCGCGTAATGACGCCCTGCTTTTGCAATTCGTCAAATGCTCGTTGTCCGTTTCCAACTTGAACTAAAATAAAGTTTGCCGAGCTTTCAATGAATGAAAGTCCTAATTCCCCCAAACCTGTTTCCATTTGCTTAAGTCCGATTAAGTTTCTTCTTCGGCATTGAATTACCCAACTTTCATCTTCCAGTGCTCCTATCGCTGCGGACTGTGCAATAGAATTCGCGTTGAAAGGTTGTCTGGCCTTTTGGAGTAATTGAATCATTTCAGGAGATCCGTACCCATAGCCAAGCCTCAAACCTGCAAGACCGTGAATTTTTGAAAATGTACGAAGGCAGATAATTTTTTTCCCTGAATTAATGGAAGGAATAAGGTCTGTTGGACTTTCCAAATATTCAGCATATGCTTCGTCAAAGCATAAGATTACATGATCCGGCAGATTTTCGATGAAATGCAAAATTTCTTCATTTGAGTTTGCGGTTCCAGTCGGGTTATTAGGACTGGGAAGAAAGATGATCTTGGTGCGATCGGTTATCGATACCAGAAACGCTTCCAAATCATGCTTTAGGTTAGGCATCTCTACAGAAACGGGTGTTCCTCCCATCAAAATCGTAACCAACCTGTAAACTGCAAAGGCATGTTCGCCAAAAATTACTTCATCTCCTTTTTCCAAGAAGACATGACCGAGTAGTTCTATGATCTCATTGGAACCGTTACCTAAAATAAATTGATTGTTCGGCAGCTTGAATTTCTCAGACAATTTTTTAATGAGGGCGGTGCCACTTCCGTCGGGATAAAGGTGAACAGATTTTAAGGCATCCTTGCCTGAGCGGATAGCATTTGGAGAGGCTCCCCAAGGGTTTTCATTTGATGCTAACTTAATTATTTCATCAACCGATAACCCATATTCATCCGCCACCAATTCGGAAGGCTTTCCGGGCGTATATGTTGGTTGATCCAAAATGCGAGGATTCGCAAGTGTTCTTAAATTCATTCTTGTGTACACACTTTAAATTCAAAACAGATAACTTCAAGAAAACAGTTTTATTACTCTCTTGTTGAGGAAGTTTTGAAAACTTGTATTGTAATAAATTGTGAAGGTAGCCTTATTCGGAGCAACGGGCCTGTTGGGTTGGTCAATACACCAAGAACTCAAGAGGCGACAATTCAGGAGTTGGAATTTTTGTAATCAAGTATGGAAGAACAAAGAGATGCAAGATTTTCAATCTCTTGATTTAGTCGAGGTAGATAAGGTAACCAGTAAACTTTTAGAAATTTGGCCTGACGCTGTAATTAACTGTGCGGCTTTGTCTTCTCCCGATGAAGTAAATAAAAATCCCAAACTAGGATTTAAAATAAATGTGGAAGCATCTCAGCGATTGGCTGAAATTTCATCTCATTTAGGGGCAAGGTACATTCACATTTCAAGCGACATGGTTTTCGGTGGCAGAAAAGAGCCCTATCGTTCGACTGATCAACCCGACCCTCAATCATTATATGGTGAACAAAAAGTAGAAGCTGAAAAGAGAGTTTTGGCTGCAGTTGATGAAAATATCGTTGTTTTACGGACGACCCTAATCAATGGAAATAGCCCTAAAGGGAACCGCAGTCCTCATGAAAGAATATTTCATTCCATAAGGGATAATAAACCCCTTNGACTTTTTGACGATGAATTTAGGCAACCTTCNTCGTCTGAAAATATTGCATCGGTAGTGGTCGAATTGCTCGAGCGTCCCAATTTAAATGGCCTTTTTCATTGGGCAGGCAGCGAATTGATAACAAGGTATGAGCTTGGGGTTAGAATTTTGGAAAGATTTGGTTTTAAAACGGAACACATTACGAGAGCTTCCCTGAAAAAAGCAGGTGCTGAGATGGGTTCGCGACCTAATCATCTTGCTCTTGAACTTTTACCTTTAGTGGGAAAATTAAAGACCGAACCTGCCAGCATAGAGGCTCAACTCGATAATTTACAGGTGCCGTTAAGTCTTTACTCTTGGTACAGGGAAAATGCGGATGATCCATCCAAATATATTCTTAGATTATAGTATATGAGCTTGTTAATTTATCCGGACAGAACTGAGTCGGGAGTAGAAAATATGGCCACAGATTGGTGGCTTTTCAAAAATTCAAACCATCCTTCAATTCGTCATTATAAATGGATTAAGGAGGTTGTGAGTTTTGGTTATGGACAAGACTGGCGGTGGGTGGAGCAAAAGACAGGGGAGTCGATAAACGACATGATCCGAAGACCGACCGGAGGAGGCATAGTCAAACATGGGCATGATTGGACTTACTCGGTTGTTCTTCCAAAAGAGCATCTCTCGATAAAAATATCTCCGNTGGATCTTTACAAAGGAATGCATGAGTCAATAGGGGCAGCATTAAGGGAGCAAAATATTGATTCACACTTACAGCCTTGTCCGTCCCGAAAGGAGAAGGTCATTCCCGGTGATTGCTTCCTAGAGCCAGTCGGGTGGGATTTGATAGATCAGAGCACAGGTTACAAAATCGCNGGTGCCGCAATGAAGAGATCTCGAGAAGGTATGCTTATCCAGGGGACAGTTGCTGTTCAGAAAAATTGGAATTTGAAGAGCGGGAAATTCTATGACTCCATTATTTATACATTTTGTAATTTTNTAGGTGAGACCAAAATTTCTCCCCAGGAGTGGCCCACGGATTTTCTTGAACAGAGGGAGAATTTTAAAAAAACCTTTTCAAACTTAAGCTGGAAAAGAGATAGAAAAAACNCCTAAAAATTCTTTCGAAGAGTCATAACACTTTCAATGTGNCGAGTCTGAGGAAAAAGGTCAAAGGGTTGTATTTTTTCAATGACGTACCCACCTGCAACTAATACTTTAGCNTCGCGTGCTTGAGTTGCTGGATCGCAAGATACATATACGATCAATCGTGGTCCAAATGCCAATGTCTGCTTTAAAAAATCAGCATCGCATCCTTTGCGGGGAGGATCGACCACCAATGTACAAGGATGAATATTTGATTGAAGTACTNCAAATATTGATTCGGCACTACCCAAAAGGAATTCAGCGTTTGAAATTCTGTTGAGCCTCGCATTAGCTTGGGCGCCTAAAAATCCATCCTTGCTAATTTCAATTCCGATAACTTTTTCAAACAAAGAGGATGCCGAAAGACCAAACAGTCCACTTCCGCAATATGCGTCAATCAAGTGGGTGGATTCTCCGGGAGACGCTTCTTGAATTACATAATCCACAAGTGAAGGTAGTATAAATGGATTATTCTGAAAAAACTCACCTGCTCGGAATTGGAAAAGAAGCCTTCCGACTCTTTCTTCGACCAATTTTTTCGGGTCTTGAACGACTCCTTCAATCGTATCTCTCAAAAGAAGGGTTCCTCCTTTTTTAAGTAATTCCTTCTTCTTAAGAAGTTCATTGCGAGCTTCTGGCAAGGATTCGTTGATGGCGGGAGTTGCGATCGGGCATTGCTCGACATCCATTAAAGTCCTACGCGAGCCTTGCTTAAGAAAGCCAATTTTTAGAGGGCTAGCAACTCTGTACTTCTCATAATGTGGGGTTAGTTTAGATCGGTAGCTATATTGTTTTGGAGAACCTATGGATGGACTTACGCTTACTTGAACTCCAGTTATTCGGGCAAAGATGTCTTCGACCTGCTTTCTTTTCCACTCCAACTGATAATCATATGTAGCATGTTGATATTGGCACCCTCCGCATTCACCAAAAAGTGTGCATGGTGGTTCAATGCGGTTCGGTGATGCTTCTATGATTTGCAAGCAGTCAGCAACCGAGTAGTTGGAATGATTACGATAAATTCTGGCAGTAACTTTTTCGCCGGGAAGGGTATAGGGAACTTGTATAACCCAGTCTTTGTCTCGACCGATCCCTAAGCCTAAATTTGTGAGCGATTCTATCTTTAGGTTCAGTTCGAAATGATACGGATATGGGTGGGGTTTGAATCCTTTAGGGCATTCAGTCATGCAGAATGAATTTAACGGGCTCGCTCTTATCAGGCAAAGCCCTTTTTATTGGGGAGTGATGATAACGATTGAAAGCATGTCTAATCCGAAGATAAAAGAACTTGTTCGGCTCCGTAAATCCTCACGCAGGCGAAAAGAATTGGGCTTNTTTTTGGTGGAGGGAAGACGAGAAATTGTGGCGATGTTAGAAAATACCATAGATTTCGAGGAGATTTACTTTTGTCGCAAACATATGACCGAAGATTCGCTAGACATGGTAATAGATAAATTTAATGGTAAAACCGAAATTATCGAACTGACTACTGGACCGATGAAAAAAGCATCCTATAGANACGGTTCATGCGAAATGATTGGGGTAGTAAAAACATGGGATCTCCATTTACCCAAAATCGAAGAAGTTGATAAGGAGCTAATTTTGGTTCTAGACGAAGTGGAAAAACCTGGGAATCTCGGATCAATCTTGAGAACCGCAGAAGCTATGGGTGTGAANGCGGTTTTTCTTTCAGATAGTTGTGTGGACTATTTTAATCCTAACACAGTGAGATCATCCATGGGTCTATTTTCTAGTTTGCCAGTTTATTCAGGCACCAAGAATGAGATTTGGGATTGGCTTTGTTCTGCAGGGCTAAGGATTATTGGAACTAGCTCAAATGTCACCAGTGATATCAATGAACTTGAGTTTTCTAATGGCACGGCATTTGTAATGGGAAGTGAAAGCNTGGGNTTGGGGGATTTTTGGACCAAAAGACTAAAGGAAATGGTTGCAATCCCNATGGTAGGTAGGGCCAGTTCACTCAATCTTAATGCCGCAACGGCATGTATCTTAATGGAATTTAATCGGAAATCCAACCGGGTTTAAATGGACTTCAACCATGGGAGAGTTTTCTCTAAGGCAACTTTCATTGAAAGGACAGGATTGTAACCAAAATCTCTTTGTGCTTTATGTGACGAGAACCAGTGGTCATGGGATAATTGGCAGGCAACAAACCTGCTCATGGGCAATTCACTTGGAAGATTAAATGTCTTCCAAATTTTTTCTGCCACACGTCCAGCGAAATAGGCTTTTTTGAAAGACACTTTTTTATTGAGTGGAGGGAGCCCAAGTTCTTCAAAGATTTGATTTAGCCAAGACCACAGTGGGACCGGTTCATTTTGGGTTATAAAGTATGCATTACCGCCCACTGCCGTATTGTTAAAAAGGGCTTCCATTGCAAGAATATGAGCATGAACCACATTATCGATATGGGTTAAGTCCACATTGTTTTTTCCATCTCCTACAATTTTAAGATCTCCTGTCTTATGCCTTGCAATGACTTTAGGAAGCAAATGGGGATCTCCTTGTCCCCATATTAAATGTGGTCGAAGCGAAACAGTACGAAAGTTAAGATTGCAATTTGATTGCAGGACCTCTTTTTCAGCCAACGCTTTAGTGTGGGAATATGGAGAAATGGTATTGTCAACATAGGGCAAGGATTCTTTTCCATTTTTAATAGGCTCACCATTAAACACTACACTNGGGCTGCTTGTGTAAATGAAATTTTTAACACCTGAAATTTTGCAAGCTGATAGTATATTTTTGGTTGCGATGTAATTTGCTCGATAGTAATCGGAATATTTTCCATCCACCCCGGCTTTCGCGGCAACATGAAAAACCGTCTCAACATCTCTCAATAACTCGGTTTTTTTGATCTCTTTAGTAAGATCAATTGAGTAATGACGAACACCAGATCTATCGTCTTTGATTTTCGATACCTGCCTGCTGGCAGAAGAAACCTGATAGCCCATCTCTAAAAGTTTAGATGCGATGGATTTCCCCAAAAAACCCCTACCGCCAGTAACCAGTATTTTCATTTTAGAATTCCAAGTTGTGGGTTTTTGTTCACCTTTCCACTCCATTTTCTAGCAAGTTCCAAACGATGAATCTTGGCATTATGACGAGAATCTACAGGAAGTTTTTTTTCGTTAAATACCCGAATAATATTAAACTCTTGTAAATTTTGTTCTAAAGAATTCAAAATTTCTCGGGCAGTATTCGAAAAATTTGTGCTTGTGGTGGCGAGTTCGACCACCAAGCATGGCTCCTGATCTTTGGAATTACCAATTCCAATCAGAGCAGATCTGTTTACTCCATTTATTTTATTGACGATTTGTTCGCACCGTTCCGTTTCCAGAGGACCGTTTTTAGTGTTAACACATTCAGCTTTTCTGCCTAAAAAACGAAGGTTTCCCTGGATATCCCAGTAACCCAAATCTCCCATTCGGTGAAATTCAGAAGACATATATATGAATCTTGCATCTCGATTTGCACCAGGCATTCTGTCATAACCCTGAGTTACCATTTCCCCGGACACACAAATTTCTCCAGTCACATTTGGTTTTGAAATTAATTCAATTTGACCCTCATGCTCATTAGGTAATGGGCTGTTAGTTGGAGGAACTAAAATCAATTGCGCTCCTTTGACAGCAGTTCCCAGGCATGAACCTTCACCTGAACGAATGGACTCAGTTAATTCATAAATTTTCCCATGATCGCAATACGCTACAGGTAAGGCTTCTGTAGAGCCATAAGGAACAAAAACTGTAGCATTTGGAGCAATGTTGCTAAGACTCTGAAGCAAATCAGGAGGAGATGGGGCACCGGCAAGCATAAGGCGACGCAGGTTTGGAAGATTCAAATTATGAGTGGTACAATAATCGGAAATCTTCCTACCAATTACGGGCGAACAAAAGGCTGTTGTTACATGATGAAATAAAATAGCATCCACAATTAATTTATCATCTGCATGGGCGGGCTTTCTGGGATTTATCTTGGGGATGACGGACGTTATTCCTAGTGCTGGATTGAACAAGGCAAATATTGGCAATGTCGTTAAATCAATCTCATTCTTTTGTATTCCGAACTCTCTTTTTAATGATTGAATTTGAGCATTAAAATTTTTATGAAGATACCTAACCCCCTTTGGCGGACCGGTCGATCCAGAGGTAAAAACAATAGCAGCTAAATCACTATCTTGAGATGGTGAATTTCCAGGAATTTCTTTTTTATTAAGACGTAATTTTAGGAAATAGCTTAATTTTTCAGGAATAGTTACTTTTTCTTTAATTGAGCTACATGTGTCGCGAAGAAAAAAAGAAAGTAAAATCACAAATTTTGATCCAATGAGTACTCTTGGCTGTGTTCTTTTGATACAACTGCAAATAGATTTCAATCCCATACCTGGATCGATTATAACAGGGATTGCACCTATATAAATTAGGGCAAAGCATGAGATTATTAATTCATATCCTGGCTTTACCATTAAAAGCGTCCTGTCGCTTTTATTAATACCTCTTTTTATGAAAAATAGCGCACATAATTCTACATCCTTAAAGAGCGACTCAAAAGTTTTAGACTCGAAGCTATCATTAGCTGAAAGAACAGCTAATTGTTTTGGTAATTGCTGAGCAGTTCTTCGTAGATGTTCAACAATATTTCCTGATATTGAATCAGTAGGCATTTGGCTTAGTTAGTTTTGCTCTGCAAGCCACCTTTCTGCTTCGATAGCCGCCTGACACCCCATCCCCGCTGCTGTGATTGCTTGTCGAAAGACATGATCGGCGCAATCGCCTGCCACATATATACCTTCAAGATCTGTTTTAACCATGCTTCCTGCACTTGGAATTAGGTAACCATTTGCATCTAAAGGAAGAATTTCTTTGAATGGTTGTGTGTTTGGGACATGTCCGATTGCGATAAATACGCCCTTACAAGAAATAAGTTTATTTTCACCAGTTGAAGTATCTGATATCTTTATGCTATCAACTTTCCCATTTTCATTCGGAAGAATTTCTTTCACCTTAGCATTCCAGACAGTTTCAATTTTTTCGTGCTCAAGAACACGTTGTGCCATAATATTTGATGCTCTTAGTTGATCTCTACGATGAACTAAAGTTACGGATGAACAAAACCTAGTCAGAAATAATGCTTCCTCACAGGCTGAGTCCCCGCCGCCCACCACCACAACATCCATGTCTTTATAAAACGCTCCATCGCATGTCGCACATGTAGTTACGCCTTTACCGCCATACATTTCTTTTTCTCCAGGTATATTTAGTAATCTTGGTGCCGCTCCAGTCGCGATAACTACTGATTTGGTTTCTAGCTCGCCATTCCCGGTAATCAAAATCTTTTTTTCTTTGGAAAAATTGACTTCATTTACAAATGCATTTTGAATCCGGGCACCAAATTTAATTGCCTGTTTTCTAAGATTATCCATGAGCATGAAACCATCAATTCCGGTTGGAAAACCGGGAAAATTTTCAACTTCAGAAGTCGTGGTTAATTGACCACCAGGTTGCTTGCCTTCCAGAATTAAGGGATTAAGGTTTGCTCTTGCTGCATAGATTGCAGCAGTTAATCCCGCGCAACCGGTACCTAGAATGATAATATTTTCCATGTGCTTAAATAAATGTATAAATTAGGGAATTATGATCGAATACATTGCCACTATTTGATTTAAAGTCGAGAAGATGTCTTGGATTGATAGTCATTGCCACCTAAAATCTTTTTATCAAAAGAAAGTATTAGATGTAGTTTTAAGAAGAGCCATGCTATCAGGTGTTGAGAAAATGATCACCGTTGGAACCAACAAGAGTGATTGGTCCTTATACCAAAGTTTATCCCAGCAATATCTTAAAACTGTCTTTTACACCGTTGGACTGCACCCTTGTTATGTTGATGACAATTGGGTTTCTGAATTGGAAGGGTTCTCCGGTTTTTGGTCACTAAGTCCTTCCCCGGTTGCATTAGGAGAAATTGGGTTAGATTATTTTCGCCTACCTAAGAATATTGTTCAGGCTGAAAAAATACGGAATTTGCAAAAAGAATGTTTTTCATTTCAGCTTGGAGTTGCCTCTGACTTGGGTTGCCCCGTAATCATTCATGCACGTAATGCCTTCGACGATTGTGTTCGATTGATTGACGAAAGTGGGTTGGATTGGTCAAATGTCGTATTCCATTGTTTCTCTGAGGGAATGGATGAAATCGAAAAATTAATCAATAGGGGAGGGTACGCATCATTTACTGCAATTGTAAGCTACAAGAATAATGACCAAATAAGGTCAGCATTAAAAAAACAAGGCATTGATCGATTAATGCTAGAAACCGACAGTCCTTATTTACCAGTGAATCAAGGTGAAAAGAAAGCAAATGAACCCAGTGCAGTTCCTTTAATTGGAGAATCTGTCTCTTTGACATTAGAAAAATCAGTCGAAGATCTTGCCTGCAAGACAACTAGTTTAGCCCAATCTTTTTTTAGTCTTTACAATTGAAAAATGAAGTAAGTTTTGTTAAGGTAAAAATTTCCCCATGAAAAAAGAAAAGGACGATTCATCTCCAGTTGAAAAGAATAAGACTTCAAGATCTTTGGTCAGGAAAGCGCTCCGTGAGGANCGGGCCAAGCTTAAGGAATTGAGGTATCGCACTTCTAACGGGGAAAATTTGGCTGAAGATATAGAAGGATGTAAGGGACAAATTGAACTTCTTTTTAAGGAAATGCAGTCCATTGAAGAAGGAGGGCACACCACTTTCCTAAAGGCGAAGGAGGTGATTTCCCCTAAGCAAAATATAGCTGAAAAGAAAAATCGTTTACGGTTGTCTATGGACAATGCCAAAACAAAAATTGCCAAGATTGAAAAAGCTTTAGAAACACCAAACCTTCCAAAGGAAGAAAGGGATCTAAAATTAGTGAAGTCTTCAAAATTAAGGGTTGAGATGGAAGATTTGCAGCAAGAATATAATGCATTACTGCAGTATAATCATACGAACTTTATTACAGCTCGTGACCAAGACCGAAAGCAAATTGAACAAACTATTCGAGTGGAAGGGTTGCAAAGAAAAATTGTCAGCTTAAAAGAACAAATGAAAGATAGTGCTACTGATCAAGATGCTCGTTCTTACGCAGCACTTGAAGTGCAGTTAAAAGATACCGAGAAAATGCTTCAAGATTTAGTNGCAGTTCCAGAGGATGCGTTTTTAAAAGAATCAGAAGAAGATCAGGGCGAAGATCCATTTCTTGAGAAATAATTCCCTACTCTTTTTCAACTGAAAAAATCTTTACCTTTGGCTTGACCATAAGAAGCTCTTTTGCCCTTTTTACAGCTCTTGCTGTGGCTAAAGTTGGGTTTTTATGAGAATGCGGAAAAATATTTAGACGGTTCATTCTGCTTAGAACTCCAGAGTCACGAAATATGCGCAATACATCCTTTCGGATTCCGCAAAGCAAAACATGGCAATCCTTCTTTTTGAAATTTTCGAGCAATTCTTCCAGCGCCATTACGGAAGTAGCATCTAAGTGGTGAGCATTGAGAAGTTTTAGGATAAGAACTTTTATATTGGGATCTTCACCAGCCCTTCTTATTTGTTCGTAAAATAAGTCTGCTGCCGCAAAAAACAATTCACCTTCAACATGAACGATTGAAACTTCAGGTTCTGGTCTAACTGTTTTTTCAGAATAGTTAGTTAATTCACCTTTTTCATTGTATCCCTGCTCCACCATTTCCGGTTCAGCAACTTTCTTTAGAAATAAAATAATAGAGGTGACAATGCCTGCAAAAATTGCCATCTGAAGCGAAAATAAGAGGGCTGTTCCAAAAGTTATTGCAAAAGTAAGAGCGTCTGAGCGAGTGGCTCCGGTAACAGTTTTTAAGCTCTTGATTTTAATAAGAGAAAGACCAATAAAAATCACTAAGGTAGATAATGCTGAAAGCGAAATGTATGCGATCAAGTTTGAGAATGAGACAAAAGCTATGATCACAATTAATCCAATNAACACATTAGAAGCTCTTGTTTTTGCCCCTGAATTTATATTTAAAGAAGATCTGGTTAAAGATCCGGAGCACGGCATTCCAGCAACAAATCCGCACCCTAAGTTTGATAGACCAAAAGAAAGCGTTTCCCGATTACTTTCTATTCTTTCCCCGCACCTGGAAGCGAGAGATTTTCCAATGGAAAGCCCTTCGATTAGACAGAGTAAAGCCAATGCCAGTGAAGTTTCTATAAGTGGTACAAGATTGAGCCCAATTAATTGAAAATCCGGATACTGAAAAATACGGGAATTGTGCGAAAACGGTTTTAAGAAAGTTAAATTGTATCCGAATTGATCATAAAAGGAGGCAATAAGAGAAGATAGAGCCAATGAAAATGCGACACTTGGAAATGCTGGCAAAAACCTCTTAAATAAAAGGTATATACAGATCGTAATTACAGAGATTGAAATTTCCGGCCAAGAGGAGTGGACCAAATTTTGAGCCGTGAAGANAATCGAGCTTGCAAAATTTGTTATTGGTTCGTCAGAGAATTCCCTAATCCCTAATGCATTCTTAAGCTGGTTAATGATTATGAGCAGGGCAGCAGCAGTAATGTAGGCTGTAATTACAGTTCTTGAAATGAATTTTACGAAAAACGAAATCCTTAAGATACTTGCTGTAACCAAAAACAAGGCAGTNAGGGTAATGACGCAGGGAAGAATCAACAATCCTTCACCGGTAACTTGTCCTTCCCCATCAAGCATTCTTAAATTCGCAAACATACCAAACAATAAAACGGCGGTTGCATTAGTAGGACCTAAAGTAATAAACCTTTTACCCCCCAAGAGCCCCCCAAGAATAGATGCAACTCCAGAGCCAATGATTCCGTATGCAACTGGCAGACCCGCCACCAATGCGTATGCCATACCTTGGGGAATNGCGAGAAGCGCGACATTAACAGCCGCGATCAAATCATTTTTAAAGGCCGTATGAATATACTTCCTNNGCAATGAAATGAATGAAAGATTAAAAAGCTTTTGCATCAAAAGATTGTTTTCATTTATGATTAAATCGAGTCATACTCTAGATAATAATTATTTTAATTCGGCTTCGAGCTAAACTTTTAGTTCTAAAGAGCCATGTTAATCACCCAAAAGCCCATTATATTGTGGAAGGATCAGTCTCATTTGAATATTCCCAAAAACTCACTCAAATTCAAAAGTCTCTCTATGGATTTATTCTCTCCTTGGTGCCTAATCGAAGCGAAGCCGAGGATATTTTACAGGAAACTAATTTGATCCTTTGCGAAAAGGCCAATGAATATGACCCAGAAGGACATTTTCAAGGATGGGCTTTCAAAATTGCAAGATTTCAGGTGATGAGGCACATTACCAAGAGTAAACGCAGTAAATTGCAGTTTTGCACCGAACTTTTAGAAGATGTTGCTTCTGAGGAATTTGATTCACGGAAAATACAGGCTGCTCAACGTGCCCTAAGTATTTGTTACTCTTTACTACCGAAATCCATGCAGATTATTGCAAAATTGAGATTTAAAGACGATATGAGTCTTAAAATTATCTCCAAATCAGTCAAAAGACCAATGGGAGCGATATCCTCCACCCTTTACAGGATACGTCAAAAACTAGTAAACTGCGTTCGCGAAAAGATGGTTACCGTGGAATCAGAAATGGATTTTAATGAAAATTAATTTTTTTGGTAATATTTCTTATTCTTTTGCTAATTGTATAGGAACATACCCTGCAAATGAAATCTAAAATAAATGAATTTGATTCCTTGGTAAGCAAGGCTTTGGACTCCAACATAAGCGATTCAGAGGCTGTACATCTCAAGGAATTATTGTCCAATAACAAAAACTTACAAAGAAGGTATTGTTCTTTTGTTAGAAACGAATCATTGATGCACTGGGAGCAGTCTTTCCAGGCTGTAGAAACTGAAAATAAATTATTTCAATTCCCCAATTTATCTTATGTAGCAACCATTGCAGCTGTATTCATTTGCCTTGCTTCTGCATGGCTTGCTCATTCATACAGGGACGTCGCTCCATTAGTTCAAAAGAACCAGTCTCCACTAGCTTCCAATATCTCTGAAAACTTACTTAATATTCCCGCTGGTAATATGGTTGCCGGTAAAACCTCAATTCGGAAGGAGGCAGAAAAGTCCTCAAAATTTTTACAATCTTCAGTCTCTGAAAAAACCGCAAATTTCATTCGCATACTTGAAACGAAACAAAGTGTATTTGTAGGGGGTATTTTATCTTTGCAAGATGGTCTTCCCTATATCAAGTCAGATGAACACTTATCAACCGCTGCAACCAGTGGGGTGTTGCCGATCAGGGATGATAATATGATGCAGTTTCCAAAGATGACCGTTGATGCAGTCAGCAAAACTGCCGAAGTTTCAGAAACTGTAAGAGTTTATGATTTGGGTCTGGCGAATCTAACAGACAAAACTGTTGTTGATGCATCCATTCACTTCAATCAAAGTTTCTCTTCATTGAGTGATTCAACTGAATTTTCGTTATCTCTTCACGCAATCGAAAATCATGAAAGCGGGTCCCTTGAGGAGATTGGAACAATTTCTCAAACTATTGTAAGCGATAATGACCAGTCGACCTGGGAGCGTGCCGATACAAATCTACCAATCCCTCATGGAACTGATTTTTTAGTAGTCTCCTTAAAAGCTAAAAAATTTGGTACCAATGCATTTATTGCTCACCAGCACAATTTCTTTGCTGACGAGTTAGAGTTATCTTTCTCCGGAATATAATTTAACAAACAAGTAGTCCATTTGCTCATCTATAGGGTGTCTTTTGGATCCCGTGTGTGAAATAGATTGGCACAAATAAATTTCATAACTAACAAGAACATATGAAATTTCCTTTCCTGTGCACATTTTCCTTACTTACAGCGTGCCATGTATTTAGTGCCGATTGGCCCAAATTCGGTGGACTTATGGGAAACTTTGCCTCAAGTGAAACTGGTCTACGAAAAATTTGGGATGCAGATGAACCTGTAAAAGTTTGGCATGCAGAAGTGGGTCTTGGATTTTCATCTGTTGTTGAAGCAAACGGACATGCATACACGCAAGGGTATTCAAACGGAAAAAATACTATATTTTGTTTTCAGGCAGAGACAGGAAAGGTAGTCTGGAAAAAACAATACCCCAGTCCATTAGGCGATAATTTTTTTAAGGGAGGGAGTCGGGCTACCCCAGTTATTAAAAACGAAAATCTCTACCTTCTAAGTCACAGTGGGGATTTTTATTCCATGAATGCTAAAAATGGAAAAATTAACTGGAGCTTAAATTTGATTAAAGATTTGCGGGGGATTCGTCCTACTTGGGGTTATGCTGGTTCGCCTCTGGTTACGGATGATAGTATTGTAATAAATACCGGAGCGTTAAAATCTTCTTTAGTTGCTCTTGATCCTGTAGACGGAGAAGTTCTATGGCGAAACGGGATATACAAAGCTTCCTACTCAACTCCGGTGAAACGGCAAAAATATAATCAATGTTTACTTTTTCATGGAGAAGGTTTAACAATTCATAATCTTGAGAATGGAGATGAATTAGCATCCTACCAGCACAAGACCCGCTATGGTATTAATGCTAGTCAGCCTCTGGAAATTGCGGATCGCATTCTTGTTTCAAGTGCTTACGGAAAAGGGTCAGCCCTGGTGGATTTTTCATCCAATTCCCCGAAGGTTTTGTGGAAAACCGAAAAAGTGTCTAGTCAAATAGCCAGTCAGGTACTAAATGAAGGGTTTGTATTTGGAATTCATGGACAGGCAGGGTCTAGCTCAAGGTTTGCAACTCTGTTCTGTTTGGATGTCGAGAAAGGGCGGGTCCTTTGGCAAAAAAAGGGTTTTGGGCTTGGTAGTGTTATTTTGGTAGATAAGACTCTTGTCGTCTTATCTGAGGAGGGTGAACTTGCTTTGGTAGAGGCAAATTCTGTAAAGTATAAAGAATTAGCTCGGTTTCAGATTCTTTCTGGAAAAGAGAATTGGATACCGCCAACTTTTTCAAATGGCCGGTTGTACTGCAGGTCGAGCGATGGAATTTTAGTATGCCTAAAAATGATGAAATGATAAAAATTGCTTTCATCCATGCAGAAAGTTGCAAATCTTCTGCAGGTACCGAATAATTTTTTTCCGATCCTCATTTTCCAATCCTGATAAAAATTCATTTTCAAGTGAATTTGCAATTGAGCGGGACTTATTGAGTTTATCTATACCAAGATTGGTTATTCTAATAATTTTTTTCCTTTTGTCATTAGGGTGGAACTGTCTCGATATCAGATTTAAACCTTCCATTCTCTTTACTAAACCTGCAATGTTGTTGGCGTCTGTAAACATTAGATTAGCAAGGTCCTTCTGGCACAGGCTGGCTTTGGTCAATTCATTCAGCCATCGAAGTACAGAATATTGATCTGGGGTCAAGCCAACCGCTTGTAATCGATTTTTAAATGCTGCATTTAATGTCATCCAGCATGCCCGAAGAGCAGGCGGAAATTTTTTTCTCACAAGTCCTGTCATTTAAGATTTGAAAAAATACGAACGATGTTTGACAAACTAGTACATACAAGTACTAATTTTGTCGATACTCATATTAATTATAAAATCAGCCATGCTCAAAAAACCCCTTGCGATCAGTACACTCTTATTTGCTTGTTATTTCAATGGATGCATTCAAGCTCCAAAGAAGTCCACGACGAACAATATTTCACCCGAAAATCCCATCCAGTCAGATTGGCTATATTGGCGTGGACCACAAGGGTCTGGCGTATCCAAGCAAACAGGTCTTCCAGTTGATCTGAACCAAAGCCTGCTTTGGACTCATGATATTCAGGGAGGAGGAGTTCCTGTCATTGCGGGAGGCAAAGCCTATCAATTTGGTTATTACGGAACTACGGATGACCTTCAGGAGGCACTGGTCTGCTTTGATGCAAGTTCAGGAGATATTCTTTGGCAAAGAAGGCACAGTGATTTTATAAGTGATATTGTTTATAACCGATATGGAGTCGGGGCAGCCTGCGTAGATCCAGCATCGGGAAATATCTATTTTCAAACGAGTCCAGGACTGCTTATTGGCTACGATCCAGATGGGAATAAACTTTGGGAGCGTTCATTGATGGAAGAATTCGCCAGACTGACATTTCCCAATGGTCGGACAGGAGGTCCATGCGTAGATGGGCATCTCGTTATTATTCATGCTATCACCGCGAATTGGGGAAAGCAGGGTCCTGCAAGAGACCGCTTTTACGCTTTTGACAAAGAAAATGGCGAGTTGGTTTGGTCTTCCACACCAGGAATCACTCCGAAAGACAGTTCATTTGCTCCCCTGACTTTTGAAGATTTACCCGATGGTAGAAGAGTTTTTTACAGCGGAACTGGTTGTGGCCATGTAGTTTGCATTGATGCCCGGACCGGACAAGCACTGTGGCGCTTTCAAATGTCATATGGTGGAGTCAATGCAGGGGTAGTCATCCATGAGGATTCAATCATTGCGGTTCATGGAAAGGAAAATGTAGACAGTACAATTATCGGGAGAATGGTAGCGATTAAAAAACCTGAGAAATTGCCATCAGTCGGTGAGGATATCTTAATCCTAGATAATACCCATGAGATTTGGAGAAATAATGGAATCGAAGCTTTTACAAGTACCCCAGTATATCGGGAGGGTCGGGTTTATACTACTATCAAGCGAGGAGAACTTATATGCCTTGATGCAAATACTGGTGAAGAGCATTGGGTGCAAAAGCTTGCTCCCGACCAGATTCACGCATCTCCTACATGGGCTGATGGAAGATTATATGTTCCAATGTTTAATGGGAAAGTCTTTGTTGTAGAAGATGAAGGTGATCGAGCAGCAGTCCTTAGTGAAATGGACCTCGGTTCAGCTTGTTTAGCTGCGCCATCCGTTGCTCATGGAAGGGTTTTCGTACAGTCTAAGAAAAAATTACACTGCTTTGGTGCCGGGACACCCGCACCGGCTTTTGTCGTTAAACCAAAAGAAGAACTAAAGCATCTGCTAGTTGAACAAGCATCTACTCCTGTCGTCTCTTTGCAAGTGGTTCCAGCAGAATTTTTTCTTAAGGCGGGTAGTAATCAAAAATTTAAAGTTTTCTCCTTGGATGACCGAGGAAAAAGAATTGGAAAGGTAGAGGAGGGACTAAGTTGGAAAAAATGGATACCTCCAACCGCTAAAGTGAAGTCAGAAGTTGACGCAACCATTTCTGACGATGGAATTCTTGTCGCCGAAATGGATGCCTCTTTGTCCGCGGGTGCCTTGCAGGTTTCCAACGGTGAAATTACAGGAGTCAGTCGTGGTCGTATCCTGCCTTTCTTGCCATACAGAGAAGATTTTGAACAAGAATTTGAGTTTTCGAATAAAAGTTCCGATGACATTTCATTTTCTTATCCGCCACTTTCATGGCTGGGTGCACGCATGAGGTGGCAAGTTCAGGATTTGGAAGGAAATAATGTTGCTGGAAATACTTTGGACCGCGTTCTTTTTCAAAGAGCGATTAATTTTATTGGTCACAAAGATATGAGTGATTACACTATGACCGCGGATGTCATGACCGATGGAGATCGCAGAACAAAATCCAATATTGGATTAATTAATCAAAGATACATATTTATATTGGTTGGAAACAGTCAAAAACTCGAAGTGGTTTCTAATTTCGATCGATTTCGTTACTCCGTTCCCTTTTCAATAAAAACCAATTCTTGGTATACGCTCAAAACTAGGGTGGACCTCAATGAAATGGGCACTGGTATGATCAGAGCTAAGGTTTGGGCTAAGGATGATCCTGAACCTGAGAACTGGACCTTAGAGATTGAGCACGATAACGCTCACAAGAATGGTTCACCGGGAATTTACGCTATGTCCCCACAAAGCAAAAAGAAGGTGTACATTGATAACATTTCAGTCGTGCAGAACTAATTTTATTACCCAACATTAAATACATGAAAAATATCTTATTTACCCTATATTCGATTTTAATATTTTCGATTACTGCCCATTCCGCTGATTGGTCCACTTGGGGAGGAGATGCCACCCGAAATATGGTTTCTTTGGAAACAGATCTAGACCTTGATTTTAACCCAGGTGAAATGAATGACGATGAAACCGTGGATATGAGCACGACGCAAAATGTAAAGTGGGTAGCTAAGCTTGGGTCTCAAGCATACGGCAATGTAACTATCGGGAATGGTCGAGTCTTTGCGGGCACCAATAACGAATCGCCTCGNGATGAAGGAAAAAAAGGTGACCGTGGAGTGGTTATGTGTTTCGACGAAAAGAGCGGTGAATTAGATTGGCAGCTTGTTATTCCAAAACTTGGAGCCGGGAAAGTAAGTGATTGGGAGTACATTGGTGTTTGTTCATCTCCAGCTATAGAAGGAGATCGCGTTTATGTTGTCACAAACAANTGCGAAGTTGTCTGTTTGGATATAGCAGGTTTCTCGAANGGCAATGATGGACCTTTTATGGATGAAGCCTCTTATGTAAAACCAAAAGGCACCCAAGATTTACTTAACGAAAAGCTTGATGCCGATATTCTCTGGATATACGACATGAGAGACCAACTTGGTGTATTTCCTCATAATGTTACAAGTTCTTCNCCTTTAATAATTGGTGATAATATATTTGTTGCTACATCAAATGGAGTAGACTGGTCGCACACTAATATCCCTAGCCCTTTATCACCAAGCTGGATTGCTTTGGATAAGAATTCTGGGGAGTTGATTGGGGAAGATGGCTCGGGAGCGAGTGCCGGCGCACTTCATGCAGCATGGTCTTCTTTAACTTTTGGAAATATTAAAGGAGAGGAGATTTTAATCTGGGGCGGAACGGACGGATTTTGTTACGGGTACATAAATCAAACCCAAAAAGATGGGGATGGATATGACCTGTTTCAGCCTAAATGGAAAGTTGATTGTAATGAATTGAGTTACCGTAAAGACAAGGAAGGCAGGAAAATTCCATATGCTACACCCCCTGGTCCGAGTGAGTTAATCGGCACACCTGTTCTTTACGAAGACAAGATTTATTGTGCAATAGGACAAGACCCTGAGCATGGTGATGGGGTTGGTCGACTTTCTTGCATAGACGCGAGCAATGGAAAGGTTCTNTGGAAATATTTAGATGTAGGGCGAACAATTTCTACCGCATCAGTTCATGAAGGATTAGTTTACCTAGCNGAGTACGCTGGTATTATTCACTGTTTGGATGCCGAAACTGGAAAAGTTTATTGGACTCATGATTCATTTAGCCGCATTTGGGGATCAACCCTTGTGGTTGATGGAAAGGTTCTTCTTGGCAATGAAGATGGCGACCTTCTTGTTCTTGATCACGGCAAGGAAAAGCCAAAAGTAAAAACTGTAAATATGGGAGCCCCTGTTTACAGTTCTCCTGTCGTTGCAAATAATACTCTATATGTTGCGACTCAAACCCACCTCTACGCGATTGGGAAATAAACAAGGAGNACATTATGGGAAGGTTAGCAGTTTGGACTCTATTTGTTATTCTTTTTTTTCTTCATCAAGACTTTTGGTGGTGGGATGAATCTAAGTTAATCTTTGGCTTTATGCCATTGGGTTTAGCCTATCATGCAGGATTTTCCATCGCATGCGCCATTCTAGGTTGGTTGGCTATTAAATATGCCTGGCCCCATCAATTAGAGGCATTTGCAGAAGAGGATTAATTCCATTGCCCTGACATATTTGATCAAATTAAAATGATAACCTTAATTGTAATCATAGGCTACTTATGCCTTCTTCTGGCATTAGGCTTTTTTAGTAACCGACTCTTTCGAGGGACCAGTAAAGATTACTTTGTGGCTAGCCATAGTATTGGACCATTTTTGTTATTAATGAGTGTCTTTGGGACCACCATGACAGCTTTTGCACTGGTCGGATCAACGGGTAAATCATTTGAGCGTGGAATCGGAACATACGGATTGATGGCTTCAATTAGTGGACTTGTCCACGCCGCTATTTTCTTTTTGATTGGTATCAGACTATGGGCTTTTGGTAAAAAGCATGGATTTATCACGCAAATCCAATTCTTCCGTGCACGNTTCGAGTCAGACTCATTAGGCTACCTCCTTTTTCCAATTTTGGTGCTATTGGTCATCCCTTACCTTCTCATTGGAATAATTGGTGCCGGTAAAACAATTGAACCAGTAACCGCGGGTGCTTTTCCATTATTATTNACAGACCCAAGTGCTCCACAATGGCTTGGTGGAGTACCACCTTGGTTAACAGGACTTGTTGTGTCACTGGTTGTATTAAGCTATGTTTTTATGGGAGGTTCNCGAGGAGCTGCCTTTGCCAATACCTTCCAGACNATTGTTTTTATGATTATGGGTTTGGTGGCATTTACTTTCATCATNAATGCTCTGGGCGGAATCAACCATGCAGGAAATGTACCTGCTAGAATCAATGATAAAGGACTGTTGGTGCAAGATTACCAGTTCGACAAAGAGATGGGTGTGCTAAAGGAGAATAATCCCCCCAAAACAATTGGTCGAGTTCTTCATTCGGAAAATTCTAACCTAACGAATCAACAACCTCATTTCTGGCGAGAACCCGTCGCAGTTGAGTTCAAAAAGAAAGCTCCTAAGACTGGTGAGCTCATTCCTTTTGAGCGAGAGCTGGGAATCCCTTTCGTAACTTTTGTCACCTATCTCTTTATTCCCTTAAGCGTTGGCATGTTTCCTCATTTATTTCAGCACTGGCTTACCGCTAAAAGTGCCAAATCCTTCAGACTGACCGTTATCGCCCATCCCCTCTGCATCATGGTGGTTTGGGTACCTTGTGTATTAGTTGGAGCATGGGCTAGCGGACTTTTACCACCGGGAATCCCACCCCCTGCAGTTCTCTCTGCTATGCTTAATTTATTGGTTGGAGACCCGATTTTAATTGGTTTATTAACGGCTGGCGTTTTGGCCGCAATTATGTCTTCNTTGGATTCCCAGTTTCTTTGCTTGGGAACGATTTTTACAAACGACATTGTAATTCACAGGGCTGGTCAGAATAAGTACACCGATAAGCAAATTATCTTTATTGCGAGATGCTTTATCGTAATAATCGTAGGGTTAACTTATGTCTTGGCGATGCTTGCAAAGGATGCCAATGTATTTGATTTGGCAATTTGGTGCTTCAGTGGCTTTTCTGCGCTATTTCCGGTTATTTTTGCCGCTTTGTATTGGAAAAGAGCCACCAAACAAGGTGCGATTGCAAGCATTGTAACTGCATTGATTACATGGCTTTATTATTTTCACCAATCTGGTTATGGAGGAGAATATTTGGTCGGGCCCGGAATAGTACCTGCAGCGATCTGTTTTGCTACAGCAACAGTGGCACTTGTAACAGTGTCTCTTTTCACGGAAGCACCCTCAATTAAAACCTTGGCCAAATTTTTCCCTAATCAGACCGAATTGAAAAATCGGTAAATCAAGTTTTATTGTATANNCTCATGGCTTACGAAGAAAATATCAGAAAGTCAGCAGCAGAATTAGATTCTCATGTTGTCGAAATCATAAAGTGGCATTTTTCGCCAGAAACTGGCTGCCCGTTTTGGCTGAACTGGGCTGATGAACAAAGTTGGAATCCAGTTGAGGAGATTACTTGTTATGATGATCTATGTGAAAAGTTCCCAAATTTTCAAGATGAATGGTTACGCGATTTACCTAACGATGTTTGGGTTCCGAAAGCATATGGTAACCGTCCATTTAACATTTTTGAGACGGGCGGTACCACTGGCATGCCGAAGCAGCGCATAGGGTGGGATGATTTCCGAATTGATTACACTGCTTTTTCAGAGACCTTGAGTGATGAGCATTTTCCTCGAGATCACTATTGGATGATGGTTGGACCTACAGGTCCCAGAAGACTTCGATTAGCCATTGAGCACTTGGCTAATGAACGCGGCTGCTCCTGCTATTTTGTTGACCTAGATCCTCGTTGGGTAAAGCGCCTCATTGCAGGAAAACAGTATGATCAAGCTCGTGCATACATGGATCATGTGGTTGACCANGCATTGACTATTTTAAAGCATCGAAGTATCAGCGCACTATTTACGACGCCAAAATTACTCGAAGCTCTAGCGGAGAGAAAAGATCTTGTAAAGGCAGGCATAAAAGGGGTTTTTTGTGGTGGCACCACAATGGATAAACAATACGCCCGTTTTCTTGTTGAAGAGGTTTGCGAAGGTGGACAAATTGGTTTTGTACCAACCTATGGAAACACTCTAATGGGGTTAGCTCGGCACCATCCATTTGGTCCAGACAATGATTACTCTATTGCTTATTACGCACCTCAACCGCGTGCTGCCTTAAGGGTGGTCAATCCAGACACAAATCAAACCGTTGATTACGACACTTGGGGCAGGGTCGAGCTAACTACGCTAACCAAAGAGTTTTTCATGCCTCGCTTTCTTGAACGTGATGAGGCTTTGAGAAGAAAGCCATGGGAAGAAGCTCCATGGGACGGGGTAGCAGAAGTCCGTCCTTTTGGTGCCATGGAGAAAACAATCGTAGAAGGAGTCTATTAAATATTATGAGCATACCACACTTACCTTGTTTACGAATGGGAAACCCCTATCGTAGTTTCAACGAATCTGAAGTTAAGGATTATCGGGACGGTTCCGTGAAAGCGACCTTAAGTCAAGTAAACGCCGGAATCATACGAAGAGATCTTCGCGAAGTCAGCAAAGGCCGAGATGCATTAGCCAAGTTTACAACCAAAGAGCTTATCGAAATAAGTGCCAAGGCTGGAGATCTTTTTTTGAATGAGTCACTTCCTCTCGGAATGGAAGGACACAAACAATCCTCTAGAGATTATCTTGANACCCTTTCCTCAACCAGTGGACTCCCCCACATTATGGTGCAGAGAAATATGGATAAAATCCATTATGCCCTAACTCATCTAGAATTGATTTTGAACGGTTTGACTAGAGGGATAGATTTTTCAATTTTAGATAAAGGATTCGGTGAGCAGTCTGGTGCACCTGTTTGCTTTTATCCAACAACAGAAGCTCTTGGCTTGGTAATGCCTAGTAACTCACCTGCAGTTAATTCATTATGGTTGCCTTCGATTGCCCTTAAGATTCCTGTGGTTATGAAGCCTGGAAGAGATGAACCGTGGACGCCCTACCGCTTAATGCAGGCATTTATTGCTGCAGGCTGTCCTAAAGAGGCTTTTGGTTTCTACCCAACCGATCATGAAGGAGCAGGTGATATTTTGAAACTCTGTGGTCGGGCTTTAATTTTTGGTGATAAAAGCACCACAGATCTTTATGCCGGTGATCCTGGAGTCCAAGTTCATGGTCCTGGATTCAGTAAAATTTTAATCGGTGAAGACGAGGTTGAAAATTGGGAAGATCATATTGATGTAATGGTTTCTTCCATTTCGGACAATGGAGGCAGAAGCTGTGTCAATGCTTCTGCAGTAATTGTACCAAAATACGCAAAAGAAATAGCCGATGCGTTAGGTCGCAGACTTGGTCCGTTAAAACCACTACCTATTGATGATCCCAATGCAGTGTTGTCTGGATTTGCCAATCCGAAAATGGGAGAATGGATCGATCAGACTTTAGAATCAGACTTCCTTGAAAAGGGTGCNTATGATGCTACGGCTCCATATCGCGAAGGATCAAGGTTGGTGAATACTGAAGGCGGGACTTACCTTAAACCAACCATTGCCTACTGCGAATCCATGAATCATGTACTTTCAAACCGTGAATTCTTGTGCCCTTACGCAAGCGTGGTTGAAGTTCCACAGAAAGATATGCTTCAAGCAATTGGTCCTACTTTGGTAGTAACAGCGATCACAAAAGACCAAAATTTTAAGAACCAATTATTGGCATCCTCGAACGTCGAGAGATTAAACATTGGACCTATTTCAACCATGAAGATATCTTGGGATCAACCCCACGAAGGCAATATGTTCGAGTTCTTATACAAGCGCAGGTCCATTGGAATGGCGGCCTAAATTTTTAGAATAGGTTCCGAAATGTTTGACCTTTCTTTGGAGGAATTTTCCAACGATTCCTTTTTCGCAAGGAAAGATGCCTTCACTCAAATAGTCCGATTTGGGAATGGTATTTCTAAATCGGTTGCAGATTATGCAAAATCCTTAGGAAGTCATGCACTGCTTGTGACAGACCCTGGAGTTCGAAAGGCGGGTCATGTCGATGTGGTAAGTAAGCTTATGGAAAGTTCTGGCATACAGGTTACAATCTATGACAAATCAGTCGAGAATCCAACTGAATCAAGTGTGCAAAGATGCGTAGAAGTTGCAGATTCTGCGGGCATCGATTTAATTCTGGGTCTGGGCGGTGGGAGTTCAATGGACACTGCTAAGGGTTGTAATTTTGTTTTAACTAACGGGGGCACTATGGAAGATTACTGGGGAATAGATAAAGCTACTAAGCCAATGCATCCGCTTATTGCTATTCCCACCACCGCGGGCACCGGAAGCGAATGCCAGTCTTTCGCGTTAATTTCAAAAGATGATACTCATTTAAAAATGGCCTGCGGAGATAGAAAAGCGCTTCCTCGCGTTACATTGCTTGACCCAGAGTTAACCCTTTCACAGCCATTAAGAGTAAGTGCATGTACCGGAATTGATGCGCTCGCTCATGCCCTTGAATCAGCAGTCACAAAAAAAAGAAGCGAAGATTCTAACAGACACGCCAAGATAGCCTTTCAATTATTGAATCATTCTCTTCCAATAATTTTCAAGGATCCTAATGATTTAACTGCCCGAGGAGGTGCCCAGTTGGGAGCATCTCATGCCGGGGCGGCCATTGAAAAAAGTATGCTTGGTGCTGCCCATTCTATGGCGAATCCACTGACTGCAAAATACGGAACAATTCATGGGGTTGCAGTTGGACTTGCTCTGCCTTTGGTTATGGAATTTAATTCAACAGACCAAACATCCATGAATATTTATTCGGAATTTGCCAAGGTGGCCCAACTTTCAGCATTAGAAGAGAGCTCCGAAAATGCCTGTAATTCCTTGATCAATAGAGTTAAAGTGCTTTTGGGGATGGCTCGGTTTCAGGTAGAATCTGAGCAAGCAGGATTTGATTCAAATGATATTCCTGAACTCGCAAGTGAAGCGGCAAAGCAATGGACTGCGGGATTTAACCCTAGGAGTATTGAAGTGAATGATTTTGAAGTGCTGTACCAAAAGCTGTTTCATTCATTCGCCCGAGAACTTGTTTAAGCCCTAACTTTGAGAATGCGTTTTATAGATCTATGAACCTAAAGACTCAATATATGTTGTGGATATTTGTTTTTTGTACAGGGTTGCAAACTCTTAATTCTGCTGATTGGCCAATGCATCGGGGTAATCCTGGATTACAAGGAAAGTCTGATGTCAGGTTGGGTAATTCCCTTGTTCTCAAATGGACTTACGACACGGGAGAGTTTCTCAAATCCTCTGTGGTTGTCTCGAACGAAATTGCTTACGTCGGTTCGGAAAATGGAATTTTGCATGCAATCGATACAAGGACAGGAAAGAAAAAATGGATCTTTAAAACCGAGATGGCAATCGAAGCACCGCCGCTTTTGCATAAAGGAAAAGTCATTGTGGGATCTACCGATGGCTTTCTTTATTCAATTAATCAAGAAAACGGAAAATTTCTTTGGAAATATGAAACCATGGGAGAAATTATGGGAGCCGCAAATCAAGCCTTTCGCCCAAAGGCACAAGATGATGTATTCATTGTAGGAAGCTACGATAATTTCGTACACTGTGTAAATGCAGATTCAGGAAAAATGCTATGGAAGTTTGAAGCCCAAAACTACATCAATGGAGTTCCAACAATTTATGATCAAAAGTATGTCGTGTTTGGTGGGTGCGATGCGATGCTTTATGTCATAAGACTGGAAGATGGGAAAAACTTTAAATCAATCGAAGTGGAGGCTCCTATTGCTGCTTCAGTTGCTGTTGCTGATGGTGTTGGTTATGTAGGAGACATGGATCGTTCAGTTTCTGCTTTTGACCTACAGACGGGAGAAACAATTTGGAATTATCGGGATAAAAGCTTCCCCTATTTTTCATCTCCAGCTATCTCTGAAAAACATCTTTTCATTGGTGGGCGTGATAAAGGCATGCACTGCATTGATCGAGTCAGCGGTAAAAGGATATGGCGTTTTTCGGCTAGAGGTAGAATTGACAGTTCTCCGGTAATCACTTTTGACAAAATTGTTTTTGGTTCGATGGATGGAAAACTTTATATTCTTTCTCAAGCGGACGGAAAGGAAATCGCTTCCTATGAAGTAGGGGAGCCCATATCTTCAACTCCTGCGGTTACAGATCGTAATATTATTGTTGGTTGTGAGGATGGGAAAGTCTATGCATTTGAAACGGAAAACCTAAAATGAGTGGAGAAATATTTATCAAGCCTGACCAGGAGACTAAGGCTGAAACCAAACCCGGAAATTATTTCGTATCCAATTATCCGCCGTTTTCTTTCTGGACAGAAGAAGATATTCCCTGCGTGGAATCTATGCTCAACAGCCCTTCCCCTGGAACTGCTCCATTGGGAATTTACTACCATATTCCTTTCTGCCGCAAAAGGTGCCACTTTTGCTACTTCAGAGTTTACACGGATAAAAATTCTCAAGATGTTAGAAGGTACTTGGATGCAACCATGCGAGAACTTGAGGCTTATGCAAACTCTCCTTATCTTGCGGGAAGGAAGCCAAAGTTTGTCTATTTTGGCGGTGGTACGCCCTCTTATCTTTCAGCTCAACAATTAACGGAGCTGACAGACCGTATGAAAGAAATTATGCCTTGGGATGATGTTGAAGAGGTAACTTTTGAATGTGAGCCGGGTACCCTTTCTGAAAAAAAATTGGAAGTTATTAAAAATTTTGGAGTGACCAGGTTGAGCTTGGGCATTGAAAATTTCAATGACCATATCTTGGAAATCAATGGAAGAGCTCATCGTTCAAAAGAAGTCTTTAAAGCCTANGAGTTTGCGAGAAACCTTGGTTTTCAGAATATAAATATTGATCTTATTGCAGGTATGCTGGAAGAAACCGATGATAACTGGAAAGAGTGTATCGAAAAAGTCGTCGACCTCTCGCCTGACTGCATCACGATTTATCAAATGGAGGTTCCTTTCAATACCACGATTTTTAAGTCAATGAAAGATCAGGGCAAGCTTACTGCTCCGGTGGCAGACTGGCCAACTAAGAGAAGGTGGGTTACTGAAGCTTATGAAAATTTAGAGACTGCTGGTTACACCATTACCAGTGCATANACGGCAGTAAAAAATCCTCAAAATACCAAGTTTGTTTATCGTGACCGTCTATGGGCGGGTGCGGACATGGTTGCATTGGGGGTTGCTTCCTTTGGACATCTAGGAGGCATTCATTATCAAAACCAGACTCACTTTGATCAATACTGCGAATCACAGGAAAGTCATTCGTCTGCAGTANGAAGAGCCTTGCTCACNAATGATGATGAGCGGTTCTTGCGGGAATTTATTTTGCANTGGAAATTGGGACGAGTGAATACTTCTTATTTCCAAAAAAAATTTAATGTANATGTTTTAAANCGTTTTAAAANAATTCTAAATAATTGGAAAAAGGNCGGTGACCTGTATGAAGAGAATGGAAACCTTTTCCTCTCTATGGATGCTCTACTGAGGATNGATTCAATGCTTCACGAGTTTTTTCTACCTCAGCATCAAAANGCAAAGTATGTGTAGTTGTTAATCATGCAAACGGTAATTTACCCTGACATTCTTTACCCATTGAGTTTTATGAGGAGTGCCCGTGGCTTGCCAAAATTAAACTACGAGGAAATTGAACCTTCTGCATTACCTGAGCCATACCAGTCTTTGCTTGTGCACGAAGGCGATATGACATCGAGATTAGTTGCCTATCACGGTACAGAACTGAAGGTTAAGTCTATCCGCAGCTCGAATAGCGGGAGAAGTTACTTTAGAGAAGTTATTTTGCAAACTATCCAAAATGAAAAAGCCACTGAATATGGTGCGATTGAAATAAAGCTGGATTCTTTGCCAGCCGAAGTATGCGAAAAGATTTTGGAAGCACAACAACCCTTGGGTGGTATCCTGAATGAATGCCACATACCCTATGCAAGTTCCCCACGAGGCTTCCTTAAGGTAGTTCCTGATGGACCAATCGTTGAAGCCTTTTCCGAAGTCGAAGCAGACCATCTTTACGGCCGAAGTAATTTGATTACAGACTTTAATGGGGAGGTCATTGCCAGAATCATTGAAATTTTACCTACACTATGAATCCAATTCTCGCTTGAGAACTAGTTTTAATTCAATTGAATGTAATGAATAATGATTTCACTAAAAACTAACTACGACGCCATAGTAATCGGAGGCGGACCTGCTGGCTCCTCAACTGCTGCATTATTAGCTGAGAAAGGACATGATGTACTGATCGTGGAAAAAGAGAAATTTCCACGCTATCATGTGGGTGAGTCTCTCATGCCATTTTGTTATTTTCCCCTTGAAAAACTTGGTCTGGTAGAAACATTGAAGGAATCTGCCAACCCTCGTAAGTATTGCGTACAATTTGTCCGAGAGGATGGTTTTCTCTCACAGCCCTTTTATTTCTTTCAGCACTTTGACCATCCATCCTCTACTACATGGCAAGTTTGGCGTTCGGATTTTGACAAGATGATTATGGACAAAGCCCGTGAGAACGGAGCTTCCGTTCTGGAGGAAACGAAAGCAAAAAATCTGATTAAAAAAGGGGATACCTGCGTTGCGGGAGTTAAGGTAGTTTCGAAAGATTTGGGGGAACTTGAATTAAAAGCCCCTATCGTTGTGGATGCATCCGGACGCGATTGCTTTGCTGCCCACAAACAAAACTGGATGGTTCGAGATCCGGAATTAAAAAAGGTGGCCCTATGGACCTACTACAAGGGAGCTAAGCGTGACCCAGGTCTGGATGAAGGTGCAACCACCGTTGCTTACCTTCCGAACAAAGGGTGGTTTTGGTACATTCCTTTGAGCGGAGATATGGTAAGTGTCGGTATTGTAGCTGAAAAAGACTATCTTTTCAACGGTTCCACCAAGGACCATGCGGAGATTTTCCAGCGTGAAGTACAAAACAACGAATGGATCAAAGAACACCTTGTCGATGGTGAGCAAACCGGTGAATATCGAATTACGGGTGAATATTCTTACCGAAACAAATATTGTTCAATGGACGGATTAGTATTGGCCGGAGACGCACTTGGTTTCTTAGATCCCGTTTTTTCTTCAGGGGTTTTCCTGGCCTTAAAAAGTGGTGTAATGTTGGCAGAAGAGATAGATCAGGTGATAAAATCTGGACAACCTATTAAGTCTTCTTCCTTTGAAAACTATGGCAAACGCATGCAATCTTCTATCGAGACCATGCGTAAGATTGTTTATGCATTTTATGATAAGGAATTCAGTTTCGGAGATTTGGTGAAAAGGGGTGATCATTTACGCTCTGCACTTACCGACTGCCTAGTTGGCAATGTAGATGACAAAGACTTTCGTGAACTTTTTGATGCTATGTCTGAACTGGCTGATCTGCCCGACCCTGTGGAGCATGGCCTAGCTCACGCTTCTTCGTGAAGCTTGCTTTCCTAACGCCCGGAACGGGAAACTACTACTGTGGAGTATGCATGAGGGATAACTCCCTTGCCCGCCAGCTTATAGCACAAGGGCATGATGTCACCATGCTACCCACTTACCTTCCGCATTTTTTGGATGAGGCAGACGTTACACCCGATCTGCCAATTTTCTTTGGAGGGATCAATGTTTATTTACAGCATAAATTTTCCCTCTTTCGGCACACGCCAAAATGGATAGACAAGGCTTTCGATAATAAGTGGCTCTTACGAAAAGCAGCCGCTCGTAGCGGTATGACATCAAGTAAAGACTTAGGAGAAATTACACTTTCCACCTTCCGTGGGGAAGATGGCCCTTTAGTTAAAGAAGTTAATAAAGTTTTAGAATGGTTCCGCAATCAGGGCACTCCTGATGTTCTCTTTCTTTCCACCATTATGCTTGCCGGTATTGGAAAGGTACTAAAAAGGGAGCTTAAAATACCTGTCTACGGATTTTTGCAGGGTGAAGATTCATTTCTCGATTCTCTTTTACCTGAATATAGAGTGGAAGCCTGGAATCTTTTATCCAATGATGTTTCCTGTCTGGATGGTTGCATTGCTCCAAGCCATTACTTTGGGACATTGATGGCGGAACGATTATCTTTAGAACCTGAGGCAATCAAATATCATCCAAATGGAATCACCACCGAGGGGGTTTTTCCGGCCAAGGAACTCCCCCTCCCACCAAGCGTTGGCTATCTGGCAAGGCTTTGCCCTCTTAAAGGGTTGGATATTTTAGTGGATGCATTTATCGGGCTTAAAGAATCCGGTAAGCACGAACATCTTCATCTAAAGATAGCTGGAGGTATGACGGATGAAGATGTCCCGTTTGTGGAGGAACAAAAGAGCAAACTTTTACGGGCGGGGTTGAACGATTGTTTTTCAATTACACCCAATATCAGTCGTGAAGAAAAATTTTCATTTCTAAAGTCACTCTCCATCTTCTCAGTTCCCGCCAGGTACCCAGAAGCTTTCGGGCTCTATGTTGTGGAAGCTTTGCTTGCTGGATCGCCAGTAGTTTTACCTAATACTGGAGCTTTTCCTGAAATCGTTGAATCCACACGGGGTGGAAAGTTATACGATCCATCAGCTTCAGGTGCATTCACCGAAACATTGGATGAACTTTTGAACGATCCTCAAACTACCAGATCAATGGGCTTGAAGGCTCATCAAGCTGTATTAAATACATACTCCAACGAAAAGTTAGCTAAAAGGTTGGTTGATGAAGTCGTGTCACCTCTTCCCGTAAAACAAAAATAAATTTACTATGACCACTGAATTTTCCATTATCCGACGTGTTGAATTTTCTGAAACGGATCTCGCCGGTATTATGCATTTCACCAACTTCTATCGATGGATGGAAATTTGCGAACACGAATTTCTTCGCAGTCTTGGTCTTTCCGTTGACATGGAAGATGAAAACGGCCGATTTGGATGGCCTAGGGTTAAGACTTCGTGCCGATTCAAAAGACCTTTACGGTTTGAGGAAGAAGTGGAGGTTAAACTCATCATCACTGAGATCCGTGACCGGTCTATTGCTTATGCGTTTCAATTTTGGAAGGATGAAGGTGGGGAGCGGGTAAAGGCAGCCGTTGGAGAAGTGGTGGCTGCTTGTGTCCGCTTTGATCAGGCGAGTGGAAGTATGGCTCCGATCATGATCCCGGATGTTGTGCAGGCAAAAATTAAAGATTAGTAATCTTGTTTCTGTATTTCACTGATTTTAAGTACACTATTCAGAAATGAAATTTATTCTCTATATTATTATGATATGATTAGGTTTCTGCATGGACTTCATCCGTGCTATATATGAGAATGTAATTTTACTACACTTATACTTATGCAATATTTACAATTCGCTTTTTTAACAGTGGTTTGCTGGGGGACCTATGGGGTTTGTATGCACATCGGTTCAAGTAATATGGGAGATAAAGAAAATGGCAGGATAATGGCCTTTCTCTGGGTGGGTCTGGCATATTTCCTCACTGCAGTGGTTGCCCCATTGATTATTCTTAAACTGAAGGGTGGTAATGTAGCTTTCTGGACTTTTCCAACCAAGGGCTGGCAGTGGTCCTTGATTGCAGGAACTCTTGGAGCAGTTGGTGCTCTAGGGGTATTACTTGCTTTTGGAAAAATGCCTTCTCCTGCTTATGTTCCGGTCATCATGTCGGTGATTTTTGCCGGCGCACCGATCGTCAATGCCATCGTCAGCACCACGAAAGAAGGTAACTGGCCACATGTGAAATTGCCTTTTATTTTAGGTATAGCGATGGCGGCTCTTGGAGGCTATCTTGCGACAAAGCATGCGCCCAAACCCCCGAAGGCTCCTCCGCCTGCTGAGGCATCTCAAACGTAAAACCCTCCAACTTGGCAGGATGACAGTCTCCTCCGGCAACCGAGAAGTGGCTGATAGATGGGATTGTAAACGTTGGAACGATTTTAAGGACAACCTCAATCGCATCTATGTTTCCAATCTTTTTCAAAAGGCTCATTTTTCAAGTCTTGAATCAATTAATAAATGGAATGGGTTTACAGACTTTATCGAACAGTGCCCTTTCACCACCAAAGAAGATTTGGCAAAGGATCGACAAAACAATCCTCCTTATGGGACGAACCTGACCTTTCCGGTTTCTGAATACAAAAAGTTTAACCAAACCAGTGGAACACAGGGAAAGCCAATGACCTGGTTGGATACGCCAGAGGATTGGCGGTGGATGCTTGGAAACTGGGACCGTGTTTTGGAATCAGCTGGAATCCAGCAAGGAGACCGTTGTTTTTTTGCATTTTCCTTTGGTCCCTTTCTTGGTTTCTGGACGGCTTATGAATCTGCGACTCAAAGGGGTTGCCTTTGCATACCGGCAGGTGGCCAGAGCACCGAACAACGCCTTCATGGAATTATCCATCAAAAAGCCCAGCACTTATTCTGTACCCCCACTTATGCTATGCGATTGACCTCGGTGGCGACTGAGTCTGGAGTTAATTTGGAGAAGAATGACCTAAAGTCAATCATTGTTGCGGGTGAAACTGGAGGGAGCTTACCTGCATTTAGGAAGCGAATGTCATCAGCATGGGGAAAAGAAGTCAATGTGCATGACCATTATGGCATGACCGAGGTGGGTCCAGTTGCCTATGAAACTCCGGGGCAATCTGGAGGCTTGAGAATCATTTTAGACAGTTATTTTCCTGAGGTTGTCGACCCGGAGAGTGGTCAACCAGTTGAAGATGGAGTTCAGGGGGAATTGGTTCTTACCACTTTAGGTCGGACGGGCTGTCCAGTATTTCGCTATCGAACCGGGGACTTGGTCAAAGCAAGTTATGGTTTTGATGAAAAAGGCCTGCCTGCCTTTGACTTGCAAGGTGGTATACTTGGTAGAGTGGACGATATGGTGGTGGTTCGAGGGGTGAACTTATATCCATCAGCAGTGAATTCAATTTTGGGAAATTTCCCTGAAATTATCGAACATCAAGTTGTCTTTTTAGAGCGTAATTCCATGTTGGAGGTACAAGTGAAGATCGAATCAAGTGAAGATATCTCACTTAGGGTTGAGCAAGCCTTTCAGGAAGCATTTTCCTTACGCATACCGGTAAAGAAAGTGGTTACAGGAAGCCTACCACGTCATGAGATGAAGGCTAAAAGATGGATAAAATTATGAAAATAAGATTTTAAAATGAAAAATATTATTGAAATTTCCAACCTTTCAAAATCATTTCCCTCGCCGAACAGCGAAGAGACCATAGATGTTTTTAGTCAAGTTGATTTGGAAGTGATTAAAGGTTCATCGGTTGCCATTGTCGGACCATCCGGGTCAGGTAAAAGTACATTGCTTAATATCATTGGTCTGTTGGACCAGCCTACTTCTGGAAATATTCAAGTCAATCAGCTCAACTTAGCCGCACTTTCTGAGCAAGCCGTGGCAGAATATCGGAACCAAACGGTTGGCTTTGTTTTTCAATCTCATCACCTTCTTCCGTCCTGCACGGTTTTGGAAAATGTTATGGTTCCAGCACTTGCTGGCTTCGGTGAAATTAAGGGAGATGATACCATGGACCGTGCGGCTAACCTATTAGAGGAAGTTGGGCTTGGCCATCGCTTGACTCATTTACCCAGTCAAATATCGGGAGGTGAAAAGCAACGGGTAGCAGTTGCCCGTGCCCTCATCAACAACCCTTCTGTTCTGTTGGCAGACGAGCCAACCGGAGCCTTGGACTCAAAGAATTCAGATCATCTCATTGATTTGCTTAAACAATTGAATGAGGTGAAAGAGGTGACCTTATTGATGGTTACTCACTCGTTGGAGGATGCTAATCAAATGAAAAAAGCCTTCCGATTTAACGAAGGTAGTTTGAGTCAGGATAGGTAATGAATCTTTGGAAGATCATCTTGAGAAACCTGCTCTTTTTCCGCAGGCAAAATATTGGAATTATTTTTGCAGCAGCTTTATGTGCAATCGTTTTGACAGGTGCGTTGACCGTAGGTGATTCTGTGCGTTCCACTCTTCGTGAGTTCGGGGAGAAAAGAATTGGAAAGGGTGATATCGCTATGCTTTCACCTGACGGCTTTTTTGAGGAAGGTCTTGCGGGTCGAATTAAAGAAAAGCTTTCCCAAAATTCTGTAGTTTCCCCTATTGCCTTAACCCGGGGAACCTTAACAACTCCAGATGGTCTGCTACGGGTGTCCAATGTACAGGTACTCGGTGTGGATGAGAGGTTTTGGAGGCTGGCACCTGATTTTGCTCATACACCATTGGGCAGTTTGTCGGTGAAAAAAGAATTCCCGAAATGGGACTCTGATAGTTTTTTTGTAAACCAGAGACTTGCGAAACGATTGAATTTGGAAAAGGGAGATAGACTAATCCTGAGAATGGAAGAACCTAGTATGTTTTCCAGGGATGCACCGATGTCAGGCGAGCGGGATAACAAATTCGTTACGATGAACAATCCATTGGGTGGAATCTTACAAGCCGAGGGATTCGGAAACTTTGGATTGCAAGGGAATCAGCTAGCACCTCTTTCAATATTTGTGCCTCTGGGTTCATTGCAAAAAAAATTGTTCCGCTCGTTAGATGAAGTCTCTGGTAGCACAAAATTTGCAAATTTTCTTCTCATCGGTGACCCTGGAGAAGCAAAGGTTGAACTAAAACTTGCAAAGCAAGCAATCGACAAAAGTTGGACCCTCGAAGATGCAGGTATCGAAATTAAGGAGCTTCTAAATTCCAACCAATGGAGTGTGAGGGCTAGGCAGGTTTTTCTATCGGATGGTTTAGTCAAACAGGCAAGTCGGGTAAAAAAGGACTCAGTAGGTGTGTTTACCTATCTGGTGAATGGGATTGAAAAAAAAGCAGACCAGAATCGTACTTCCTTGATTCCTTACTCCATGATGAGTGCAGTATCGCCTGCGAAAGTNGATTTTTTAAACAATGATTGGGGCGATGGAGACATTGCCCTCAACCAATGGGCGGCGAATGATTTAAATGCGACACTTGGCGATAGCATTAAAATCAGTTATTATACGGTTGGTGAAAGAAGAAAATTAATCGAATCTTCAAGAGAATTTACACTTCGAAAAATTCTTCCTGCCCCACAACTCGTTTTGGAGAATCAGGAAAGTGACTGGACTCCTCGTTTTCCGGGACTTTCCGATGCGGAGTCATGTGGAGAGTGGGATACAGGTATTCCAATTATTCATAAAGTGAGAGATCTTGATGAGGACTATTGGGAAAAGTACCGCGGAACTCCAAAGGGTTTTGTTTCCCTGAGAGCTGGGCAGGAGATGTGGGGTAACCGTTGGGGCTCATTAACTGGAATAAGAATAAATAGAAATAATATTTCCCTCGAGGAGGTGAGGATGCGTTTGCGAAAAAATTTGAAGGCAGAGGATGCCGGACTGGTTTTAAGAGGTCTTCGCTCGGATGTTCAAAAATCTGTGGAGTCTCCCGTTGATTTTGGGCAGTTGTTTATGGGCTTTAGTTTTTTTGTGATTGTAGCAGCTTTGGCCATAAGCGGTATGATGTTCAGCTTTTCTCTTGAGCAAAGAAGTCAGCAAATAGGGATATTGCGAGCGGTTGGTTGGAAAACAAAGAAAATAAGACTTGTCTATTGGGGCGAGGGGTTACTGGCAGCAGTTATCGGTTCAACTTTCGGGGTAATGCTTGCGTCCATTTATGGAAAAACGATTCTTAGCTTGCTTAGCGGCGAATGGAGCGGGGCAGTATCAGGAGCAAGCTTTCAATACGATTCTTCCATGAACTCTATCATGACCGGGGGAATCGGGTCTACAGTGACTTGTTTAATGGCGATGATTTGGTCAACAAGAAAGCTCTTAAAACGAGAACCTGTCGAACTTCTAGTCTCAGGGAGTGACGGTACTATCGGTGCAACTGATGTAGCTATGAAAAGAAGTTGGCATTTATGGGTTGGTTTGCTTTGCCTTGGACTGTCTCTGTCTATTGTTTTTTCTTTTGGCTTAAGAAGCAACCAGGCATCCATGGCATTTTTTGGTGCGGGTGGATTAATGCTCATAGGTGGCTTATTTTTATTTCGGGCAGCTCTTGGGAACACTGGAAACCCGGAGAAAAGGTTTTCGCAACTGGTTCAGCTCAATCGTAGGAATCTGGGTAAGCGTACTGGAAGAAGCTTGGTTACAGTTGGTGCTATGTCAGCAGGAACATTTCTTGTGGTAAGTACCGGAGCTTTTCGCAAGGCACCTTCTGCACCTCCGGATGAATTACAATCTGGTACAGGTGGATTTACATTTTGGGGTGAGTCCGCTTCTCCTGTTTACGATGATTTAAACAACGATGAAGCAATAAACCTTTTTGATTTAAATGAGAGCTTATTGGAGAAATCTAAAGTTGTTCCGTTACGTTTACGAGAGGGTGATGATGCAAGTTGCTTGAATCTCAATAAAGCTCTTCGGCCTAAAATCTACGGAGTCAAGCCTGGCGATTTTACGGGGCGCTTTGGTTTTGCCGAAGGTAACTGGTCGAGCCTTTCTCAAGATATAGATCAGAATGTTGTTCCTGCACTTGTCGATCAAAACACAATGATGTGGGCTTTAAAATTAGGGGTGGGAGACAGGTTGCCTTATGTGGATGGAGAAGGAAAGCCATTTGAAATTGAATTGGTGGGAGCATTTAAAGGATCTATGCTACAGGGTGCACTATTTATAAAAGAAGACGATTTCCTTAAAAAATTCAAGCAACAGGGAGGGTACCGAAGTTTTATGCTTTCTGGCAAACAAGCGGATACCGATAAATTGGCGGTTCATTTGGAGGATCGTTTATTTCAGCATGGAATGGAGTTTAGAAATTCATTGGCAATACTTGAAGAATTACTTGAAGTCGAAAATACATACCTTTCTATTTTTCAGGGACTTGGTGGTCTTGGTATGTTAATTGGTACATGCGGATTGGGTTTGGTTGTTGTCCGAAACTTAGTAGAGCGTGGACAGGAATTTGCCCTTTTTGAGGCAATCGGGTACCGACTGGATAATATTCGAAAATTTATTTTTCTAGAGCATGCACAGTTAGCATTTGGAGGGATTTTTATTGGATCCATTTCCGCAGTATTAGGTATTTCACCCGCTTTATTTGGAACGATTTTGGATTCTCCAAGTCTTGGATTCCTCTGGTTTTTTATTGCTCTTACTATACTTGCTTTTTTCTGGGTATGGATTGCCGTTTTCTTGACCTTGCGAAAAAGTCAACTTCACTTGTTAAAAAATGAATAACATCCAGACCTTTATAATGATTTTTCAATACAGATTGAGGCCGTTAGCCATTTTGGGCTGCATTGTTTGCCTTGGTTGTGAACAAAAATTTTATAAAAAAGGTTATGATGTTGAAATTGCTGGAAGTACAATCACAGATGAGACTGGATTGCCAGTGAGTCCTTCGGAATGGACTGTTGAATTTAGTGAAGACTTTTCCCGGATTGAGGTTGGTAGCGAACCAGAGAGTTTGTTTATTCTGGACGGTGCGTACACTGTTCAAACCGATCAGGACCAAGGTGAAATCTTGGCTTTACCAGGTTCACCTGTGGGTGATTTCGGTTTATTGTTCGGTCCAAGGATCAAGGATAAAGCTTTGGAATTAAGATTCTCTTTTTTCTCCACTAATAAAGGCAGAAGGAAGCCATCTATTGCTGCCGGAATAGGCGGTATTCGAGGATTGCGTTTACGCCTGAATCCTGCGGCCAAAAATTTAGTTCTCTCTAGCGAAGAGAAAATTCTGAAGACATTACCCTTCTTGTGGACCGCAGGCCAATGGTGGTCTGTCCGTTTTCAAATGGTTCCAGAGGATTCCTTCCAATCAACTGTTGTTAAATATAAACTTTGGCCGAAGCTTGAAGAGGAACCAAGTTCTTGGTTGGTCAGTGAAAAATTCAGCCTTGAATATAAAGGAGGCAAGTGTGCCCTTTGGGGCTTCCCCTATGCCAGTACTCCCATCCTTTTTGATGACCTGAGTATTCATTCCAAATAGATTTATTTAATTTTAGTAATAAAAACTCTTCTTAATGGTGGTACAGATTGAAATTTCATCCGGAAGATAAAAGATAAAAAGCATGAATTCCGTTCTCCTAAAATTTGGTCTTGGATTTCTTAACATTATCTTTTGCGGATTAAGTTTTGCCAAGCCTGGAAAGAATGAAGCTTTTATTGAAGATGTGATACCTTTGCTCGAGGAGTACTGTTATGATTGTCATGGTGATGGAGCCAGAAAAGGAGATTTTGAGATGGATAAATTGATCTCTCTGGGTAACTTCCAAGAGCATCAAAAGCAGTGGGATAGAGTTTGGAAGAACATCTACAATCGAAATATGCCACCTGCGAATGTTCCACAACCCATGGATTATGAAGTTGATAGTATATTGTCTTGGGTCGAGAAAGCTTCCTTTCAGTATGATCCCAGAGAAGTTGATCCGGGGCATGTAGTTTTAAGAAGGCTTAATCGAACAGAATATGAAAATACGGTTAATGACCTTTTTCAAGTATCCATTGATGCTGAAACCTATTTTCCTGCGGATGATACAGGCTATGGCTTCGACACCATTGGAGAAGTACTGACCCTTTCACCACTCCTGATGGAAAAGTATATGGGGATGGCCGAAATCGTAATGGAGAAGGCTCTTGGTCCGATCAATGATCAAGGAGAATCTGTTCTTTACAAGGCTGGTGAAATTTTGGGCGGAAGGATACAAGGCAGTTTTCGTGTGTTGCCTTCCCGGGGCAGTTTTTCCATATCTTATGCGGCTAGCCGTGCAGGCACTTATCAAGTAAAAGTTTGGGCTTCCGCAAGCCGTGCAGGAGATGAATTTGCCAAAATGCAAGTCCAGGTTAACGGGGAAGAAATCAAAACTTTTTCAATTGATTCCGAATATCCTCAAAAATCTCTCTATGCGTTCAACTTCTCTGCAAAAAAAAATTCGAACAATAAAATCTCTCTTCACTTCATTAATGATTTTTACGATCCCAAGAATAAAAATTCAAAACTTAGAGACCGAAATTTATTTATCGAAGAAATGGAAATATTTTTTCCAGAGGGTGTTGCATTGAAATACCGTGAAACCAGAAACCGATTACTTGGGGAGTGGCAAACAGAAAAAATCAGGGATGGTCATGCAATGAAAGCACTTGAGAAATGGCTTCCACGAATCTATCGCATGCCTTTAAGTAAACTAGAGCTAGAGAAGCATAAAAGTTTCTTCTTGGGTATGATTAAGAGAGATTTAACGACAGTTGAAGCTTTGCGTCAGACTTTTAAGGCAGCACTGGTCTCGCCCCGATTTATTTATCGAGAAGAGAAAAAAAGCCCGAACAAAAATAGTCTGAAACATCAGCAAATTGATGAATTTGCACTTGCTCATCGCATGTCATATTTTCTATGGAGTACAATCCCGGACGATAAATTATGGGAACTGGCACAGAATACTGAACTTCGTGCAAATTTGCAAAATGAATTCAAGAGGATGTTATCCAATGAAAAGATAAATGAATTTGTAAAAAACTTTTGCGGGCAATGGCTTCAGTTAAGAGACTTGCAGATTGTAAACCCAAACCCGGAACAATTCCCAAAATTCACCAACAAAGTTCGAATCTCAATGATTCAAGAAACGCAGGAGTTTTTCAAATTTTTACTACGGGAAAATTTATCGATTGATGTACTTTTGGGAGCCAATTTTTCGATGATTAATCATGATCTTGCCACATACTACGGACTTCATGGAGACTTTGATGATAAGTTCAGAAAAGTTATTTTTACAGATAAGGATTTAGTTAAAAAAGGCGGTCTTCTTACTCATGGTTCGATTTTGACTGTCACTTCTAATCCAACTCGAACATCTCCAGTTAAACGAGGAAAATGGGTTTTAGACAACTTATTGGCAGCACCTCCCCGCGATCCACCACCAGGTGTGGCGGAATTGGAAGAATCCCATAAGGAAAATATAAGAAAACTAACCTTTAGAGAACAGATGACACTTCATTCTAAAAATCCTGCCTGTTATTCCTGCCATGCAAGCATGGACAATTTAGGCTATGCCATGGAGAACTTTGATGCGACAGGAAATTGGAGAAAAGAAGAGAATGGAGTACCCGTGGATGCTACCGGCAAATTGAGTTCAGGTGAACAATTTACCGGAGTTCTTGAATTACAGACTTTTTTGAATGAAAATAAAAAAAAGTCTTTAATTCGGTGCATTACTCAAAAATTCTTTGTTTATGGTTTGGGCAGAGGGCTGAACTACAGAGATAGAGAAGCGGTGGATAATGTCGTTGGCAGTTTGGGAGAGGAGCAAGTTAATTTCGCTGACTTACTATTTGAGGTTTTAAAAAGTAAGCCTTTTCAGTTTTCCAATTAAGACTGTTTGATTATTTCGTCCTAAAACTTTATTATTGTGTAATATACTTTACAATGCAACTTACGAAAGTTAGTCGAAGATTCATACTCAGAGGTTTGGGAGTTTCACTTGTTTTGCCAACCATGGAATCATTTGGACAGCAGGTATCTGACATACCAGTACGCATGGGTTTTACATATATTCCAAACGGAGTGATAATGGATGAGTGGCGACCCCAAGAAACTGGTCGCCTCAGAAATTTACCAAACAGTTTAAAGCCTCTACAAAAACACACCGATGACTTTCAGGTTTTAAGTGGGTTAGATCATACCAAAGCCTATGCTAATGGAGATGGAGGCGGTGATCATGCCAGGGCTAACGCTACTTTTTTGACGGGCTGTCAGGCCAAAAAAACAGCTGGCAAAGATATCAAGATTGGGGTTTCAGTTGATCAAATTGCGGCTGATATAATTGGAGAAAAAACAAAACTATCTTCCTTGGAATTGAGTTGCGATGGAGTGAGACGATCTGGAAAATGCGATTCTGGTTACAGTTGTGCGTACCAATATAATTTATCCTGGAAGACCGAATCCATGCCAATGATACCAGAATCTAATCCCAAGTTAGTTTTTGAGCGTTTATTTGGCAATGCAAGTTCCAGAGTTGATCGTGTAAACCAACTTAAGAGAAAAGCCATAAATAAAAGTATTTTGGACTTTGCCTTGCATGATGCTAAAAGTTTGAAGAATCGTTTAGGTCGATTGGACCAAGAAAAACTAGACGAATATTTTACGAGTGTTCGCGAATTAGAAAAAAGAATTGATCGAGAGGGAAAATTATCGAAAGAATTTTCATATCAGGAAATGCCAGATGGCATTCCAGGAACTTACAAAGAACACCTGCGAATCATGTTCGACATGATGGCACTTGCTTATCAAAGCGATTCAACTCGTATAAGCTCATTCTTATTGGCCCATGATGGCAGTAACCGTAGTTTTCGGGATATTGGTGTACCAGAGGGACATCATTCACTTTCACATCACCGAAATGATCCTGAGAAAATAAAGAAGCTTGCTAAAATAGACCACTTTTACACAGAACAATTTGCTTACTTTATGGAAAAGCTTTCGAGTATTCGTGAGGTGGACGGAAGCCGACTGATTGATCATTGCATGATCGTCTTGGGTAGTGGCATAAGCGATGGGAACCGTCATGGACATTCTAATCTGCCCGTTCTCTTGGCAGGGGGGAAATCGCTTGGATTATCGATTGGTAGGCATATGGATTTTGGTAATGTTCCGATGACAAACTTTTACTTGGGGGTTTTGGAAAAAGTAGGAGTAGACGCTTTGCAAGTCGGTGATAGTACTGGAATATTGAGAGATATTTAGCTACATAGAGCTACGGATAGCAATAAATCCGTCCATCACCTTTAGTTTTTAAGAACAAACTCTTGCCATTGTTCTAGCATTTCAAATAGTAACATCAATAGTATGTTTTCGAAAAGCAGAGCGTTTTTCTTGTCCTCAGCCGTTGTAATTTTTCTTACCACTGGATTTTTTTGGCTGTCCTTATTACTTGGATTTACTTCACTTGAAAATTTCGTAGTAAACTTAACGCAGACTAAACTTTTTGGTTATTATATACCAGAGATTTTTGGTTCTGTTAAATCGGACCTTTTATCCAGCCAAGCTCTCAGGTTAAAGATTCTGTGTACTCTTTCGTCTCTGTTATTTTGCGGAATCCTAATTTACATAAGTTTTTTGGATGGGTTCTCAAAAATGATCAAAGCTTTTAGCAAAATGACTGGTTGGATTCTTTTAGCCATAGTGTGTTACATTTTTTTCGTAATAGAAAATGATGATCATATAATGAATGACTCGGACAAATTAGAACTCTTTTTATTCACCGCATTTTCAATAGTTACAGGTCCTCTTTTAATCTCTTACAGTAATAAGAAGCCCCGGGTCAAAAAACCCATTAAGCAGACATTACCCAAAGCTAAGACACCTGAAATTGTCTCCAAAGAGGAAGGCGACGGGGAAACTGGCACTGAGAGCACGGACGAGTCACCAGAAAAAAGCGACAATGAAACAACCGATGATAAGTCTGCCGACGATTCAGCCGGATTGAATGACGGGTCTGAGAATTCTTTGCAAGGCGGTGCTCAACCTAGTACAGAAGATTCTGCAAAAATCACGGAAGATTCAGAATCGAATACAGAAAAGCCAGAAGCAGATTCATCCAATTTGTCAAAAACTGAGGATACTTTATCAATCAAAGAGAGTGAAGACTCCCTTTCGTTGGATGGTGTTGCTAATGAAAACTTAGGGGAGACATTACCCGCAGATGAGGCAGAGGAACCAGTAGATATTGAATTTAATGAGAAACAAAGTGCAGATGAACTGATTGATGAAGGACCGAGTGATGGTTTGCTCCCTCCGCCAACGGAGGATTTGCCTGAAGAACTACTTAAACTAAGGAATGAAGCACAAGATTCGGAGGGCGATGAAGACTCAACCGAAACTGAAAATAAGTTTGAAGAAAAAAGCGAATGAGCAAGATTATTCCAAAAGTTCTTAAATTTTCCCTTTGGGTTTTAGTAATTATTTTATTTGAAGGAGTTTGTTTTCGGTTTGCTGAGGACTATGCAAATTTTAGGTTACAATTGGCATGGGGAGACTTAAACAGTTCATCTTCACAAAGTTTAAGCCTTCCACTTGATCATTTTACGAAGAAGCCCAAGGGGGACTTGTCGTTGCAAAATCTCCAATCAAGAATTTTGGAAGAGAATGAATATTCAAAATCCATCCTAAGTTTTGGTCGTCCAGTACGAGACCACTTTTTAACTTTTAAGCAAAACGCGGTTAACCCCTTAGAAAAATTCGATTACCGCAATTTAGAAAACAATGAAAGTTATGTTGGAGATGTAATTTTTCCCGGACTTAAAAGGTTGGCTACAGAATCCGATGTTGGCAATAATGTTGCCCGAAGGAGGGGAGACACTCTGGAATATGCCCGAGCCATTTTAGTTTACCTACATGATACAGAGAATGGATTGTCTAAAAATGAAACCAAAAATCTTGAAACAACTTTTTCCTTTCTCCTTGAACGGGGTATTGCATGTGTATCTATTCCATTTTCTTCAGCCAAGGAACTTGAAAGGCAAATTCTTTTTCTTAAAAGTGATTATCCCTTGATCTCAAAAACTGTGATGGTTTGTGGAAGAAAGAAATCTGCAAACCACATAATGAAAATTCTTGAAAAGAATGATGATCTTATTTCGTTGGCGATTTTACAAGATCCGACAGAAAATAATTTACTAAATTCGTCCCGCCAATCTACATGGATATTTGGTCTTTTAACGGGGCCAACTATGGTAGATGTTTCAAAAGGTGCCGCATTTCAAATGTTGAAAATGGTTGAGAGTGCAAGAATTTCAAATTACTTATATCAGTCTAAAATTGGCGGTGTACTCAGAGTGGTTGATCCAGATGATGAAGATATTATTCCCGCAGTTACTTTACCTCATATTTTGAAGTGTGTGGAGTTCTATGGAGCATTAAAAATCCAAAAGGAAAAAGTCCTCAAATTATCGGTATTGGTAAATGATCTCAATGAAACTGAATTAAAAACCCTCTCTGAGTTATCAAATCCTGAAAGCTTCTTAGAAACTGAACTTGATAAAAATGTTTCAAAAACAACTCTTTTTCAAAATTCTTTTATAGAAACTCCTATCCAAACTATGAATGCGGAGTTTGATTGTGAAATTGTCAGATTATACAGGCAGGAGCACAAGGATGACCCTGAACTATCGACATTGTCCAACAGGCAAATTGTTTTGGAATTGGGAAAAAAAATCGAAAAGATGGGTGATCAATATATGGATGATTTTAAATCCACGGATCCAAAATTTTACGAGTTCTATCAGACTTTGAAACTGGAAGAGTCCACTCAGCAATAATTTGCTGATTTTTAAGGACAAAATAATTCCTGATAATATCTAAATGAAACGGGTTACTCCGGGAACTGGGGGAGTGGGCACATCTAAGGATTGCTCCCAGTCAAAATGAGGGGGAGTTAAATCTTCCTTGGAATTCAAGGCATCTTGATAGGTTATTTTCTGTCCAGTGTAAGCAACCATTCTTCCCATGATAGCTACCATCGTGCTGTGTGCTGCTTTTTCCCCATCATTAAAAGGGTTTCCTTCACGGATTGAAGCGAACAATTCATCATGTTCCGTCTGGTACATATCATTATTTTCGCCACGGTAACGCCATGATTCATCTCCAGCTATTATCGTATGTCGATTCTTTGCAGAGGATGATCCTTTGGTGCCAAAGAGTTCTACTTCATAACTTCCAACCGTCCCATTTTGTTGACGAGAAAAATGATACCCCTTGGCTCCGTTTTCCCATTGATAGATGCAGGCGAAGTGGTCGTAGATGTTCCCGTATTTATCAGGGTCGTCATAAACCTGTCGGCCTCCAGAGCCTTCCGCGTGGAGTGGGACGGTGTCTCCCATCGCCCACTGCATCATGTCAATACAATGAACGGCTTGCTCAACAATGGAGTCTCCTGATAGCCAAAGGTGTGCATTCCAGTTTCTCAATTGTGCCTCCAGGTCCCCCCATCCTTCTTCTCTTTTCTTCTTCCAAACTTCGCCCCCGTTGTAGGTACTATACATGGCATGCAAATCTCCCAGTGCCCCATCAAGAATTCTCCCAAAGATCTCTCTTTTAGGATAGTGGTGTCTCCAGCAAAAGCCCGACATAAACCCAAGATTTTTTTCCTTTGCCTTTTTCGCTAATTGAATGACCTTGCGAACTCCTGGTGCATCGACCGCTACAGGTTTTTCAAAAAAGCAATGAACTCCTTTCTCTACAGCATATTCAAGATGTTGGGGTCTGAAGTTTGGGGGTGAGGTTAAAATTACCACATCCACCCCGGAGTCGATAACCTTTTTATAGGCGTCGAAGCCAGAGAAAGTGGTCTCGGGGGTTACTTGATACTTATCTCGACCTCTGGCCTTGAGTATGCGGCTACGAAGTTTAATGCGATCTTCAAATAAATCACCTATTGCTGTGAGGGCTACATTTTCATCTGCTCCCATAGCTTGGGCAGCAGCACCACTTCCTCTTCCCCCAATTCCGACAAGCCCAACCTTAAGAGTTTTATCATTTTTGGCACCTCGTGCAACATTAGGTGCAGCGAGTAAAGAGCCTGCGGATATCGCAGAACTTGCTTTGACAAAATCTCTTCGACAAAAACTTTTGTATTCCATGAGAATTAATTTGTAGTTTTTTTAAAAAAAAGGAAGCGATTAATTGCTTTTCAAATACATTTTTTCTGAGACATTTAAGAAGTCCTACTGTTTCTGAATTATAAGTCTGCGTCCTTAACGCTAGCTTGACACATCGACAATTTCGCCAAATTCTTTTCTCATGAATTTCTTTCATTATATTTTCCGTCTTCTAACAACATTGATTTTTGGAGATATGGAAGTTGTTTTAATTTCAGGAAGAAAGAATCCAGCGAGTTTCCTCCAGAATTATGTAATTGGCGGAAAACCGCTATTACATGATCTTAGCCTTGCTAAAATTTTGATCCATGTGGTAGTTGGCACTTCTAGACTTGAAGAGGTAAGCAAGTCACCTAACAACTCCCAAATTATTGAAAGGTAAACTTTATGAACAAAAAAATTCTTTGTGTTGACGACGAAGATTCTATTTTGCGTGGATTTCAGCTTAATTTACGTAAAGAGTTTGAATTATCTGTAGCTTCAGACGGGGTTGAGGGATTGGAGATTTTTGAAAAGGAAGGTGGGTTTGCATTGGTTTTGTCTGATATGCGAATGCCAAGAATGAACGGAGCTGAGATGCTTTCTGAAATTAAGAAAAGAGACCATGAAGTTTCCACGATCCTTCTCACCGGACACACCGACTTTGATTCAGCTATGGCTGCCGTCAATGATGGGAATGTCTTTCGGATGCTCTCAAAGCCCTGTCCCCCCGAGCGTTTGATTAAAGTGCTCAATGATGGGCTTGAGCAACACGACTTAGTTAAAAGTAAAAGAATTCTCCTTGATCAAACATTGCGTGGAGCTGTGGATGCTCTGGCAGAGTCACTTTCAACTGCTAAGCCATTATTTTTTGGAAGAGTTCAGCGGGTTCGAAAGCTGGCGAATGAATTAGCTGATTCCATGAATCTGCAAAATTCATGGCGTGTGGATGTGGCTTCAGTTTTTTCACAGATTGCCTATATTGGCCTCCCAGAGAATGTAACAGAGGATGTGTATTTTAAAAGAAAGGTTTCTTCTCAGGTTAAGCAGTTATTGGCTAAGTTTCCAGATGACACCCAAAATATGCTGGAAAAAATCCCGGGTTTTGATGAGGTGGGGGAAATCTTAAAAAAAATTGAAGTTCAGCCCCGATATGAAGAAGATGACCAAAAAGGAATCAGGCTTGCCGCTTCTATTCTGAGAGCAGCTTTAGATTTCGACTTTTATGAGGAGCAGGGCCACGACAAGCAAATTATCCTGTCCACTTTAAAAAATAGGCCAAATGATTATGACCCCAAAGTTATTGTCTCATTGGAAGAAAAGATTTCAATTAGTGAGTCTAACTCGATGCTGATGGATGTTACCGTTAAGCAACTTGCACTGGGTATGCGATTAGTTGAAGAGCTACGTATGAAAGATGGATTTTTGGTCGCCTCAGCAGGTTCGTACATCGATCGCCAACTTTACAAGGTGATCAGAAATTACAGTTCCTGTTTCGATGAAAACCCGTTTCCTTCAAAAATTCAGGTAAGAGCGCTCATTTCTTAGAGTTATCTTTTTTTGATTGATATGGTTTAGCACAAGTTAACATGAATGTTCGGGCATACATCATTTCATTAACCTCTGCCAGTTTGTTTGGAGCAATCATAATAGGAGTTTTTGCCTGGTACACTTATGACAGGCTAGAGTTAGCAAATAATGCATACGAAAATGAAAAGAACTTGTATGGAGATTCTTCTACTGAACTTGAAGATTTAAGTGCTCTTTTGTCTGTTGTTAGGGGTATCTTTACAGGAATGGAAATCTATCCTGATAGTTATGATGGGTTATTTAGCGTTACATTTGATTCAATTGTAAGAGCCAAAGGAGGTCTAAACGAAATTTCTGAAAAGTATCGTTCGAGTTTTCCTGAATCACTCTTTAAGCCAATTGCATTTAGAATTCTGGAATTGGAAAAAAGAATCTTAAAACTCCAAGAATTAGGGATGGCTAAGAAAAAAAACGAGGAATGGTTGAAAGCAAAAGAGTACGCGAAACGTCAGTATGATGAGGTGCGAGAGAAGTTAATGAGAAACCTTGATAGTCTTGAGTCTAAAGCGCTGAACAATTTGCAAATCTCAAACGAATCGCTCAAGATAAAAGCTTTGGATTTAGAGAACCGTAGGTCAACAACTGAGTACTCCATTGTTGTTGCGGTTATTTGCTATGTTACCCTAATTATTATACTAGCATTAATAACATATCTAAGAATTGCTCTGCCAATTGCAAAGCTTGAAGATGCTGCGACTCAATCAATTAAAAATAAAAGACCCTTTAATTGTATGGAGGAAGGTCCCAGCGAAGTAAAGTCACTAACGAGAAGACTTCAAGGTCTTATCATCGGTTTGGAAGATGCCGTAAAGGATAGAACTTCAAGGCTACTTAAAAGAACTGAACAATTGAAGTTGGAGATGAAGCAGAGAAAAGAACTTGAGACTCAACTCGTACATGCCCAAAAAATGGAAGCGGTTGGACAGTTGGCTTCGGGAATTGCTCATGAAATTAATTCTCCATCTCAATTTGCAAACGACAATATATTGTTTTTGAAGGAAGCAGTGGATGGATTCATCGCAACGATTAACGGTTCCAAAGAAGCACCCGATGAAAAAGAAATCTCTTTTTTAAAAGAGAATGCTCCGGAAGCAGTGAAACAAGCGAACGAGGGTATTAGCAGAATTACCACAATTGTTAAGTCCATGAAGAATTTTGCCTACCGTGATGCAGAATCCGAAAAAAAACCGAACGATTTAAATCAGGCAATCAGGTCAACCATTGTTGTGGCTACAAACGAGTGGAAGTATCATGCTGAAGTTGAAACAAATTTAGATGAGCAAATCCCAATGGTTCCATGCAATATTGGCGAAATTAACCAAGTTGTTTTGAATCTGATTGTTAATGGTGCCCATGCCATTCGAGACCGGTTTGGAGATGCTCAAAAAGGTATGCTCTCCATTTCAACGACCCATTATCCAAATGAGGAATGCACCATTATTTCGATTAATGATAACGGGGGGGGAATTCCCGCCAAGGTGCAGGAGCGAATTTTTGAACCATTCTTTACAACCAAAGAAGTTGGTATTGGAACGGGGCAAGGTTTAGCAATTGCTCATAATGTTATCGTAAAGTCACATAATGGACAAATTTGGTTTCAAAGCGTCGAAGGAGAAGGAACGACTTTCTTTATTAAGCTGCCAATGAGCCAAGAATAGTTCCAGACATGAGAGTACTTGGTGGAATTCTTTTTCTTTTGACTGCTAGTTGCTCTGAAACGACTACAGAAAAGGAACATGATCAACCAGAGAGTAAACTTTGGTATGCAAAATTATTTCCCGAATCAAAAGAACAAAACCTAAGTGGACAGGAGTTTGAAAATAAATTAGACAAAGCGAAAATTCTTTTGAATTTCATTAAAATTGAACCGGGTGAATTTACGATGGGAAGTCCTAAGGATGAAACCGGGAGGGACCCGGATGAGGTTCTTCATAAGGTGGTTATAACCCAACCTTATTTTATCTCTAAATTTGAGACAACGATCAGCCAGTGGAATTCGGTAAAAAATGTGGTCAAGAGATATGACAAGTTTGAATTAGCTAAAAATTTGAGGATTATAATTTCACTCATCTATATCGATTTTAAAGAGAAGAATGATTTTATTGAGAAGTTGGAGATTTCAAGTTTGGAACTCAAGCATCTTATGATGGGAATGAAGGCTATTTCAGAAAGTAAAAACAGTGTTTGTTTTGCTGGTCCTGGAACTCTGACATTGCTCTTGAGTGCGTGGAAAAAAGCAACTCCTAACTTTAGGAAGAAAATTGCATCAAAGTTTACAGCAAAGTCCAAATTTAAAATGGATGAGAAAACTATAACAAATATGTTTGCGGATTTATTGTTGCGACAAAGAAACCTACCCATAAATAACATATCTTACACTCAAGCAGTTGCGTATTGTCATGCCAAAACACAAATGGCATACAAAGCTGACTTGTTGCCCGATGGGATGATATACAGGTTGCCAACCGAAGCCGAGTGGGAGTATGCATGCAGAGCGGGAAATCTCAGTAGTTGTGGATTGGAGGATGGAAAGGATTTAAGTGGTTTAAATGCTAATCTGGACGGGAGTGAATCAGGATATATTATAGGCGGCACATCCACTTTTATAAATAGAAAAAAATTAATTCCAGTTACCGAAAACCTTACGCAATTTTCCCCAAATAAATGGGGGTTGTACGATATGCATGGAAGCGTAATGGAATGGTGTCATGACTTTTATGGAGAATATGCCAAAGATGAATTAGGCGCTTCGGATATTAAAAAGATTAATCCAATTGGTCCCTTTAATGGAAATAAGAGGGTTTTGCGTGGCGGCAGCTTTTTGAGAACAGCTTATGAATGCAGGTCAGCTAATCGCGAAGCTGTAGACCCCACTTGGAGAGGTTCTGAAATAGGTTTTCGTATGGTATTGGGATATCCTCTAAGATAAGTCGACGATTATTGATCGCCAAGAAATGATTTAACAGTTTCGAAAGCGATTTCACTGGGAAGAGTATAGGTAGTGACTCGGTCAACCCGGGCAATATTAATTCCAATACAGTCTCCGTGTAGATTAAATAAAGGTCCTCCCATTGCTTCTTTGGGTAATGGAAGATCATGCTGGATAATATTTGGGAAATTATCTTTGCGTTTCGAAACGGGTCCGCTCATTTGAATGTTTCGATTAAACATCTCAAAGGTAACGGACCGATGACCGAGAGTGACCGTAAATACTTTCTCTTCTGTATTTCGGAGCACTTGAATTTTTACAACATCTCCTGGGTCATTCTTCCCGACAACTTGAACGACTTGGTTTCTTTTCTTAACGCGACGTCCATCAATTTTTTGNATAAAATCCCCAGTTTGCAAGCCTGCTTTGTCAGCCGCGGCCTGCGGAATGACTTCTGAAATTCGCACACCATTTGTGTTTTCCTGCCCGAGCATTACTCCCATTACACCACCTTCCCTTCCAATTTTCCGTTGTTTACCGCTGGTTATTCCAACCCGTATTTCTTGCAATTCTGTGAACGCAGATAGTACCCAGGAGATAGCTTCAGTTCGGTTTCCGTCATGCCAAGTTAACGAGTGGAAATTTTTTTGGTCAGAGATAATCTCGTAAAGAGCAAGATCTAATTCTTCATTTCTTTTTTTAATCTTTAACTTATAACTTTTCCCATTGTGCAGAGTGGCTTCTCTGGCCCCGACACAAGAGCTAGCCTTTGTAAGAACATGTCCCTCCGAACTAACGAGAGCTCCCATCGCAATCAATTTCCCATTTCTTGTTAGTCTAACCGTTGAATGTAAAGCTTCTTCACGGGCCTGACCAAAAGCATGCTGAGTGGACTTTCCATTGAGGCGGTACTCTAATGGCAGTACAGGTATTGAAGCATTTTCATCTGCCAAAATGCCAGAAAGCCATAGACAAAAAGAAACCGAAAAATTTATAATCCACCTCATCATTTTTGGGCACTAGGACGTATACCAAGTGTGACTTTTAAAGAGAATTCCTGATTATTCCTTTTCAAGGTCACCTTAACCTCTTCCTTGGGTTCGAAAGAAGAAATGAGAATGATAAATTCTTCACGCGAATCAATTATTTCACCATTAACCGCCAACAACAGATCATCAGATCGGATTCCTGCATTCTCTGCAGCNGTATCAGGAATTACCTCACGNACAATCAATCCCTGTTCAATATCTTCACAGGAAACTCCTAAGAATCCACCATCCTGCATCTTTTCATAAGTAATCATTTGTTGATTTTTAAAAAAATCCCAGTTGGCATGAAAGCATTCGATCGGAACATGAAAGTTTTGATCGGGTTGTTGAGAAATCCTGCTATGTATTGCTATTAACCTTCCATTAAAGTCAAAAAGCGGACCTCCTGAGTCTCCTCCCAAGAGGCGACTATCTGTCTGCATGGTTTCATCTTTTTTTGCGATGATTTTACCAATTCTTACAACTATGCCACGTTCCTTATCAAAGCCTCCAGGATGACCCAGNCCAAAGCACCAATCACCTATACTGGAAGCACCGGCATCTGCCATTTTAACGAATGGCCATTTACCTTTTTGAGTAATCTTCAACATACCGGCATCGGATATTTCAGATCCACCCAAACTAATTGCAGGAACTCGCTTTCCATCCGGAAGCCTAACCTGCATTTTCTTTCCGGAACTGCCAATGACATGTGCAGCAGTCAATACGAAGCCGTCTTCTGAAATAATTACTCCGCTACCTGCACCATCATTTGCCTCAATAGAAACAAGAGATTTTTGAGAATTTGGAAGCAGATCCCTTAAGCGGTTTTGTATGGAGAGAAGATCATCGGTGTTATTTGGTACTTCTTTTTGCCAACTTTCTGATTCAATAATATCTGCAAAACATGTTAGTGATGGCAGTATCAGTAAAAGTCGGAGTATGTTCATATCATAAAGAAACCGAGTATTGGGTAATTTCGCAAATCACAAAAGACAATATTCAAACATTTAAAATTTTTTTTGGTGGTAATTTAAAAGTCTCTTACATGTCATTTTGTGTTTTCCGTGTGCGGAAGTGAGGCACTCAGTATTTCCTAATTTACCAATGGACTCAAATGTATGCATGAAGTTCTGGGAAAGTTCATAGCCAATAAGCAGATCTGGCAAGTATTCCAAAGCTTCACTTTTGGCTATTAAACTAATTGTGGCATTCATTTCGATAAAATCTTTGTAAGTGATTTCAAGAACCGTACCCTCTCTTTTGGTAAAAGTTTCGGAAATTTGAGAAAATTTGTGTTTTAATTTCGGATTAGAGAAAATTGAGATTATGGGCTTTTTTTCCCATCGGTCACCATCAACTCCAATAAAACTTTCTTCCGCCAAATAATATTGTCCACGACTTGGGGCAGATATATATCGTGCAAGGGAGATCGCTTCTTCTGCATTTACTATTTTTTTACCAATCAGGCAGACAAATGGTCCAGAAGGTGTACCTCTTTGCCTTTTTGAGTTTGCTGAAAAAGCAAAAGGAACTTTTTCAGCAAAGATTCTATCTATGTCTGCTTCGGAAAATTCAGATACCTCAGCCATAAGCACTACTTGACTAAAACTCTCTTCTGCAGAATTGCCCTGAAATATTTCTTTTAGGTCTGACAAGTCCAAAAATTCAATTTCAAAGTTCGTATTATACTCATTTTTATAAGATCTTATAATTCTT